>CAZJXA010000161.1:0-7794 GCA_964549785.1 uncultured Phycisphaeraceae bacterium | reverse complement strand
AATCCGAGATCGCCAAGAGCTCCATGATGCTCCCCAACTACTCGGTGGACATCGGGACCTTCAACAGCCCCGCCGAGCAGGACGTCGCGCTCCGCGGCGCGGTGATCGCCGGTGTGATCGACATCCGCGGCAACACGTCGATCGACGGCGCGCTGCTGCTGACCTTCTCACCGACCCTGGGCGAAGGTCCGATGGTCGACACGCAGGGCAACCCGATCGGTAACCCCGCCTCCTTCAACACCACGCTGGGCTATTTCGGGCCTGCCGACGGCGACGAGGAATCGATGGACCCCAACCTGCTGCCCATCGTGGGCGGAGTCAAGATCGTCGGCTGGGACACCAACGGCGACGGGTTCGCGGACGTGGCCCCCGATCAGCCTCAGCCGCCCGGCGCGATCGCCGTCCCGTTCAACGGCTACGGCCGGATCTCACTCCGCTTCGACCGCGACATGATTCTCCCCAGCGGGATCATGCTCCCCATGCACTTTGAGGAACTGGCCGAGAGTTACAGGGAGGGACACCCGTGCGCCAACTGACATTCTCACGCCGGCATTCCGGCGCGGCCGGCCGCCGCGGCGCGTTCAGTATCGTGGAGATGCTGGTCGCCCTCTCTATCACCGCCACGCTCCTCACCGCAACCATGGTGGCGCTCGACTCGTCGTACAAGAGTTACAAAATCACGACCGAGGGGGCCTCCACCAACGTGATCTCGCGGATGGTCATGCACCGCATGATCACGATGATCCGAACGGGCGAAAACTTCGGGCCGTACCCGATCGATCCGCTGGATGTCGATCAGAACCCGGTCCGTTCGAATTCGATTGAGTTCGAGACGTTCCGCGACGAGGCGACCAACCGTTGGCGGATCGTGAGCCTCGAACGGCGGGCGGCCACCGAAGCGGCCCAGGGCCCGTTCGAACTCTGGTATGTGCAGGTGGACTTTACCGACGGCGTTGAATCCGCGCGCGAGCAACGCCCGCTGATCACCGGCGTTCAAGACCTCTGGTTTACGCTCGAGTACGACGTCGGGCCGAGATTGGCACGCGCGACCGTCGATTTCACCGTGCGGCCGAACGACTTCCAGGAGGCCAGTTTCCACAACGACCTCGAAACCCCGACGATCCGGCTGGTCTCCAGCGTCTCCCCGAGGCGGCTGGAAGCGGAGGACTGATACCGAGCTCAGTTCATTCGCTGCGATTCCAGCACCGCCGGCAGACACGCCGCCAGTTCCAGCGCCAGCATCCCACCGCTCGCTCGCGCGGTGCCCGCCCACGCCTCCGCCGCGAGAGCATGCGCCCGCACCGCGATGCGGGCGATGTCATATAAAGCCAGGTCGGCCTTCGGCCGCCGCGCGTGCTGCGCGAGCAGCCCCCCCATCAGCCCGGCCAGAACGTCGCCCGTGCCGGCCGTTCCCAGCACCGGGTTGGCCGCGTTCGAAACCCACGCTCGCAGCCCATCCGTCACCACGGTTCCCGCGCCTTTGAGCACAACGATGCACCCCAGCCGCTGCGCCAACGCCGCCGCGGCGTGCCCGCGGCGCTCAGGTTCGTCCGGATCTTCGGTGATCTTGAACGCCTGGGCCAGCCGGCGGAACTCGCCGGGGTGCGGCGTGATGACAGCGGCGCACCGAAAATCGCGCCATAGTTCGGGGATCTCGGCGAGCACATTCAACGCATCCGCATCGAGCACCACGGGGGCGTCTTCGTGCTGGATCGCGCGGAGAACGAGCGGAGACGTTCCCAACGAACCCAGCCCGGGGCCGACGACAAGGGCGTTGCACGACGCCAATGCACGGTCGAACGATTCGATGCATTCGGGAAGCCGGGGCAGGCCTTCCGAATCGACCGCGAACGAAAGGCCCGTCGCGCTCGGGGCGATTCCCAGCACGACGTCGAGCACCGGCGCGGGAGCCAGCACCTTCACCAGACCCGCGCCCGCCCGAAACGCCGCGGTCGCCGCGGCGGCCGCGAGGGCGGGGGCCCCGATCATCCGTGTCCCCCCGGCGACGCACCCCCCCACAATCAGCACGGTGCCGAACGTGCCCTTATGCCCATCGGCTGAACGGGCCGGCACTCGCGGCGGGGGCGAATCATCGATCGCGGGACCGGTCACCGCGCTGCGCCCGCGGGTTCGGCGCCGGGACGGCGGGGCCGTTCGGAAGAACGCCCTTCGTACTCCAGGTCCACGACCTCGATTTTGAGACGGCCGAGGACCGATGCGAGCGCGGCCATCGAACTCATCCCATCTCCGTCCTGCATGGCACTCACCGCGATCGCGATGTGGGTGGCGTCGTAGTGCACGGAGGCGGGGAAGGTCGCGTCCAGATCAACCCAGCGCTTCTCGCCGTCGATCGTCAGGAGCGCCTGCGTCCACATGTGATACCCGAAAATGTCGTTGGCGCCGGCGAAACTGTCGGCGTACACCAGCCCCGCCACCACGCGCGACGGGATGTCGGCGGCACGCAGCATCGCGGCCGTCAGGACTCCGTGCTCGGAACAATCGCCTTCTCTGGTTCGCGCGACTTCCGACGCGGTGGCGAAGCCGACGCCCAGATTCTTTTCCTTGATGTACCGGTAGACGAAGCGCCGCACGGCGCGGGCTTTGGCGATGTCGTCGTCACCCGCTTTGGCGATGGCCCTCGCGGTGATCGAGCGGACCTCGTCGTCCTGGGTGTCGAGCGCGGCGGACGAGCCCAGATAGTTGGCGTTGGATGTGTCTTCGAGCGGGGCCTCGCTGTAGTTCGTCATGTCCACGGTGATGGTCGCGGATCGGGCGTCGATCCGCTCGAAGCGCTGTGTACCCGTAACCGGAAAGTCCGGGAGTTCGCCCCCGTCGACGCTCACGACGTACTCGGCCCGGACCAGCGAACGCGGGTTCCTGATCTTGCGGTCTGGCGTGACAAACGTGCTGAGCATGATCTCCGGGGCTTCGATCGCGACCCCCGCCTCCGCCTCCGTGCTCGCCGCCATCACCATCGTCATCCCGCCCATGTCGGTTTCGGATCGGACCAGCACGCCCTCGGCGTCGACGAACTCGGTGCTGATGATGCCGGGGGCGTTGCTCATTTCCACCTTCGCCTTCGTCACTTCGATGGGCATGCCATCAATGGTGAGTGTCGCCGGCGCGAAGTCGTAGTGCCGGCTGGTGACGGGCGTCAGGCCGATCTGCGGATCGATGATCCGCATCGAAATCTCCTCCGCACCGCTCTCGCGCCGCTGCTTGATATACCGCTCGGCGGCCGCGGGCGTGAGCCACGACCCGTCCGGCAATGGCAGCCTGGAGGTTCGGGTGGTGCCCGCCTGCGTGGTCGTCACTTCGACGTCGTTTTCGTGGAATGTGAAGAGTTGCTCGACCGTCATCCCCGCGGTGTCGCTGATCGACCTCATCGAAACCGGCTGGCCCGCGGCGGTCTCGATAAACTCGCCCTGCATCTTGATCTTCACTTTCACCGGGCCGCGGGCGAGTTCAAAGGACACGTTCGTTCGCGTGCTGATCCGATCGTTCTCGCGCGTCTCCGTGCCTCGCATGGAGCCAGCCCGTTGACCCGCGAGTTCAATCACATAGAACCGCTCGACGACCTGGGGATCGGCACTTTCCCGCCGAACCGCCGCGGCAACGCCCCCCCAGCGGCCCGTAGCGCCAGGGCCGAAAACAGCCACGACCGCAGCGATCACCAGCACGAATCGACGCCACCCCCATGACGACCCGAACCACGATCCCAACAACGAGCGAGAAAAACAATTCATGCAAGGCTCCCTGCGGCGACGTTCGCCGATCGACGTAATCTTATTGCGCCGGCCACGACCAACGTTACGGCCCCCCAAGGCCTGTTCCCGACTGACCCCACTTCTACCCTTGCGCGTTCAGCATGATTGATACCCACTGCCATCTCACGTTCCGCGATTTTCAGGAGCCCGCCTACCCCGGCGGCACCGGGGCGGTCGTCGCCAGGGCCGCGGAGAAAGGTGTCTCGGGCTGTATCACCATCTCGACTACCACGCGCGACTGTCTGGAAGCACTCGCGATCGCGGAATCGCACCCGCGCGTCTGGTGTACCTCGGGTATTCACCCCCTCCACTCGCACGAGGGCCCGCACGAATGGGACAACCTGCTGCGGGTCGCACGGCACCCGCGCTGCGTCGCGTGGGGAGAGTTGGGCCTGGACAACCACTACAAGACGCCCACTCGCGACATCCAAGACCGCGTGCTCGAAGATCACTTGGAGTTCATCGCCACCCACGCCCGCGCCGGACTGGTCAAGCCGGTGGTGATCCACTGCCGCGAAGCCTTTGACGACCTGCTGCCGGTGTTAACGCGTTGCGGGCTTTCTCCCCAGCGCTTCATCTTCCACTGTTTCACCGGGTCCGCGGCAGACATTCGCAAGGTTCTCGACTTTGGAGCCATGGTGTCGTTCACCGGGGTCGCGACCTATCGCAGCGCCAAGGAACTGAAGGATGCCGTCCGGCTGGTTCCGCTGGACCGCATCATGATTGAAACGGATGCCCCGTTCCTCTCCCCCGAGCCCCACCGGGGCACACGCCCCTGCGAACCTTTCATGGCGTGGAACACCGCTCTCTCGGTCGCCGAAACCCGGGGCGAGGCCTTCTCGGCGTTCCACGCCGCCATCAACGACAACACCGAGCGCTTTTTCGGAATCCGCTAACCCAAGAAATCCTGCCATCCCATGCCGCACATACTCGCGCACACACTTGCGCCCACACTCGGGTGGTTCCATGACATCAGTCCGTTCCTCATCCAGTTCTCACCCGGCGTCGGCGTCCGCTGGTACGGGCTCTCCTACGCCCTCGGGTTCCTGCTCGGATGGATGTGGCTGCGGCGGCTGTCAAAGAACGGCACCTCGCCGATGTCCGAAGCCAGAATGACCGACGCCATGCTCGCGCTCGTGATCGGGGTCGTGGCGGGCGGGCGGCTCGGCTACGTCCTTTTCTATGAGCCCAAGTTGCTCATCACCTTCACCGATTCGGTGCCTTGGTGGGGCCTGCTCCAGGTCAACAAGGGCGGCATGGCGAGCCACGGCGGCGTCCTCGGAGTGGCCATCGCGAGTTGGGTGATCGCGCGCGGGCCCAAGGCCGCCGACGGCACCCGCCCCGACCGCGTGCCGATGCTGCACCCCTTTGATTGCGCCGCCCTCGCGTGCACACCCGGGCTCGGATTGGGAAGAATTGCTAACTTCATCAACGGCGAACTGCTCGGAAAAATCGCCACCTCCCCCGGCACGACCGGCCCCTGGTGGAGTGTCCAGTTTCCGCAGGAGATTCTCTCGGGCCACGCGCCGCCCTTGGGCGCCGCCCAAGAAGCGGCCCTCGCCACCATCGTGCGACCGTACATGACCGCGTCCAACGGCGAATCGTTCGACGCCGCCTACGAGAACGTGTTGGCTGTCATTCAGTCCGGTTCGCCCGTCGGACGCGAACTCGCGACTCAGCTCCAGCCGCTCATCAGTTCCCGGCATCCGACGCAACTTTATCAATGTTTCGCGGAATCAGTCGTCGTCGGCACCGCCCTCTTCCTCATCTGGCGGAAGAAACGCTCCCCTGGTGTCATTACCGCATGGTTCCTCATCATTTATGGTGTTGGCCGCATCCTCACCGAGTTCGTGCGCCTCCCCGACACCCATGTTCAAGTCCAGCGGTTTCTGGGTTTTTCCCGCGGCCAATGGCTCAGCGTACTGATGATCGTCATCGGGTGCGGGCTGCTCGCCGGAGTGAGGCGTTACACCCAGCGACACCCGAACGAGCGGAAATTCGGCCCTCGAACGACCTGAGTACCCGATATTGACCGATTCAGAGGGCATCACAAACCGAGCAGCGGCGTTGAACGTCTAATACCATCCTCGATCGGGACCTCACGAAAAATGGCTGGCGGTTCAGGAGATTTGTTCATGTTGATCCGACTGTGGAACGTCGTCCGCCCTTCCCGGCTGCTCGCAGCGCTGGCCGGGCGGCCCGCCGACGCGCTCGACGCGCTCGAGTCGCGGCAACTCCTCGCGGCGTTTGACCAGATCGGCCTCAACCAATTGCGAGCCGACGCCGACTTTCAGTCGATCGACGGCTCCGGGGTTACCGTGGCGGTGCTCGACACCGGCCTGGACGGCGGCCACCGCGACCTCGCCGGAAACTACCGAGCCGGCTTCGATGCGGTCAACGGCGAGTCGTCTCCGGTCGATCGTCAGGGCCACGGCACCCATGTCGCGGGAATCGTGGCGTCGACCAATCCGTCCATCGGCGTCGCCCCATCGGCCGGCCTCATCGGCGTCAAGGTTCTGGGCGACGGGGGTTCCGGCAGCAACGGCGACATCGCCCGAGGGCTCCGCTGGGTCTACGACAACCGCGAGCGGTACACCATCGTCGCGGTGAACATGTCACTGGGCGGCGGTTTCTACACCCGCGCTTCGCAACTCTCCGGCGACCCCGTGGTCCGCGAGATCCGTCGGCTGGAGTCCGTCGGCGTCACGGTCGTCGCCGCAGGCGGCAATTCCTACAAGGGGAACGAGTACCAGAACTTCGGGGGCCCCGGCGTCGCCAGCACGCTGGTTGTGGGGGCGGTCTGGGAAGACACCAGTTCGCGTCGAATCGAGTGGGGCGACGGCGCCATCGACTTTACCACCGCCCCGGACCGCGTCACCAGTTTCTCTCAGCGCCTTGTCGCTTCCAACACCATCTTTGCGCCGGGCGCGTTCATCCGCAGCACCACGCCCCGCAACACCTACGGCGATATGGGCGGGACGTCACAGGCGTCGCCGGTGGTCGCGGGCGCGGTTGCCCTTTTGCAGGATGCTGCGCTCACCTTCGGTGGTCGGTTGCTGACGCCGGCGGAAGTGGTCTCGACGCTCATTTCAACGTCCGACATCATCTTTGACGGCGACGATGAGGACGACAACGTCGCGAACACGAGCGTGAGTTACCCGCGATTGGATATTTATGCGGCGGTGCAGGCCGTACGGGCCCGGTTCGGCAGCGTTCCGCTGCCACCGCCCCCACCGCCGGAGGATCCGCCCTCTAACAACGTTCCGGACCCCAACGGCCGCATTGCCGGCGCCTTCGCCGTGACACCTGCCATCGACGGCAACGAAGTGGTGTCGCTCTCGGGCCGCATCGGCACGGATGGTGGCACGACGGTGGTCGGAAACCGCGACATCGACATGTTCAAGTTCGAGGTCGCTTCGCGCGGCAACGTGACGATCTCCTTGGGTTCAAACGACGACGACCCGGCGGACTTTGATTCATACTTGCGGCTATTCGACGCCTCCGGCGGAGCACTCGCGGCCGATGACAACGGAGCGGGTGGCGGTTATTCCCGGCTGACACAGAACCTGCTCCCTGGAATCTATTACGCGGGCGTCAGCGGTGCACCTAACACCTCGTACGACCCGACGCTTGCGGGTGGTGTGGCCGGGGCCACCGGCACCTATCAGATCTCGTTCAGTTTGAGCAACGAGGACCCCAACGGCCTCATCTCCGGCGCGGTCGACGTCGTCCTGGGCGACGACGCCGCCCCGCTCAGTTTCCTGGGCTTTATCGGGGCGGACCTCGGCCAAGAGGTCGGCTCGGTCGACGTTGACCTCTTCCGTGTGACGGTGCCCGACAACGGGCAGTTGCTGGTCGATATTGATACGCCGGACGCCAGGGACTTCGTCGATTCAATCATCCGGATCTTTGACGAAAGCGGCAACGCCATCGGCTTTGCCGACGACGTGCTCGACCCATCCGACGAGGTCACCGATGCCAACTTCCCGAGCCTGGTGTTCGATGCGTTTACGGGCGAGATCATCGG
>CAZJXA010000160.1:0-7795 GCA_964549785.1 uncultured Phycisphaeraceae bacterium | reverse complement strand
TCTTCTGGACCTGGACCTGACCTGATAAACGTACAAAGTCGAGCTCAGAGGTTGGGACGCCTAATCAAGCACAATTTCTGCAGTTTCGGTTTAACCATCCGATGAGGGTGAGCGAACAGGGGTTCTGTTTGTTTTTGGCGGAAAATTTGGAAACGCGCGGCATGGGGAGCGATGCAGCGATGCTGATACAGACGGCCCTTAGCCGTGTTTTCACTTTGGCCGCTGCGCTGATATCGCTCGCTATTGTCTGGTCCGCCCCTGCCGCCGCCGATCCCGAAGGCCGCCTCACCCGCATTCACTGGGTCGAAAGTTGCAAGGCAATTCGCGATGACCTGTTGAAACGCAAGGCCAATGGCCTTGTCGATCTCGATGCCAACGGAAATTTCCAATGGTACGAGGTAATGGCCTATCAGCATTGCGTCCGGGTCCGCCGCCTGCTGACCGCCGCGCGCGATGCCGGAATCGCCGATCAGATCGAATTCTGGGACGGCACGGAGACTGTCAGCGATCTCATCCTGCGCGAGCTGCCGCCAGGCAAGGAAGTCGATCTCCCGATCCTGCGCATCGTCTTTCCCGAGAATGTCTTCTTCGACACCGCCTCTTTCCAGCCCCGGCCGGAAGTCTGGCCCGTGCTGCAGGTGATCGCCGACAGCATCAACAAGGAGCCGGACCATATCGCGCTCTTCGTCGCCGGCCATTCGGACTTCCGTGGGGCGCGGGACTATAATGAAGCCCTGTCGCGCCGGCGTGCCCGCACGGGTCTCGCCTCGATCAAGGTGCTCGGCGTCGACCGCGGCGAAACCTACACCGTTGCCTTTGGCGAAGACCTGCCGATCAATGCCAGCCTCTCGGTCGCCGATATCGGCGTCAACCGCCGCCTGGAATTCCTCATCGCGCCGGTCGCCGAAGTCGCCATCCAGTATATCCGCAAGCAGAAACCCATTCTGCCCTGCATCGGCAACGAAGACCGTGAAATCGGGTATTGCCCCGACCTCGAACGCCCGACCGTCACCGAGATCCCGATCGAGAAAATCGACACCGCCGGGTCCGTCGAAGGCCGCGAAACTGTTTACACTGAAAATCCCGGCACCGTGGTGGATGACGATCAGGGCGAAAAGGTCGTCGTGCAGGACGCGCAGGGCAAGAAACAGGTCGTCGTGCTTGAGGTCGAAAGGCACAAAGTCATAATCTACGGGGCGGACGATTACTGAAAGTTCAGATGGAGAAGCGAGGGCCGGCTGGAGCGGACGGCCTTCCGACTTGGGAAAGGCAGTGTGGAAATGAACGATATTGAAGACGTGACCGGCATCCCGGCAGTCGAGGCCTATGCAGGAATCGACCTGTCCCAGGGCTCACCGGCCTATGAAAGCCTGATGAACGGCGTGGAAGCCGAAGCCAACAGCGGCGAGATCGTCCTGTCAGGGGACGGCACACAAGGCGAGCCCGGTCCCAACATGACCAACAACATGATGGCCTGGCTGGGCAACACGATCGGCGAATACCGCCGGTCCGCCGTCGAGGCCGTTGCCGGTCATTGTTCCAATATCGAGGTCGCCCGTGGCGCCCACGGAGAATGGATCGACCTGAAGATCGACGATGCCAAGCGCGCCCGCGCGCAGCGCCGCATCAAGGCCATCAGCAAATTCCGCACCGACAACAACAAGCTCGTCACCGATCTCGATCATGTCTCGCAGGAATACGAGCGCATCAAGGACGAGGAAGGCGGCCGCGATGCCCGCGTGCCAAACCTCTGGCTCGAATTCGGCCTGCTCAGCGCCGTCATCATGCCCTTCGAAGGCATGCTGAACTTCGAAAGCTTCCGCCAGACACCGATCATCCGCTCGGATATGATGGCTCTCGGCTCGACCATGCTGGTTGGCCTGTTCATCCTCATCGGGTCCTGGGCCTATGGCCGCTACCTGCGCGGCTGGCATTACTATACCCAGCCCGACAACCCGAAACGCGCCGGTGAGGGCTGGGCGATCCTCTCGCTCGGCACCGCCATGCTCACCATCTCGCTCGGGATCGTGGCCGCTGCGCGCTACTATTACATCCTGCCGCAGATCGAAGAGGCGCTGATCCTCGGCCTCAAGCCCCCGAACGTGCCGACCACAATCGGCTCACTCGTCCTGGGCAACCTCGGCTGCTTCATCTTCGGCGTGATCGCAACCTTCTTCATGAATGATCCGAACCCGGAATATCAGCAGAAGGCGAAGAAGAAAAAGAAGCTCGATGACAAGTATGAGAAGCTCTACAAGGCGCAGGTCGCTCGCGAGCTGAACGTTGCCGAATCCCGTTTTTCCGAAGACAAGGACTCAGCCGAGTCCCGCCGCAAGCAGATGACCGGCAAGCCCGGCTATGACGTGTTCCAGCGCGAAGCCGGCCGCGTGAAGGCGACCGACGAGCGCGTCCTCGGCCTTCTGCGGGCCTACCGCGCCGCGCTTGGTGAGAAAATCCAGGCGAGCGGCGGCAAGACCCGGATCTACAAGCCGAATTTCGACAACGTCCTCGCCGATGAACGCGAGCGTGTCTCGGCTGGCCAGCTCGCGACCCTGCCGCTCTACCTTTATCTGCGCGACTAGGGGGCTTCGCGCCCCCGCATCGCGCTCACGTCCCATCCGAGACCGGAGTCACCATGACAACGACAGCACACTCACATTCCCGCGCGCTCTGGCTCGGCGCGGCTGCCCTCGGCCTGCTGGCGCTCGCCGGTTGCGGCGACAGTCCCACGCCAACAGTTATCGGCGGCGGCGGCGGTCTGCAGACCTATGATGCCTTCTGCAAGTTCTCGGACCTGCCCGAGCGCAAACGCCACACGATCGTAGTGGTGGACGAGCACTCGCTCGCCGCCATCGCCGAGCCACAGGAAATGCCCGTTAAGAACGCCGAGATCCAGCAGCGCATGCGCGACTATGCCAGCGCTGAAATCGCCCTGGTCGGCGGCGTCCTCGAAGCCCGCGAACGCGTCTCGCTGATGATCGCGCCCATCGACGGTTCTGCCGCCCGGCTGATTTTCAGCGGCTGCGTACCGGGCCTGTCTGAAGCAGACCTGGCCGCTCTGCCCACGGACCGCCTGAAGGATTTCACCTCCGGCGGCACCAAGCAGCAGATCGAGGAAGGGCAGGGCCAGTTCCGCAAACTCTCGACCCTCTCGCTCGCCAACGCGGCCCGGGAATCCAAGGGCGACGGCACCGCGCCGTCCGTCTCGATTGACGAATTCGGCCTCCTGAAAAGTGTTGCCGACGTGGCCCAGGCCAACCGGTCCACCGGTTCGGTCACGCGCTATGTCCTTCTGTCCAACCTGTCGAAAGTGACCCTGCCGGGCATCGAGACGGCCGATGATGCCCGCAAGGCGGGCTTCGAAGCGGGCCTTGCCTCGACCTATAATTTCAGCGGCTCGGACATGCTGGTCGCGCTGACGCCGGGATCGGACGAGCGCCTCAAGCAATATTTTGACGCGCGCATCCTCGCCTCAGGCGGACGGCTGGTCTTCTGGGGCGATGGGCGCCCGGTCCAGCCGCAATTGCCGCCGGTCGAGATCCGCCGTTTCCCCGGCGTCGTGAAACTTCCGTTGCCGGAAGATCCCTCGCAATTCGTCGACCGCGAAATCAAGGTCCGCCTCGCCTGGGACATCAACGGCGACCTGACCCAGTCATTCGTCCAAGCCGGCGGGCGGGTTGTCCGCAACATCCCGATCACCGGCCGTGCGCTGTGTACGGATGATGTTTGCCGGATCACCGGTGATGATGGCGGCTTCGCCCAGCTCTGGTCGGACAAGCCCGGCGGCGATCCTGAATTCGCCAGCGAGCTGCCCTTCGGCGGTGCTCGCGACATCGAGCTGACGATCACCGGCGACAAGCTCACCGGAACCATTTCGGACACGAACATGAGCCTCAACAACAAGGATGTAAAAGGCGTCGACCTGTCGGGGACCGAAGACAAGAACGCCAACTGGTAGGGCCGCGTTCGCTGTAGAGTACAGGGAATACATAAATCACAAGCAATCTAAGGAGGGGTGCCAGGATGCGCTCGATGATGAAAACAAAATGTATCGCCGCCGTGATGGCCGCAACGCTGACGCTCAGCGGCTGCGCCACGACCGGCACGGCAAAACTCGAAACCGTGGAGCAACGCGTCGGCCAGTGCATTGCCGCCTCGCTCGCCGGCGCGCTGGTGGGCGCGGTCGTGGCCAACAATACCGGCAGCGGCCGGGCCGACCGGGGCATTCTGCCTGGTCTTCTGGTAGCCGGTGCCGCCTGCGCCGCCTGGCAGGCTTTCGACAGTCAGCAGGACAAGCTCCGTGTACAGCAGGCCCAGCTCGAAGCGCTCCGCACGCTTCAGCCCCAGCGCGTCGAATATATCGACGAGCGCAACCGCGCCAAGGTGATCCAGGTATCCGACATCACTCAGGTCGCTGATCCGCGCGCCAGCGCAGCCGGCGGCACCGCCCCGGCCGACGGCGCCGAAGAAGAGGCCGTGTGCTATTCGATGGCGACCAGCCTGTCGACCGATGGCAGCAACCCCGCCTTGCTCAAGCCGACCTATTGCGATGACGGCGCTGGCGGCTTCACTCAGGTCGGCTAGACCGTCCTGCTGTGATGAGCACAGCCCACCATTCTGCGCACGCTCCCGTGAAACGCCTGTTTCGCGGGGGCGTGTTCCTGTCTGCTGTTCTGCTCCTCGGTGCGGTCCTGTCAGCCTGCAGTACGCCGTCTGAAGACGTCTACGCCAATCCTGACGGCACGCTGACGCGCATTGCCGCTGGCGACCCTCCGCCGGCGCCGATCATCTATGTTGGCTCTTCCGCCGGAGAGCCGCTCGGCGTCCAGATCGAGTCCGATGCGCCAGACCCCGCAGCCGCCGGAAAGGACGCTGCCCCACCTTCAGACACGCTGGTCGTCAAACGGCTGGTCCTGCGCAAGCGCGCTCCGTCGCCGGCAGATATCGCCGCCGGCGAGCCGACGGCGAGTATCGAACCGGAAACCAAGTCCGGCGGTGCCCCCATCGCATACAAGGAGGCTGCGCCCGAGCCCGTCATTGTGGAGGCCGCCGCCGCGGCCGAACCAGACGCCCCGGCGCCCATCGCGCCGGTCCCCTCAATGAAACCTGAGCCGCCGAAGCCGGACCCGGCGCCCGAGACGCCTGCGCCGCAGCCCGAGATCGACGCAAAAGCCAGCTGGCTTTCAGCCATTTTCTCCCTCGCCATTCCGCCTACGGAAGAATGCTGGTGGTCCGAATCCGGCCCCGCCGTGAAATCCCTCAGCCCCGACACGCTCTTCTTCTGCGGCGTGATCGACGAGGCCACCGTCAGCGCCGCCCGCGCCGCCATCCTCGCCAGCGAGCGGGCGCCCAAACGCGTCATTATCGCCAGCGCCGGCGGAAAGAAGGTCTGGCCCATCGAACTCGCCCGGCTCCTGATGGAGCAGGGGCTCGACGAGATTGTCGTTGCCGGCCCGTGCTTTTCCGGATGCGCGCACTTCGTCTTCCCGGCCATGCCGAAACGCTACGTCCTGCCAGAGGGGACGCTCGGCCTGCACAATACCGCCTCCTCGATCGAGCAGATGATAGCGGTGCGCGACCGCAAGAGCCTGTCTCTCCCAGAGAACCAGGCCATCGGCGAGCGTGCCCAGACAGAACTGGAACTGGTCAGCGGCATGGGCGTGCGCAATCCCCGCCGCTTCCTTACTGACGCCCAGGCCATGCTGGACACCGCCTGCATGGACTCGGTCGGCATCGACCGGACAGGCGAGGAAATCTACGCCTACCAGTCATCCTACACGATCTGGGTCCCGCCGCCGCAACAATGGGCGGACTGGGGTGTTCCTTACCAGCAGGTCAGCGCCGCCTCCGGGCGCGAACCCGCCCGCACAGAACTGTCAGACCTGCAGGTTACCTACGCGCCGCTGGACCGCCGCACCGTCACGCTATTCTGGAACAGCCTGACCCCGCCCTGCACTCCGTAAACGGAGGGGTGAGACAGCAGGGCCTACCGCCGCAGCAGGATCCGCGTATCCTCGTCCCCGGTAAGCACCAGGGCGCCATCCTCGGCAAACCGCCAGCCAAGCTCGCCCGAGAGCGCGCCGGTGTAGCGCGCCTCCTGGTTCGCCAGCGCTTCGGCGGCGCACGCCTTCCGCGTCATCGCCAGCGGTGACAGGGTCATCTTGCTTCCGTCCACGGAATAAGTGCCGCCGAAACTGTTGCAATTGGTCGAGCCGCTCACGCGCCCGTCCTCGCCGAATTTCAGCGTCAGGCGCGAATTGTCGATCACGCCCATCCGGTTCAGGTCTTCCACGAGCCATTCGGCGCCGCGCAGCAGGGCAGGGTCGCCCGGTGCCGCGTTCGCCAGCACCGGCAGGGCGACAAAGCCGACGCCGGCCGCGCCCATGATCGTCAACTTGCTGCCCGCGTCCAGGCTCGCCTTGGCCTCGCCGTTCAGGATAGAGACAAACGTCGCCTCCTGCTGCATCAGGCCGTCGGCCATGCAGGCCATCTTGGTCATGCCGACGCCGGTGAAAGTCAGCGCCGCGCCGTCTTGCGTATAGCCGCCGAAGAATTGGTTGCATCCGGTTGTGCCGCTGATCCGGCCATCCTTGCTGAAGGCAATCGTCGGCTCGGAGCCGGAGACCAGCCCGGTTTGCCCCATAGCATCGACGCTCCATGCGGTTCCGGCCAGTACGGGAACATCCTCCGCAGGCGGAACTTGAGGCGCCACCTTCACCATCACCAGCTCGCCCATGTCGATCGGCCCCGTCTGGCCGGGCGGCACGCGGTGGGCGGTGTCTGTCGTCCAGAGCAGGTCGCCGTCAGGCCCCTTGATCGTGGCCCGCACGGTATAGGTCATCCGCGCGTCCAGCGCGGTCTCCGGTGCCAGCGTGAAGCGCTGCGGCACGCTCACCCCGTCCAGCGGTACAGACCAGCTGGCGAGGTCCACGGCCGCCGCATCGGCGCGCGAGGTATCCTGCAGCACGGCCGTCAGCACAGAGCCCGCAGGCGCCATCATCCGTTCACGGTAGGTTGCGGTCCCGGTCACGACTGGCAATTGCGCCTCCGTCAGGCTTGCGGCGCCGGCCGCTTGCGCCCCGTATCCGGGGATCAGGCAACAGCCGGAAATCCCGGTGAGGGCGAGGCCCGCGGCTAGCGGGAAAACGAGCCGCCTGCGAAAGCTCATCTGGGTCATTCTCATACTCCTCGCTTGCCCGCGCCCGCCAGGCTTGCCATCAGGCGCCTCACTGGACGTCCATGATTTCCGGAATTTCGGCCAGCGTCGCGTCGCCACACCCGATGATCACGCGGCTATAGTTGAGGCCGTTGGTCGGCGCCTCGTATTTCACGTCCTCGGTGGTGATCGCCATCGTGGCCATCCCTTCCGGCGGCACCGGCACGAGTTTCAGCCGCAGCGCCGGCATGGCGGAGCGGTCCGTCGGCCCTTCCTTCCATTCGAACGTATAGCCGCCCGTGCGCACATCGACCTTGCCGATGACATGGATCGTCGGCGTCATGCCAACGCCCGGCATCTTGTTGACCCAGGCTTCCCAGTCGCGGCTTTCCATCACGGCGCAGGCGTCTTCCACAGGTGCGGCCTCCTCGGCGGCGGGTTGGGCGACAGGCTCTGCCTCTGCAACAGGCAGGACAGTGACGGGCGCCTCGGCTTCGGCCGCGGCTTCGGTGACCGGCGCGGGCTTGTCCTTGTACCAGGGCCAATACTGGCACCCGGCAAGAACAAGTGTCGAGGCAGTGGCCACGGAGCTAAGCGCGAAAGTTGGTGACGGCGTGAAGGGGTGAAGCGGCGTATCGT
>CAZJXA010000159.1:0-7800 GCA_964549785.1 uncultured Phycisphaeraceae bacterium | reverse complement strand
CTCGCCGGTTTTCATCTTGGCGCGGTGGGCCTGGGCCATGCTGGCGGCGGCGAGGGGGGCGTGGTCGATCACCTGGAAGAGGTCGTCGATCTGGTCGCCGAACTCTTCCTTGAGGCGCTTCTGGACTTCCTCTTCGGTGAGGCGGGGGGCGTCGTCCTGGAGCAACTTGAACTCGTCGGCCCAGTCTTCGGGGATGAGGTCGGGGCGGGTGCTGAGCACCTGCCCGAGTTTGATGAATGTGGGGCCGAGGTCTTCCATGGCCTTGCGGAGGCGGACCTTGCGGGGGAGATGCTCGAACTCGGGGACGATGCGGCGGAGGCCGAAGACGCGGTTGGAACGCTCGATCAGTTTCTCGAACCCGAGTTCCTGGACGACGTCGCCGAACCCGTGCTTGACGAGAACAGCGACGATGTCGGCCACACGTTTGACGTTGCGGATCTTCTGTTCAAACGGCAGCATGACGGTCATCGCGGGTCCTTGATGGGGCGGGAATGATGGTTATGGAAGGTGCGGGAAGTCATTGGTAGGGAGGGGAGGTCATTGGAAGCCATCGGGGGGTCATAAGTAGAGTTCCGGGGGTCCAAGTGTAAACGAGTTCGGCGGAGCATCGTCCGAGAATCGGAAGGTGGAAATGGCGACTTTGTTTGCGCACGATACCGCATGCTGCGACTCATGAAGTTGGTTGCGATCTGCACGTTGGCTTTCTGCGCTTCGGCCCGCGGCCAGGCCGAGCAGGCGGTTGTGTTTCAGATTTCGCAGGCCACCACGCCCGGGCAGTCGGTTTTTGTGATGGGCGATGCCGCGGAACTGGGGGCGAACGACCTGCGGCGGTCGGTCAAACTCGATCCCGCGGCCTACCCGACATGGCGGATCACCGTCTCCATTCCGGCGAACACCACCTACACGTTCCGGTATTACCTGCGTGATGATGGCCCGGGCCGGACTTCGGACGCGACGAATGGCACGGCGGTCTCGATGGCGGTCACGGCCTCGACCGGCCCTGCGCCGGTGGTGCCGCTGACCCGCACGGTGTTGTGGAATTCGACGCAGCCGACGGCGGTTCTGTGGTGGCGGCGGGGCGGAGCGGGGGCGTTTGCACCTTCGCCGATGCAGCGGTTTTCGCCGGGGCGGGCCACGGTCCTGGGCGAGGTGCGGTGGGCGAGTTGGAACGCAGCGCCCGCTTCCGGGTCCTTCGAGTTCTATCTGACCAACGCCGCGGGCACGGCCCGAGTTCCGGCGTCGGGGTCGTTCTCGACGCGGCTGGATGGAGTTCTGGTGCAGGACGGCCAAGTCTTCTCGTATGTGCCCGCTCCGACGGTCGCTGCGGCACGGCGGGATTATGCACCGTCGTCCCCGCCGGCGATTGCCTCGACCAACCTGGGAGAGAACCGGCGGTATCGGGTTTTCTTGCCGCGAGGCTACGCGGAGCATCCGGCCCGACGGTATCCGGTGGTGTACATGCACGACGGTCAGAACGTGTTTGAGTCGGGGCCGTTTGGGTCGTGGAACGCAGCGCCGACGCTGGATGGGCTGGGGCGGAGCGGCGGGATGCGCGAGGTGATTGTGGTGGGGGTTGATAACGGCCCGAACCGGCTGCGGGATTATCTGCCGCCGGGCGATTCGCTCGGGGGGAACGGGCGGGCGGACGTGTACGCGGCGTTTCTGACCAATGAACTGAAGCCGCTGATCGATGCTTCGTATCGCACGCTGACCGGACCGGAGACGACCGGGAGCATCGGGAGCAGCATGGGCGGGGTGGTTTCGTTGTACCTGGGATGGGACCATACGAGCGTCTTCCGCCGGGTGGGCCCGATGAGCGGGGCCTGGCAGACGTGCCCGAACTTTCTGAACCGGGTGCGGCCGGCCGGGTCGATGCGGGCGATCACGATCGCGATGGATTCGGGTGATTCCGGAAGCGCGAACGACAATTACTGGCTGACGTATGGGCTGCGCGATGCG
The DNA here is from genome assembly GCA_964549785.1 of uncultured Phycisphaeraceae bacterium. Taxonomy (GTDB): domain Bacteria; phylum Planctomycetota; class Phycisphaerae; order Phycisphaerales; family UBA1924; genus JBEIUO01. Next base: position 5,841 of record CAZJXA010000159.1, on the reverse strand, counting down.
CTGGCGGGTGGCGCCCTGTCGCGGTTTCCGATCGAGGGGAGCCTGCGGCACACGGTGGGGTTCGGGCAGCAGCACAACGAGGCCGCGTGGGCGGCGCGGCTGCCGGGCGTGCTCGCCTTTTTGTACCCGGCGGATGATGAGGCGAACGACATCGTCCGCTCGGTATTGGGGGCGCAGCTGGACGTGACCGCGGACGGGCGGATCGACATCGATGATCTGGTGGAACAGACGCGTTCACCGAGAGACCTGGACTTGGGGGGCGCGGCGGCGGAGGGAGACACGGTGTTTCTGACGCGGGCCTTGCGGGCCGATGAACGGGCGGGGCTGATCGCGGGGCGTTGAGGCGCGGTCGGTGTTGCGGCGCGGTCGGCGGGGATGCTGATCTCATCGATCTGGAACGAGCTCGGGCGGCTGCGGGGAGCGACCTTGCGCCGATGCGGGGTGCACGCGTCTTTCTTTCTTGGATGGACCCCGCGTGTCTGACGCATCCTCCGAAAAAGAACCGGTTCCCAAGCACAGGGAAAGGAGCGTGCCATGAATCGTTGTCACAAATCCCGCATGTTCGACGCCGGAGTGCTGCTGGCCGGAGTCATGTTGATCACGATCGCGACGTCCCTCGCCGGGGCTGCGGCAATGTCTGGCCCCACGTCTGCCCCCACGTCTGGCCCCCCCGCCGCTACGCAATCGAACAAGTCCATCGCGAAGCTTTCGGGCGCGTCTTTGCGGTTCTCGATCGAGTCGCCCTCGGGAGACTCGGTGTGGTATCGGCTGGAGGGTCGCAGCATCTGCCACGACACCAACCGCGTGAAGGTGCGCAGCGGGCAGGAAGTCTCGTTGACGCTTGAACCCGGGCTGTACTTTCTCACGGTCGGCGGATCGGGGCTGATCACCCAGAGCCGCGAGGTGCGGATCGGCGGGGCTCCCTTGCCGATGATGCGGCTGTCTCCGCCGTGGGCGATCGATATTCACCACTTTGAGAACTAACTCGGGGGGCGACGGTAGCGTTCCAGGTACAGCCGTCGCGTCCGTATGGCGATCACCCCTTTTGGAGGCTCCGCGTAAGTAGCGCGGGGTCTTCCGTTTTTGCACCGGCACCGATGGCTACGGCGTTCGCTCGCGGGGCGGGGGCGTTCAGCGTTCGGCGATCGACAGCACCACCTTGATTCCGTCGCCCGAGATCATGGTTTCGTGGGCCTTCTGGAACTCTTCGAGCGGGAACTCGTGCGTGATGATGTCGTCGAGTTCGAGCTTGCCGCTGATGAGGAGTTCCTCCATCTGGTACCAGGTCTCGAACATCTTGCGGCCGTTGATGCCGAGCACCGTGGCTCCCTTGAAGACGACGTGCTGGGTGATATTGAACGTCGGCGGTTTCGCGGGGATGCCCAGGAGGGCGGCGGTTCCGCCGTTGCGGAGGGCGCTGAAGCCCTGGTCGTATGCGGCGGGCGAGCCGGACATCTCGAGCAGGATGTCCACGCCTTCACCTCGGCAACTGGCCCGGACGTCCTTGATCCAATCGCTGGTGCGCGGGTCGAAGGCCTCGGCCGCGCCCAACTTCTTGGAGAGTTCCCGCCGGCGCGGGTCCATGTCGGTGGTGAAGATGCGGCCCGCGCCCGCGGCTTTGGCGACGGTCACGGCCATCAACCCGATGATGCCGGTGCCGGTGATGAGCACGCTCTTGGCCGAGACGCCCGCGGCCATGACGGTGTGGACGGCGTTGCCCAACGGGTCCATGACAGCAGCGACCTTGTCGGGGATTTTGTCGTGCAGGGGCCAGACGTTCTCTTCGGGCACGGTGACGTACTCGGCGAAGATGCCGTCGCGGTCGATCCCCAGGATCCGCGTGTCGCTGGCGATGTGGGCGTTGCCGGTGCGGCTGTTGAAATCGACGCCCGCGGTGATGTGGCCCTCGGCCGAGACCCGCTGACCGACGGTGCAGCGGGTCACCGCCCCGCCGACTTTCTCGATGATGCCGACAAACTCGTGACCGGTGACGATGCCGACGGGGATGCGGCCCGCGGCCCAGGCGTCCCACTCCCAGATGTGTCGGTCGGTGCCGCAGATGCCGGCCTTGAGCACGCGGATCAGCACGTCGCGCGGGCCGGGGGTGGGCACCGGACGGTCATCGACAAACCGCAAGCCGACGCCCGCGTGGTGCTTGATGAGCGCCCGCATGGTGGTCGGCGTGGTACGGGTTGAGGGCGTAAGGCCCGCGGCGGGCTTGGCAAAGGTGGTCATGCGCGAATGATAGAAGGCTTGGCGTGATACCGGTTTCAGGTTTGCAGCCGGTGGCGGGGCGGCGCCGACTACCGCACCTTCAGCATCGCCAGCGCGGCGACCACCAGGATCAGCGAAACGATCCACGCCCGGGCAACGATCTGCGATTCGGTCCAGCCGCCCATGTGGAGGTGGTGGTGATAGGGGGCGCAGCGGAAGATGCGCCGGCCGCCGGTCGCGCGGAAATACGTCACTTGGATCGTGACCGACCCGATCTCGATGAGGAAGACCCCGCACATCAGCAGGGTGGCAATCTCCTGTCTCGTGACGAGGGCGATGTATCCGATGACGCCGCCCAACGCCAGCGAGCCGGTGTCTCCCATGAAGACCTGCGCGGGTGAGCAATTCCACCAGAGAAAGCCGAGACAGGCACCCGCGGTGGCCCCGGCCAAGACGGCGAGTTCACCCGAGCCCGGGATATGCGGCACCAGCAGGTAGTGAGCCATGCCGTTGTCGCCAGCGACGAGCGTGAGGACAAAGAGCCCGACTGAAACGGCGGTGGCGATTCCTCCGGCCAAGCCATCCATCCCGTCGGTGATGTTCGCGGCGTTGCTCATGCCGGTCAGCATCAGGATCGAGACGATGACAAAGGGGATCGCGGAAAGGTAGATGAGAGCCGGGTTGAGCGTGCCCGAGGCGGCCGTTTCGTAGGTCTTCTGGAACGGCAGGTTCAGAACATGCCGCACGTCCTCGACGCTGGTTCCTTGCCGGTAGAGGAACCATCCGGCGATCAGGCCGAGGCCCAACTGGAAGATGAGCTTCTCCCAGGCCCGGAGGCCCTGACGGCTGCCGGTGCCGCGGGACTTGGCGGTCAGTTTGAGCCAGTCGTCGAACCCGCCCAGCACCGCGAGCCAGAGCATGACGATGAGGCCCAGTTGGATGTAGAACTGGCTGAGGTCGGCGAGCATGAGGACGCTCACCACGATCGAGCCGACGATGAGAAGGCCGCCCATCGTCGGTACGTTGGCCTTCGACGAGGCGTGGGCGCGGAGCGCCTCGGTGTCGGCGAGGCCGGAGTCGCCGATCTTTTTGCGGGTCAGCCAGCGGATGGTGGGCTTGCCGAGGACCAGAACAAGCACGAACGCAAGACCCGCGGCGGCCAACGCCCGGAACTGCAACTGCTCAAAGACGCGGAGCAGGAAATAGACGCCGTGATCGATGAGCCATTCGCGGGTGAGTTCGAGGAAAGCGTAGAGCATGGGCGACGAGCGACGAAGGCAAAGGCATTTACAACAGAGTGCACGAAGAACACAGAGGAAGGCGGGAAGGCGGGATGCGACGCCGGATGGGCGGGAAAAGGTTCAGGTGACGGTCTTCATGAAGGCGTCCAGGATGCGGTCGATGGCGCTACCACGGGAGCCTTTCAGGACGACAAGGTCGTCGGGCCTAAAGAGGGCGGCGGCGGCGGCGGAGTGTTCGGGGGTGGTGGATTCAAGGCGGACAACATCGAAGCCTTTGAGTTCGTTCGCCGCGCCGGCCATGTGCGGACCCACCAGCACCGTGAGCGAGGGCTGGGCGGCCGCGGCGAGGTGAGATCGAGCTGCGGAAAGCACCTCGCGGTGCATGGCGGGGGCGAGGTCGCCCAGTTCCAGCATGTCGCCCAACACCAGTACCAGGCGTCCCGGACTGGTGTCTCGCGCGATCGCAAAGAACGTATCGAACACGCCCAGCATGGAGTCGGGATTAGCGTTGTAGGTGTCATTCAGAAAGGCAATCGGACCGCGCGGCGTTTCGAGACGGAGCAATTCCATGCGCATCGGCGGCCCCTGAGCCTTGGCGAGTCCGGCAAGGATCGCGGCCGCTGAAATTCCCATCCGCCGCGCCACCGCGACGGCCGCGGCGGCATTGGCGGCGTTGTGGGCACCGCTGAGCGGGATGTGGAACGTGTCCCGGTCGTTGAGCGTGAAATCGGTCCCGCCGAGGGTGGTGCGGACGCCTGAAAGACGGAGGTCGGCGTCGGGCGACGTGCCGAACCAGATGCACTTCATGTCGGGCTGACTGCCCGCCGCGGCCAGCCGACGGACGGCCACGCGGAGTTCGCGGCTGTCGGCGGGGAGGACGGCCAGCCCGCCGGGCTTGAGCCCGCCGAGGAGCGAAATCTCCTCTCGCACCACGCCCTCGAGGTTGCCCAAGCCCTCCAGATGCTCCCGTCCGATGCTTGTCAGAACGGCGATATCCGGTCGGATGACATCGACCAGAGGGCCGATCTCGCCGGGGGCATTGGTCCCGACTTCGCAGATCAGAAAGTGGTCACCCTTTTTCGCGGCGAGGATGGTGAGCGGGACGCCGACGGCGTTGTTGAAACTCTTTTTGGATGCGCTGCCGCGGAGTTCGGTGGAAAGAAGTTGGTCGATCAGGCGGACAGTCGTGGTCTTGCCGTTCGAGCCGCCGACGGCGATGACGCGGGTACCCTCGAGATGCCGGCGGTAATACGCGGCGAGCCGGAGAAGGGCCGCCCCGGTATCGGGAACGATCAGAACGGCGGAGCGGTCGCGGAGGTCGGTGGTGGCCGCGGCCTCGGTGTGGATGACGACGAGCGGGCAACCCGCATCGGCGGCGGATGCGAGGAAGCGGTGGCCGTCGGTCGATTCGCCTTTGAGGGCGACAAACGCGACCCCCGGGCCGGCCTCGCGCGAGTCGGTGGTGATGCGTTCGATGAGGTCGGGGGCGGTGGCGGAAGGCCGCGACAGCCAGCGGCCCTGAACGGCGTCACGGAGTGCTTCGGCGGTCCAAAAAGTCATGGGCGGCCGATCTTTGCGGCGGAGAGCGGAGGACCGACGAGCGCGGAATCGCCCGACTCGCGGGTTGCTGCGGTCCGGCGTTCCGCCAAGGCTGCGCGGGCGACTTCGCGATCATCAAAATGCACTTTGAAGACGCCGCCCGCACCATCCGGGACAATCTGCTCGGTCTCGTGGCCCTTGCCGGCGATCACGATGACGTCGCGCGGGGCGGCTTCGCTGACGGCGTGACGGATGGCGCGGGCCCGGTCGGCCTGAACGGTGACGCGGGTGCGGGCCGATGCAGGGATACCGGAGAGCACTTCGTCGATAATCGCGCTGGGGCGTTCGGTGCGGGGGTTGTCGCTGGTGACGATGATCTCGTCCGCGATCTCGGATGCGGTTTGGCCCATCCGTGGCCGTTTGGTGCGGTCTTTGTCGCCCCCGCAGCCGAAGACCACCCAGAGCTTGGATTCGGCGGATCGGTCGGACGCGGTTCCGGCGATGGTGCGGACGCGCCCGCCGGCGTGGGAACGCCCCTCCATGACGCCCGCGACCGCCGTCAGGACGTTGCGGAGGGAATCATCGGAGTGGGCGTAGTCCACAAAGCAGTCGACATCATCGGCGGGGGTGGAGACCCGCTCGAGCCGGCCGGGCGGGGCGTGGACTTTCGTGAGGCCGCGTTCAATGTCGGCGGTTGAAAGTCCGAGCGCGTGGCAGGACGCCACGGCCTGCAAGAGGTTCATGGCGTTGTACGAGCCGACCAAGTGGACGCGTGCGCTGAACTGGCCCCAAGGGCCGTCGAGCAACACGGTCAACCCATCGGTTCTCTGGTCGGTGATGGTTGCGG
>CAZJXA010000158.1:0-7833 GCA_964549785.1 uncultured Phycisphaeraceae bacterium | reverse complement strand
CGGCCGCCAGGTTCTCAGCGCCGAGACCATCGACGGCGGGCTCCGACTGAGCATCGTGGCGGCCGCGGATTCGATCTCCCTTCTCGCGCCCCTTCGTACCGTGCAGTGGGTGGAAGAGATTCCCGAATACGGCCTGCGCAGCAACACCACCGTGCGCTGGATGGTGCAAACCGCCACACCTGCCGCCACGCCGTTCTACTCCCGCGGCCTCACCGGGGCCACCGAAATCCTCGGCCTGGTCGACGGCCGGCTGGGTATCGAGCATTGCGCCTTCTCCGACCCTGAGGGCGACCCTGTGGGGCCCCTGCACCGCAAGATTCTCGCGTACAACACAAGTTTCGGCTACGAACTGCACGGCAACCACGTCGGCGGCACGGCGGCGGGCGATGGGGGGGCGTTCGACAACACCCGTGGTGTCGCGTACGGGGCCCGCATTGTGTATCACTACTACCCCTCCGCCACCGAGACCGCGGTCTTCGGCAGGTTCGATCTCCACGCGAGTCAGGGCGCCCGGGTCCACAACAACAGTTGGGGACGCATCAACCCCTTCACCGGCTACGACGGCACCACCCGGGCCATCGATTCCTTCCTCTACGACCAGGAGGACAACCTCATCGTCTTCGCGGTCGCCAACGCGACCGTCATTTCAAACCCGGAGAACGCGAAGAATTGTCTCGCAGTCGGGGCTGTGCAACTCTTTCCCAACGAAAACCTTCCTTACTCCAACACCTCCAGCGGTCCCACGGCCGACGGCCGCCGGAAACCCGAGGTCATGAGCCCGGGTCAGAGCGTTCAGAGTCCGGGCGGCTCCACCGGGTGCGCCACGACGGCTCTCAGCGGAACCTCCATGGCCACGCCCGGCATATCCGGCATCGGCATCCTGATTCGCGAATACTTCACCTCGGGGTTCCACCCCTCGGGTCAACCGGTCGCTACCGACGCCTTCACGCCCTCGGGAACGCTTCTCAAGGCCATGATCGTGAACAGCGCGGTGGATGTCACCGGCATCGCGGGCTTCCCCGGCAACCGCGAGGGCTGGGGCCGCGCAATCGCCGACCACGCCGCCTACTTCTTGGGCGACGCCCGAACCCTCGCCCTCCGTGACGTCCGAAACACCGACCCACGGGCCCTGGAGACCGGCCTGACGCACGAGTTCCGCGTCTCCGCCGGAAGTGACGACCACCTGAAGATCACGCTCTCGTGGTTCGACCGGCCCGCCCTCGCGGGCGCGACCTATGCGCCCGTCAACAACCTTGATCTCGAAGCCGTATCGCCTTCGGGCGTCGCCTACCTGGGCAACGTCTTTGCGGGCGGTATTTCGACACCCGGCGGTGTTCCAGACCCTCTCAACAATCTCGAACAGGTCCTTCTCGCCGCTCCCGAACCCGGCGAGTGGACCATCCGCGTCCGCGGGTCGGGCGTCAACGAAGGCCCCCAGGGGTACGCCCTCGTCATGACGGGCGAAGTCACCGACCAATCCTGCGTCGGCGATTTCGACTATTCGGGCGTCACCGACAGCGACGACATCGTGATCTTCTTCGCCTCCTGGGACAGCGGCGACGCCATCGCCGACATCGACCACTCGGGCGGCGTCGATAGCGACGACGTCGTTTTCTTCTTCAGCGCCTGGGACGGCGGCTGCTAAAGCGGCTTCTCTCTCATCCGCCCGCTCGCGCCCGCATATACAGGTGAATCCCCATCGTCTGAAACAGGTGCGTCTCCGGCCCATTCGCCCCGACCACCGAAAGATCCGTGACAAGCGTCCGGGTCACCAGCGGGATTTCCGCTTCCGCCGCCCGCGCCTGGCTTTGCTCGACCGCCCTTCCATCCCCGTCGTCTCCTCCATCCTCGCCCTCCGCTTCTGAAGCCGCGCCCGCGGGTTGCTCCCGAGCCGCCCTCCGGAAGTCCTTGGGCCGCCGCTTCACCGGCAACGGGTCCTCGGCCACTTCCAATGGAGTCTCGATCTCCATCGGATACGGCAGCCGCAGCACACCGAAGCCGTCGTCACTCAAAATGTTCACGAGGGCCGCCATCTGGTTCATCACCCGCTTGAACCCCAACGGCTCCCGCACAAGGGGGTACGGTGGGTCGAGGAACGCCAGCTTGAGCGGACGCGGAGCCCGGCCCAATGCCCCCGCCCCGAGGCAGTCGCCGACCACCACCTCCGCGCGATCCTCACACCCTAAGGCCTCCACGTTCTTCCGCAAGATCGCCGCCACCGACTTGTCCTTCTCCACCAGCACGCACCGCGCTGCTCCGCGGCTGACGGCTTCCAACCCGATCGAGCCGGTACCCGCGAACCCATCGAACACCGTCGCATCTTCAAAGTGACCCCGCAGCAGGCTGAAGAGCGACTCCTTCACCCGGTCGGGGATCGGGCGAGTGATTTCCGCATCGGGCGGGCTGAACAACCTTCGGGATCGAAACTCTCCGGCGATGATGCGCATGCCCACAGGATACGAAGAGAGTGCGCGGCTCGCGATGCCCTTCAGCGGGGGACGCCGCATCCGTCTTTACCCCACGAGGCGGCTCGTCACAATCGCGCACCCGCTCAACGCCGTCACGTTCCCAAGGCGGGCTGCAACACCTCCGCCCGCGCCCGGTTCGGTCCGCACAAACAGCGTGCTGCCGCTCCCCGACATACGAACCGCAGCTTCCGGCACGGCCCCCGCTGCCGCGTCCCACACGTCCCGCAAGCGCGGCTGGGCTTCGATCGCCGCGACCGCGAGATCGTTCCGCTCCGGCGCCGCCGCGACGTAGTCGCTCAGCCCGACAAATTGGGCCCGGCGGTCAAAGGCCCGATACACCGCTTTCGTTTCACAGCCGAAGGGCGGAACGATGAGCACCACATCGCCTCGCTCCGATGGAACCCGACGAACCCCCTCGCCAAACCCCGTCACGACCGCCGGTCGGGGCGGCCCAACCCCGGCCATGCGGTCACAAAAGAAGGCAACATCGGACCCCAACTCCATCGCGATCCCCAGTACAACGTCATCGGCGACCGACAGTTCGAAAAGTTCGATGAGCCCCAGCAGCGTCGCCGCCGCGTCCGTCGAGCCGCCACCGAGCCCGCCGCCCACGGGGATTCGCTTGACGAGTTCGAGAGTGACGGGTAACGACCGCCCGACCCGCTCTTCCAACAGACGGTGAGCCCGAACCGCCAGATCCGTCTCGACGGGCCAGTCGATAGCGGTTGAAAAAACCGCGCCCTCGGCCCAGCGCACGGCGTGCGACGACGTCCCGCCGTTTTGATGTTCCAGTCGAACCTCGTCGGCCAAATCCACCGCATGCATATGAGAAACAATCCGGTGGAAACCGGGCTTGGGTGAGCCCGGGGGCTCCGGCGGGCCGACGGCCAACGAGAGATTGAGTTTGGCGAACGCGTTTCGGATCATGCGCATGGAACCCGCCGACAGAGCTCCAGCATATCGCTCCCTCCAAACGAGGGATCGGACACACCCGTGAGTCCCCATTCACGCCTCGTTCAGGATTTCCGCCTTCTCTGTCGCGACACTCCGTCGCACTCATACCACCTAGAAAGGAACGAACATGCAATCGATCGCCGACCTTCTCGAGGATCAGGTCAAAGACCTTTACAGCGCCGAGAATCAACTCATCAAGGCACTTCCCGCGGTGATCCGAAAAGCCGAAGATCCAGCCTTAAAGGAAGGCCTCACCGCCCATCTTGAAGAAACGCGGGCGCACGCGGCACGCATAGCGGAAATCGCCGTCCTGCTCGAAATCAAGCCCGGCGGCAAAAAGTGCGTGGCCATGGAGGGACTGATCGAGGAGGGCAAGGAAGTCATCGAGGAAGAAGGCCGCTCGCCGGTCATCGACTTGGGGCTCATCGCCGCCTGCCTCCGCATCGAAGCCTACGAGATCGCCGCGTACAGCTTCGCGGCAGAGATCGCCCGTAAGGTCGGGAACGAGGCGGTCGCCCAACTTTTCGAGACCACCCTCGAGGACGAGCGCAACGCGTCCGACACCCTTCAGGAAACCTCGACCGGGATCGAACCGGAATCTTCTGAGGACGAAGAGGGCACAGCTTCCGGGTCCGGCTCGCCGAAGACCACCGCGCAGGCGGGTGGCCGAACGGGGCGGTCCAGCGCATCCAGCGCCGGATCAGTCAAGCGGCCGCGCGTGTCGAAGGATGGAGCGATGGGCCGTGCTCGTGCGGTTCGCGCTCGGAACTGATTGGGTTCTGTTCAGCATGCCTTGAGTGGCTTGGGCAGCACAGGCGTCCCGCCTGTGCTGCCGTTTCGGTAAAGGTGCGGGGCGCCAAGAAGATTCGGCGTCGAGCGTCCACTATGCCGCGCCACAACCCGCAGTGATCTCGCAGAGGCCCGCGAAACTACGCTTCTTCTATCGAACCGCGCCCCGCTGCCGCCAAGATCGTGAAATCCCTGGTCGAGGCAGGCTTTGTCGCCTACTTCGCCGGCGGGTGCGTGCGCGACGGGTTGCTCGGGGTCGAACCCTCCGACTTCGATGTTGCTACCGATGCAACACCGGCGGAAGTCGAGCGGCTCTTCGGTCGCGTACAGATGGTTGGGGCATCGTTCGGGGTCGTGCTCGTACGCCGCGAGGGCCACACCGTCGAAGTCGCGACTTTCCGTTCCGACGGCCCGTACTCAGACTTCCGACGGCCCGACTCTGTCCGGTACGCGAATGCGTCGCAAGACGCCCACCGGCGGGATTTTACCATCAACGCACTGTTTCTCGATCCACTGGGGTCGCAGCCCGTGCCCGCCCAAGCCAACGCGTTCGAAACTCCGCTGGGCCGCGTGATCGACTTTGTCGGCGGCCAAAGTGATCTCACCATGGGCCTCATCCGGGCCGTCGGCGACCCTGATGCCCGCCTGCGCGAAGACCACCTCCGCGCTCTCCGGGCCGTCCGCTTTGCGGCCCGATTTTCCTTCCCGGTCGATCCTTCCACCGCCGCTGCCATCCGCCGACACGCCCGCGACCTGAGCGGTGTCAGCCGCGAACGAATCGGCGAGGAGCTGCGGCGGATGCTGTCGCACCCCACCCGGGCCGACGCGTTCAGGCTCCTGATCGAATGGTCACTCGCCCAACAGGTGTTCGGTTTTGAACCCGCTGACGGCTGCACCGCGAAGGTCCAATCGGCTTTGCCGCAAACGGCCTCGTTTGAGGTGTCCTTGGCAGCCGCACTCATCGATCTGGGTCTCGGGGATGGGAGCGAAACCTCGATTTCGGGTGATGCCTTCCCATCGGGTTTCTCACTCACGCGAAGCGCCCTGATGCTCAGCAACGAGGAGCACGCCCGCTTGACGCAACTTCTGCGCCTTCGGCCTGCGATTCGTGATCAGTGGCGAACGATGGGTGTCGCCGCGAAAAAACGGGCCGCCGCACGCGGAACGTTCTCGGACCAGATGGTTCTGTGTCAGGCCGAAACGCCCGCCGCCGCGGCTCAAGTGTCTTCGGACGTCGCCGCTCTGACATCCGACGGGATCGGGATCGACCCACCCCGACTCCTCAGAGGCGACCACCTGATCGCAGCGGGTTGGCGTCCCGGGCCGACGTTCAAGAACGTGTTGGAGGAGGTCTTTAATGCCCAGTTAGAAGGCCGGGTTGCAACTTTTGACGAAGCCCGGGAACTCGCCAACCGAATGCGGGTCTAACAAATTTCCCGTCGCCGGATGGACCATTTGGTGCTCCGCTCCGATTGGTTTTTCCCCCTCGAATTTTCCTGGTCCGCCGTTGCTCGGAAGTTCAGTCGGGGAAAGTCGCGGATGGGCAAAGTCCTGGTCGGCAAAGTGCTGCTCGGTAAAGCGGTTTCATAGATTTTTGTTGTAAGAGTCGTCGGTTCGATCCTTCCATTTGCTCGTTTTTCTGCCTCCCGGAGACATGGCCATGGCACAGACCAGGTTCACTGAAAATCGCCCGACGCGCACGGCCAGATTCCTGATCGCCGCGGCGATCGTGGGCGCGACCGGTTCGATCCTGTTGGCCTCCTCGGCCGGCGCAACTCCGTTCGTGGCCGTCGCCGACGAAACGCAGGACACTTTGGTCCTTGTCAACGGCAAGATCGTCACCGGCACCATCATCTCGGAGACCCGGACCACCATCAAGTTCAAGGGCGTCGTCAGCGGGATTCCCTTCGAGACCGAGTACGAGAAGAAAGACATCGCCAGCATCACTCGCGCTACGAAGAAGCCCGACGGGGCCAATTCCACCACCGCGCCCAGCAACACACCCGCAATAGCCCCGGCGTCGACTCCGGTGGTTTCGATCCCCGACGTCAAACGCGATGCCACCGCGATCGCCGCCGAGGCCGCCCTCAAGGCCGCCGGCAAAGGGAACGCAGGTGCGAACGGGGGGGCAAATAGGGACATCGCTGCCGCGGACGACGGACGCCACGGGTTCTATTGGATCAAACTCTCCGGCAAGTTCGGTCGCGATATCTCGCAGACTCCGCTCCGGCAGGCTATCAAAGACGCCAAGGCCAATAAGGCCGAAACCATCATCATCGAAGTCGACGCCGAGGAATTGAAGTTGCAGCAGGTCGGCCACGAGCAGTTTGCCTCCGCCGAGGACGGATTCGCGTCGGTCTTCCGGGCCGAGCCCCTGACCACGATCATCACCGACGAGATGCCCCGCGAATGGGATTCCATGCCGCGGATCGTCTCGTGGGTGAAGCGGGCCGAGGGCGGAGCCGCGTTCCTGCCGTTTGCATGCCCCGAGATTTACTTCCACCCCGACGGCAAAATCGGCGGCCTGGGCGGCCTCACCTTCCTCTTCGGCGGCGAGGCCCACGAGCGGGTGTACGAGAAGCAAGTCTCGCTGAGACTCGGACACGCGGAGGGCATCCTTCGCGCCGGTGGCTACGACGACCGCTTGGTTCGGGCGATGGCCATGCACGAATACGTACTCACGCTGGGTACCGAAAACGGCAAGCCCAAACTGTTCGAGCGCATGCCCGAGAACCCCGGTGAAGAACTGTTGACCGATGACGGCGACGACAAGCAGGGTCGCCGTGACGGCATCCAGGTGCTCGCGCGTGGCACCGGCGACGACGTCCTCACCATCGACTCCCGAATCGCCTCACTGCTCGGAGTCTCCAAGGGCGAAGTGAGTTCCAAGGATGAATTGCTCACCGAACTGGGCCTTGATCGCGACGCCCACGAGATCACCGGTCGGTCTGAGCGGATCATGAAGGACTGGCGCACCGGGCTCGATAACGCCGAACGCCAGGTGCGGCGTGCCCTCGATGATTACAACTCGGTCGTGGTTGAGGCACCCGCGGGCTACACCGAACGCACCAGGGCCCGCGGCCGCCGCACCAAGTTGCTCAATGAAATCGTTTCCGTGATGAGCCGTCTGAGCGAGGCGCTCGACGACCGCTGGCGGGGCCAGAACGAGATCCCCCCCGACGCGCAGATCAGGACTTGGCTCGAGCAGATCAAACTTCAACAGATGCTCGATCGCAAGGACTGAGTGTGTTGGCCAGGGCGTTGGCGTGAATCCCGCGCACAACGGGCGGCCCGTTTCGGCCGCGATCAAATCAGTAGTCTTTTCGGCCGCTTGTTTTTGGAGTGTGATTATGAAGTCTTTGCTGAGTCGGGTGTGTTCTCTCGCGTCAGCCGCCGTGATGGCCTTGGCGATGTGCGGCTTTGGTGCCAACGCTTGGGCCTTGGATAAGGTCACCCTGAAGGATGGCCGGGTGATCGAAGGAACGATCACCCGCGAGGAATCCTGCTGTGTGTGGATCAAGTCGGAAAAGAACGGCCTCAAGCGCGACGACATGTTCCTCAAGGACGAGGTGAAGGAAATCCTCCGCGACGCGACGGCGACGGCGACCCCGGTCCCCACCGC
>CAZJXA010000157.1:0-7883 GCA_964549785.1 uncultured Phycisphaeraceae bacterium | reverse complement strand
GCCTCCGTCCAATAACACGTCGAATAAGCCCCAACGGGTGTACACACACATCTCCGAACATTTGCGCACCTTGCCCAATTCCCAAGCAGAAAACACCCCAAAATCAAGGTGCGCAAAGGCTTCCCCGAAGTTGCGCACCTTGCCCGATCGCGCACCTTGCCCGCGTTTGCGCACCTTGCCCGCGTTTGCGCACCTTGCCTCGTCGGCCCATCCTCCCCCGACACCGCCACCGACGCACCGCTGGCGGCGGCCCTGCACCAATTTGTGTTCAAGAATCCACGTTCAGGGTTTTCGCAACGAAGAAGGTGCTGCCGTCGTCGCATCGGGCCCAGCGTGCCGATCCGGAGTCCGCACGACGATCTTTTCGCGGACATCGGTGGTGGTGGTTGCAAAGCGTTTGTGCTCGGCGTCCGCCCATCGGTCCGCCAATTTCCACCACCACAGCGTGAACGGAATGCCCACCACCACCACCAGCACGCAGATTACGATCATCTCCGTCATCGCAGGGTCAGTGTAGGTGTTGGGGTGCTGAGGGCGGCTTCAACCAAAGGCTCGGTGCCGCCCCAAGAACAGCCGGCGACGAACCGGTTTACACTGTTCCGCAGGTTCGCACCAAACGCGAAGGAAAGTCGCTAGCGATCGCCGTCGTTATGCCCCACTCAACCCCAGAACCCACTCCCACGCCGACCCATTCGGGTGCACCATCGGGCGTCTTGCGGGGCGTATTGGTGGGGGTCATCATGGGCTCACGGTCCGACTGGGAAACCATGCAGCACGCCGCCGCGACGCTCGATTCCTTGGGCATTCCCAACGAAGTCAACGTCGTCTCCGCCCACCGCACGCCCGATTGGCTGTTTGAGTACGCCTCCACAGCCGAGGCTCGCGGCGTGGAGGTCATCATCGCCGGTGCGGGCGGGGCCGCCCACCTCCCCGGCATGGCGGCGTCCAAATGCATCATCCCCATCTTGGGCGTCCCAATCGAGTCACACACGCTCAAGGGCATGGACTCGCTCCTTTCGATCGTGCAGATGCCGGCCGGTGTGCCCGTGGGGACGCTCGCGATCGGCAAGGCCGGGGCCATCAACGCGGCACTGCTCGCCGCCGCGATCGTCTCGGCAACGAGGCCCGCGATTCGGGCTCGGCTGCGGGCATTCCGCGAGAACCAGACCCAAACGGTCCTCCAAGGCCGGGATCCACGCGTGCCATGACCGACCGCAAGCAACCGTTCACCATCGGGATCCTGGGAGGCGGCCAATTGGCCCGGATGCTCGCGTTGGCGGGCTACACGCTGGGGCTTCGTTTCCTGTGCCTCGATCCGGCCCGCTACTCGCCCGCCGGCGACGTCGCCGACCTGCTGGTCGGTGATTTCTCCGACGAGGCGGCGCTCTCGGCCTTCGCTGCCCGGGTTGACGTCGTCACCTACGAGTTCGAGAACGTCCCCATCGAGTGCGTCGAGCGCCTCGCACAGGACGTTGCGGTTCACCCGCACCCCGTTGCCCTCCGCACGTCGCAGGACCGATTGACGGAAAAGCAGTGCTTCATCCGCGCGGGCCTGCCGGTTCACCCGTTCGAGGCCCCCCACTCTCGGGCCGACTTCCTCGGCGCAATCGGTCGGCTCGGGCTCCCGTGCGTCGTCAAAACCCGCCGGCTCGGCTATGACGGAAAGGGTCAGGCGGTCGTGCGTTCGGTCTCCGACGCCGAGCAGGTCTGGCAGGAGCTGGGGAACGCTCCGCTCCTGGTGGAAGCGTTCGTTCCGTTCAAGGGCGAGTGTTCGCTCATCGCGGCACGCTCCGTCGCCGGTGATGTTCGGTTCTATCCATGGACCGCCAATGTCCACGTCGGGGGCATCCTTCGCTCCTCGCGGGCACCGCTCGCGGGGGTGCCCCAGGAGTGGCTCCGGCGGGCCGAGGCGACCGCCGCGTCGTTGCTCGAGGAGTTCAAGTACGTCGGCGTGCTCGCGATCGAGTTCTTTATCACCGATCAGGGGCTGCTCGCCAACGAGATGGCCCCCCGTGTTCACAACAGCGGACATTGGACCATGGATGCGGGAATCACCAGCCAGTTTGAAAACCATGTCCGGGCCGTGGCGGGCTTGGCCCTCGGCGCCACCGCCATGTCAGGCTGCGCGGGGATGGTGAACCTCATCGGCCACGCCCCGGCCGCGGCGGTCGTCCTCGCCGCCTCCGACCGCCACCGACTGCACCTCTACGGCAAAGAGCCCAAGCCCGGACGCAAGTTGGGTCACATCAACATGAGAGCCGACACCCCCGCCGGGTTGGACTCCCTCCTCGACGCGTGCGAAGCGGCGGTTCTCAATCCGTCGTCCGAAGGCATCAAGCCCGCTCCGCCTCGCGCATGAGCGTCTGAAACGTCCCCATCGCAGCGGGGGAATCGGCGGGCTCGGTCCCGGAAGGTTCGCGCCTCGCGTACGAGCCCATCGAGTCGAGCATCCACGAATGCCGGCGATCCGCCAGCATCACCTCGATGATGCGGTGGAGTTTCTTGCGGGCCGCATCGTCCGCGACCGGGACCGCGGCCTCCACCCGGTTGGAAAGATTCCGGTACATCCAGTCCGCGCTCGAAATATACCACTCGCCGTCGAGCGGATCGTCCCGCCCCGCCGAGAAGTGGAAGATCCGGCTGTGCTCAAGGAACCGTCCGATGACCGAGAAGACCTCGATGTTCTCGCTCAGCCCCTTGACGCCGGGACGCAGACAGCAGAAGCCCCGGACGATCAGCGTGATCTTGACGCCCGCTTGGCTCGCGGCGTACAAACGTTCGGTGATATCGCGGTCCTCCATCGAATTGATTTTCGCGACGATCCGCGCCGGCCTCCCGGCCTTGGAGTGCTCTGATTCGCGGTCGATCAGTTGGTTGAAGCGTTGCCGCATGCTGAAGGGAGCGACCAAGAGCGTTTCATAGCGCTGGACGGCGGCCAGCCCGGTCAGATAGTTGAAAAGGTTCACCAAGTCGCCGGTGATGGCGGGGTCGCACGTCAAGAGGCCCACGTCCGTGTACAACTGGGCCGTCTTGGAGTGATAGTTTCCGGTCCCCAAGTGGGCGTAGCACCGCAGACCCTTGTTCTCCCGTCGCACCACGAGGCTGGTCTTGCAGTGCGTCTTCAAGCCCATGACACCATACGCCACGTGGACGCCCGCCTTCTCGAGCCGGCGGGCAAACAGAACGTTCCGCGATTCATCGAACCTGGCCCGCAGCTCCACGAGGCAGGCGACCTGCTTGCCGGCCTCGGCCGCCCGCACCAGATGCTCGATAAAGGGCGAGTCGGGGCTGGTTCGGTAAAGGGTTTGCTTGATCGCCACGACGTCGGGGTCGTTGGCGGCCGCCGCGATGAACCGTTCCACCGTGGCCGGGAAACTCTCGTACGGGTGATGAACGAGGATGTCGCGCCGGCGGATGGCGGCGAAGTAATTGCCGGGGTTGCGGTCGCCGGCGGCCTCGCCCGACAGTTGAGCCGGGACCACCGGCTTCCAAGGCTTCTCGCGCAGGTCGGGCCGGTCGAGCTCGGCGAGTTCGGTGAACGCCGAGTAATCCGCGTCCTGGGGGAGTTCAAAGACGTCTTGCGACTCGAGGCTGAGGTTGTCCTGAAGCCAACGGGAGAGAGGGGCGGAGGCACCTTGCTCGATCTCCAGCCGCACCGCCCGCGCGAACTTCCGCTGCTTGATGTCGGCTTCCACCGATTGCAGCAGGTTAGCGGCCTCCAGATCGTCCTTTTGGATGCCCGCCGAGCGGGTCACCCGGAAGTGCAACTGCTCATCCATGACCATGCCCGGGAAGAGTTCCGAGAGGTTGTTGCGGATGATGTCACGGAGCAGGATGAACTTTCGGTCTGCATCGGACCCGTTCGGGAGAGCGATGAAACGACGGACTGAATTGGGGAGTTTCAGGCGGGCGTACTGGATTTCCGAGCCCCGGTCGCCCGTGGCCCGATCCGACTGCGCCACCGCGGCGTCGCGCGGGTCGCGGGCCGTGATTGCAAGGTTCTCGGAAAGGTTCGAGATGAAGGGGAAGCGGTGGGCTGGGTCAACGGCGAGCGGAGTGAGCGCCGGGAAGATGTTGGTCTGGTACCACTCTTCGCACCACTGGCGTTCCTTGCCGGAAAGGTCCGACCACCTCAGCAGATGGATGCCGGCTCCTTCAAGGGCCGGGCGGAGGTGCTGGCTCCAGAGCCTCGTCTGCTCGCGCTGAAGGTCCGAGGTGAAAGCCCGGATGGCCGACAGTTGCTGTCGCGGGGTCAGGCCGTCGTGCTGCGCGGAGTCGACCCCGGCGTGCACCTGGCGCTTTACCAGGCCCACCCGCTTCATGTAAAATTCGTCGAGGTTGCTGGTGAAAATCGCCAAGAACCGGACCCGGTCCAGGAGCGGCACGCGGCCATCGGCGGCTTGGGCAAGGACGCGCCGGTTGAACTCGAGCCACGAGAGATCGCGGTTAAAGAAGCGGGCCTCGGAGGCGGTGTCTGGGACGGTTCTGGTGGTCTTGATGAGTGGCATGGACGGGTTCCGGTGATGGGCAGGCAGCCCTTGCCGCCGCAACGCAATAATAGAACCCGCCCGGTCGGGAACCCCGCTCTCAGCATGAGAGAGCGGAGTTCCCGCCGGGCGGGGTTTGCGGTCGGAACGTCGGCCCCGGAGCGGGGTCAATCGCGAACGAGGTTCAGCAGGAACCGGCCTCCCACTTATTGAAGAACTCGATCACGTCGTCGGAATCGACGTCGCCATCGCCGTCGGCGTCGGCGCAGGCCTCTGACGTGTCGAACGCCATGAAGTAGAAGACGACGTCGTCGGAATCAAAGTCTCCATCGCCGTCATAGTCCGCCGCGCACGACCCCGTGGCCTGCCAGAAGCAGGGCGCCGGGAGGGGCGGAAAGAAGAGTTGGCCACGGATTTCACCGCCCGGGAAGACGTTCGAGTGGACGTTGACGTAGGTCAATTGGTTCTCGATGCTGGCCTCGGCGGCGGCCGGGTAATTCCAACCGCCCAGCACCCGGTTGCCGATGCCGATGTTGTGCACGACGCCGGAGTTAATACCGGCGGGCGAGAACCCGTGGATGTGCGCCGCCGTCTGTACGCTGCCAAGAAGGCTGATGCGGAGGTCGTAGGTCAGCCCGTTGTTCTGACGATCCAAGCCGCAGAGCACACAGCCCACGGAAGACGTGATGGAATTCGGCACTTCCTGAAGCCGGTCAACGACGTTCACACTGGTGATGATCTGGCCGCGGATCTCGCCCCCGGGGAAGGCGGCCGTATGAACATTGAAGTAGCAGAGGCCGCTCAGGAGCTCCTGCTCGATGGCCTCGGGATAGTTCCAGGTGGCAACCTTCACCGGCCCGAGGGGCAGGGCGAAGATGACCGGGGCATTGATGCCCTGCCGGGCGATGCCGTGGATATGGGCGCCGACTTCGCCAACGACGCCGTCGAGGCCGACGTAGATCCGAGCGGTGTTGGTGACCGTGTCGAGATTGATAAGCCCGAAGCCCCGGGCCGCGGAGGCGTTGGCGGGAACTTCCTGTCCGCCATCAAGTTCGGCAACAGCGTCGACGATTTGGCCGCGAATCTCACCGCCGGGGAGCGACGACGAGTGGATGTTGACATAGCAGCGGCCGTTGAGGATGTCGTTTTCCATGGCCTCCGGATAGTTCCAGACACCGATCTTGAGTTCGCCCGACGGAAGGGCGTGGACGACGCCGCTGTTGACGCCAGGCCCGGAGAAACCGTGGATGTGGGCGGCGACCTCGGCCGTGGTGACGGGCGACCGGGTGATGCGGTAGGAGACGGTGTTGGCGTCGGTATCAACCCGGAACACGCCGCACCCGAACGCCGGGCTGGCGTTAGCGGGAACCTCCTGACGGCCGCTGAGAAAGCAAACCATCTGGTGGATCTCGGCGGAGGCCGTGCCAGCGAGGCAGGCAAGGGCGAGGGCGGGAGCAATGGCGGAACGGGATAGCATGGTGAATCTCCTCGGGGGAATAGGGAATGCGCGCAGGATGAACGAAATTCAGAATCGGATGTTGAGCCCAGCGTTTGGATTGCAGGAAAATCGGAAAAGAAGGAAAAATGCAGGAGAGCCGAAGAAACGTCTTACTCGCCCGGTGAGCCCGGGAGTGAGTCGGGCGAAGAACCATTCAGCAGCCGGATTCCCAGGCGTTGAAAAAGGCGATGATGTCATCGGGGTCGGCGTCAGCGTCATTGTCCAAGTCGGCTGGGCAGAGTTCCGGGTACGTCACGGTCGCTTCAAACTACGGGCCGGTCGGGGAGGTGGCGGCGTTGAGGATGCCGAAGACCAGTTCGTTAATGCCGGGGTGGAAATAGGAGGCGGCGTTCCCCCGCTGCCGGGGCACGCCGCTTGGGAGGGCCGGACTCCGCAGGCCACCCGGCCCGCGTCCTCACCGCCCGAGAACTACAGCAGCCTACCCGAAGTCGGGCCGGGGTGCAAGGGGAAATCGGCGGCCTCCGTCGATTTTTCGGTCGTGGCGAGCCGTGTGAGCCTTCGGCACCCCCGAGAGTCAACAAACAAGGCCGATTCCTCGCGTCCGGGCGTGGCCATGAATCCCAAGGGAGGGCGGGCGTGCCGTGGCGGTCCGAATGGGTATCGGGGGGTTCCCGCCTTTGGTATCTCCCCCACGGCCTCTGTGACCGGCGGGCCCGTGGGCCACGGCCTGATCAGAGCCTCGGCAGCGGAAACTCCTGCACGAACGTGAATAAGTGCATGATGCCGATGCCCCGCCCCGGGTCCAGATCGAGAATCTGCTCGGCGTGGTCCAGAGTAGGGCGTCTACGCCTGCGCGGGTTGTGTCAGTGGCGCTTCCGAAGGAACAGACAGTTCATAAGGACGTGACCGTTCGGAAAGATAACAGAGGCATTCTACGAGAGTCATTTCCTTGCCACTCGTCACGGGGGAGCCCACGCCACCGGCGACTCATGATGATCCCGTCGATCGGCTCCTCGCCGCAACCGCATGGGCTTGTTCAGGTCACGATGTGCAGAGAAGATGTATGGAGATGTTGGCAAGTTCGCGCGAGGCCGCATGGCCTTACGCCACGGTGACGCCCTTATCTAGATACACGTCCTGGATGGCTTGGAGGAGGGCCGCGCCCTCCTTCATGGGCCGCTGGAAGGCCTTGCGGCCGGAGATCAGACCCATGCCGCCGGCCCGCTTGTTGATGACGGCCGTCGTCACCGCGTCGCGCAGGTCGTCGGCGCCCTTGGATTCGCCCCCGGAATTGATGAGCGGTGCCCGGCCCATGTAGTTGTTAATAACTTGGTAGCGGCACAGGTCGATGGGGTGTCCGCCTTGGCCCGTTTCGTCGCTGCCCGCGAGTTTGGTGTAGACGCGTTTATCCCACTTGCCGTAGGTGCTGCCACCGGTGTTCAGGGCGGCGTATCCGCCATTGTTGGTCGGGAGTTTCTGCTTGATGATGTCGGCCTTGATGGTGACGCCGAGGTGATTCGCCTGGGCCGAAAGATCGGCGCTGGAGTGATAATCAACGCTCTTGCCGTCGGCGCCCTTCACCTTGAAGGCGTTGTTGCGGGTGTAGCACCAGAGCACGGTCACCAGGCCCAGAGCGTGGGCTTCCTCAAACATGTCGGAGACGTACTTGATCTCCTCACGCGAGTCCTCGGAACCGAAGTAAATCGTGGCCCCGACCGCGGCGGCGCCCATCTCGTAGCACTGCCGTACGCTGCCGAAGTACGACTGCTTAAAGATGTTGGGGTAGGTCAGCATCTCGTTGTGGTTGAACTTGACGAGGAAGGGGATCTTGTGGGCGTACTTGCGGGCCACCGAGCCCAGGACGCCCACGGTGCTGGCGACGGCGTTGCACCCGCCCTCGATGGCGAGTTTCACGATGTTCTCGGGATCAAAGTACT
>CAZJXA010000156.1:0-7905 GCA_964549785.1 uncultured Phycisphaeraceae bacterium | reverse complement strand
GCCCGCCGCTTGGCCCGCACCGCCGCCCCCGCCGTTAAATAAAATTTGACACTCGCATTCGGGAAGACCACCGATCCTTGATCCCGCCCTTCGCTGACCAAACGAGGATGGTCGACCGCGATACGCCGCTGGCGTGCCACCAGATAGGCCCGTAATTCGGGGATGCCCGACACCACCCGGACCCGCGCATCAACTCCCGGGTTCCGAATCCGACGGTCGATAGCGCGGCCACGCGAGGTGATCACCGGCAGCTGATCCCGATCACCGGGCCACTCGAAGTGGATGTCCGCCCGGTCGACGGCCTCGAGCAACTCCGTCAAGTTCAGCGGTTCAATCCCCTGCTCCAGCGAGATCAGGGCCGCGGCTCGGTACATCGCCCCGGTATCGAGGAAATCCAGCCCCAGCCGACGCGCCAACTGGCTCGCGACCGAACTTTTACCCGTCCCTGCGGGTCCGTCGATCGTGATGATGACAGGGCCGTCAAGCGTGAACACATGGCACCATCGCGGAACGACTTCGACCACGGGACGACCGGTGCTTCGCTGCACGGCACTCCCTTCCGAAGAAACCGTAGTCGTACTGGGCACGCGACTCCTCCACTGCCCTTCGCAAGGGCCCGCCTATTCCTGCTCGCCCGGCGCTTCCGCACCGGCGTCTTCTTCCGCTAATTCTGCCTCGAGTTCATCAAGGTCAATCGGGCCCTCACCCAATGCGTTCAGCAGCATCGTCTTGCTCCGGAGAACCCCGGTCGTTGCGTCCCCATCGCCTCGGAAATCAATCGCCAACGGGCCGTCATACCCGACCCCTTCGATGGCTTTCACCATCAAGTTCAGGTCGTAGGGGGAGTGCGCGAGTTCTTCGCCAGACCCGCGCTTCTTGACCGTCGACGTGAAGTGCATTGTGGAGGCTGATACGACCGTGGCGTACGGAGTCAGCCGGTGGAGATACGCCGATGGATCCTTCTGGGCGCTCGCCGCCTGAAAATCCGGGAACGTTCCGATTCGGAAGCCCCCGACCTTCTTCAACAACTCTGTTACCCGCTCCGGACGCGAGGTCAGCCCTTTCATCGGGGCGATCAGAAGGTTCAGGTCCAACTTCTCCGCCCGCTCGACAACCGGTTTGAGCCGGGCTGCAACCCGCGCCAAAACCGCGTCGTCATCCTCAGCGACCACATGAATCGACGCCGCGCTGCACCCGAGCAAATGTGCCGCTTCAATCACCCGTCGCGTCCGTTCCGCCGCCGCCTCGGCCTTCGTTTCACCGCCCTCGCCAAATTTCTGCGGCTCCGGCTCGATGAGCAGCAAACAGGAACAGGCGGCCTTGTCAGTGCGTTCACGGACTTTCTCCAGCCGGGCCCTGTCCGCCCCGGCCAAGAGATCGGTGCTCAGATTCAGCCCCCCCAGCCCCAGTGTTTGACGAGTGAAGGCCGGCAGATCCAAAAGGTCCATGGCGGGCTTTTTGCTCCGCCCGGGAGGCATCAGCAGCGATTTCAAGGAGGTAGCATTGAGGGTGAGCAACATCGTGGATGACAGAATCTAACCGCCCCCAAGCCCGAGAGCAACCACGACTTTCACAAAAGGGGCAATAAAAAAGACGGCCGGGCCTCAAAAAGCGCCGACCGTCCGGAGGGGAGAAACCGAATTTAAGCGCCCGAAACCGGTTTCGAGCTTCCAAGAGAATAACGAGTTCTCAACGAACCGTCAACCCAAATTGGAAGATAAACCCTCAAACCAGTAAAAGACCCCCCCTTGACGGCCATCGGTTCCAGTGCAATCGTTGGCACTTCGTGCCTCGTCAGCCGGACCTCGCGAGGACCCGCATCGGTGGTCAGAGCGGTCGATCCCGTGTACGCCCGGCTCGGATATGGTTCGCGTCCATTCCCCGCCGACTTCCTCCCATTAGAGCCCGCACCATGTCGCACCCGACCGACTGCAAGTACTCCGAAACCCATGAATGGCACAAAGTTGAGGGCGAAACCATCACCCTTGGGCTCACCCAGTTCGCGGTCGATCAACTCACCGACGTCACCTATGTCGAGATGAAAAAACTTGGCTTCAAGTTCAAGGCTGGCGACATCGTCGGCGAGGTCGAATCCGTCAAAACCACCAGCGACATCTACGGAGCCTTCGGCGGCGAAGTGACTGAAGTGAACTCCGCCGTCGTTGCCGACCCGAGCCTGCTGAACTCTGACCCGTACGGAAAAGGCTGGCTGCTGAAAGCCAAAGTGATCGATCCCGCAGGGCTCTCGAAACTGATGGACGCGGAAGCCTATTCGGCGGCCCACCACTGAAAACCGCATCCCCCGACACCCGCGCCTCCAGTAATTCCAACGCTCCAGCGCTCCGCATCGTCGACGTCTGCAAGTCCTACACCTTGGGGGACCGCACGATCTCGGCCCTTCGCGGTATCACGTTCTCCATCGAACAACCCGGTTTTTACGCCATCATGGGTCAGTCGGGGAGCGGCAAGAGCACGCTGCTTCATCTTCTGGCCGCCCTCGACCGCCCCGATTCGGGCGAAATTTTTCTCTCCGGCCGCGGTGTTCACGCGCTCTCTGAACGCGAGGCCACGCTCTTTCGCCGCCGCGAGATCGGCATCGTCTTTCAGCAGTTCAACCTCATCCCGACACTGAACGCCCGCGAGAACGTGGAACTGCCGGGGATGTTGGCGGGAGAGCCCGACGACTGGCTCAACGCCCGGAGCACCGAACTGCTCTCGCTCTTGGGCGTCGCGGAACGGGCCGACCATCGCCCGGACGCCCTTTCCGGCGGAGAGCAGCAGCGGATCGCCATCGCCCGCTCACTTCTTTACTCACCCCCCCTGCTCCTCGCGGATGAACCCACCGGCAACCTCGACTCCGCTAGCAGCGAGCGTCTCTGGACCCTGCTCGGCGAGATCGCGGCCCAGCAATCCATGTTGGTCGTCATGGTGACACACGAGCCCGCCGCGGCGGCCCATTGCCGCAGCGCCTTCGTCATCAAGGACGGCCGGCTGGCCTCAACAATCGAAACGGAGGGCCTCGATGCGGCCGGCGTGGCGACTCGCTACCAGCAGTCTGTGGCAGCGGCCTAGCCGCACGGTCCTCATGATCCTGGCGGTGATGCTCTCGGCGATGCTCATCGCAGGTGTCTCGTGCGCGCTCTCGAGCGTTCACAAGGCCATTAACGTCCGCGTCGAGCAGACCGTGGGCCGGGGCGACCTGCGCATCCGTCCCGCCAGCGGCGACACGCTCGACGCCTCCCTTGCCGAGACGGTTCGCGCCTGGCCGGAGATTGAAACCGCGGTTGCCAAACTGCAACGCCCGCTCGCGTTTCGCGCTGTGCGAGCACTCTGGATGCCCGTCGAGGGCGGCTTCGTTCGCCAACTGAAGCCCTCCGCCGTCTCGACCACGGCCTACGGAATCGATCCTGTCCTTGAACCACTCTTCCGCGACATCCCGCTCATTGAAGGCCGCCTCCCGACAGCCCGCAACGAAGTCGCCATCGACCAACTCATGCTGGAGCGTCTCAACGGCCTCGACAAGTCCTCCCGAGTTCCGCCGGCCATTCTCATGAGCGGCTCGACGGCACCCGTCGAGGGCCGCGACTACGGGCCGCCGGTCGTGCCCGATGCCAAAGCCGCCGAAGCCGCCGGCGCGAAGTACGCCATCCGCGTGGGCGATTCGATCGACGCCATCCGTTCGTTCAAGTCCCCGGAATCCCTCACCATCGTCGGCATCATCCGCCGCCCGCCCTTCGGCGGTTCGCCGCAGTGCTTCCTCACTCTTGCCCGGCTCGGTGAACTCACCGGGAAGGAAGGCAAGGCCAGCGAAATCGGTGCCATCGTGCGGCCCACGGTCGATGCCACCGCTCTTTCGAAAGATCGTGAGACCGATCTGGGATCAAAGTTCCTCATCCAAACCACCGCCAAAGTCACCAGCAACCTCGACAAGAACATGCGGTCTCAGCAACTGGGGTTCCTGCTCGTCACCACGATGGCTTTTCTATCCGCGGCGTTCATCATCACCACCGGCCTCTCGACCGGCGTCGTCGAACGGCAGCGAGAACTCGCGATTCTCCGCAGCATCGGTGCCACGAAGTGGCAGCTGGCGCAATCGCAACTTCTGATCGGGGGCCTCATCGGTTCCGCCGGGGCCTTTATCGGCGTTCCGTTGGGCGTGCTCGGTTCGTGGATTCTCGTCACCGTCTTCGAAGAACAGGTTCCAGCGGGGCTCGCCCTCTCGCCCTTTGGCTTGGCCGCCGCTCTCGGCGGAGCCATGATCTGCGGAATCCTTGGGGCCGTCTACCCCGCCTGGCGAACCGCCCGCATCTCACCGTTAGAGGGGCTCGCGGCACGATCCAAGCCGGTCCGCACCCGCACCATCGCGATCGTCTTAGGTATCGCGCTGGCACTTTTGGGGCTCGAGTTCGCCGTGGTTTTTCTTCCCGATGATGGGCAGTATGTCTTCTGGGGCTACGCCTTTGCCGGTCTGCCGGCGATGTTCCTGGGCTACTTCCTTCTCAGCGTCCCGCTCATCACAGCGCTCTCGTTCCTGCTGTCGGGTCCGATCAGCCGCATCATGGGGCTCCCCCGGCACATGCTGGGCCGGACGATCCGGGCGACGCCGTACCGCTACGGGTTTACCGCCGGGGCCATGATGACGGGCCTCGCCATCATGGTGGCCATCTGGACCCAGGGCGGCGCCATCCTGCGCGACTGGCTCGGCAAACTGGACTTCCCCGACGCCTTCGTCACTGGGCTCGCCCTCACGCCCGAATCCCAGGCGACGATCGCACGCGTCCCCGGGGTCACGGGCACCTCCGCCATCACCCTTCTGCCCGTCGAGACCGACGCCTTCGGCATCAAGGGGCTCACCAAATACACCAGCAGCTTCATCGCCTTTGAGCCCGACGCGTTTTTTAGCATGGCGAACCTGACCTGGGTCGAGCCCACCGACGACGCCGGCCAATCGCGGGCCCAGCGACGCCTGAATGAGGGCGGCGCGATCATCGTCGCGCGAGAGTTCCAGAACGCCAAAGGCCTGGGCGTGGGCGACAGGTTCAACGTGACGCGGGAGGGCAAGTCCTTTGACTTTGAGATTGTCGGCGTTGTCACCAGCCCGGGCCTCGATATTGTCAGCCAGTTCTTTCACACCAGCGACGAATTCACCGAGCAGGCCATCCACGCCGTCTTCGGCAGCCGCGCCGACCTGAAAGAAAAGTTCGGTTCCGAAGCGATCAGCATGATCCAACTCGATCTTGAGGAGGGCGCGGACGACGAACTCGTCATGAACAACGTTCGCGCCGCCGTCTTTGACGCCGGAATCATCGCGGCGGGCAGCGGCCGCCAGTTCCGCTCGGACATCGAGACCTTCATCAAAGGCTCGCTCCTGGTCTCCTCCTCCATCGCCGTCTTCGCGATGATCGTCGCTGCCCTGGGCGTCGCCAACATCGTCATCGCGGGTGTCCACGCCCGGCGGTACGAGTTCGGCGTTTTGCGGGCCGTCGGCAGCGACAAGGCCATCATCGCCCGCCTGGTGATCGCCGAGGCCGCGCTCGTCGCCCTTACCGCCATGTTCCTGGGCGTCGGGCTTGGCCTTCAGGGCGTCCTCGCGGGGCAACGCATTGACTACCTGCTTTTCGGAATCGACCTGTCCCTGCGGCCCCCGCTGCTGCCGATCCTGAGCGCCTGCGCCATTGCCCTCATCTTCACCATCGGCGCGGCGGCACCGGCGGCCATCGCCGTAGCGCGCCGCCCCGTTCGGGAGCTGCTGGCAAGCGTCAAGGGGTAAAGGTCGACTTGGCGGCGGCCAGGCGCTGGGGGCCGAGCACGGGGATGTGGACTCTAAAGACCTGGGCGGAACCTCCGAATGAGGCCGGCCCGTCGGCGATCGGAAAACCGGCGGTCTGCCGCCGGGAGGTCGCGGCCACACGGGCAAACTCGCTCTTTCCCGTCTGAATGTCCTCGCCATTACCCTCCGGCGGGGCTCGTTTTCGGCCCTGCCACCTTGGCACCCCTTCCCCCTTTGCGATCCCCTCTGACACGTCTTTCCCCCCGCTCGTGCTCTCCCAATCCCCGCCCGGGGCGGCACGCCAGTTGCCTTATGCACAGTCGGTGGTAAATCGTTTCCGACATCCCGACGACTCCGCCCGTGGCGATCCGGACTACAAAGGTCCTGATCGCGCCGGCGAGCCCGCCGCGACCCCGGAAAGTTGCACCCCGCCCGGTGGTCGCTTGGGTCTGCTCCTTTCCTGTGCTGGCTGGCAGCAGGATCCTTGGGTGGATCGGCTTCCTCGCCTGCTGGAACCCATGGGAATCATCGCCCATCGCGCGGCAAGTGGGCGCCAGGCCTCCGAAGTCATTCGGACGTTCACGATTCATGTCGCGGTGGTTGATCTCGGCCTTCCGTTAGAGGATTCCAACTCCGAAGCGGTTGACCCGGCGCTGCAAGAAGGCGGCCCGCGTCTTTTGGAACTGCTGTCTCGTCTGGCGGTGCCGCCGCCGGTGGTGGCCGTGAAACGGGGTCGAACGCAGCGCGATGACTGCCGCGATATGTCCGCCGCACTGCGGTTGGGTGCGTTCGCCGTGATCGACCGTCCGCGGAACCCCTCCGACATGAACACCGTGCTCGATGTGCTGCGTCGGTGCCTCCTCAAGCATTACCAAGGAAAGTGGCCGGAAAGAATTCAGTGAAGTGACGAGACGTTATCCGAAGTTCGTGGAAGTCGATCAGAAGCCACATCCGTGTTTCATCTCGCCCTTGCCCTGATGCCGCTTTTCCCAGCCCGCCGTTGTTTCTTCTCTACGCCTCTCTGGTAAATGTTTCACGCCTTTGTTTCCGCCTTTCAACAGATGGAGTTTCTCAATGTCCAAGACCATGACCAAGTCGTCCTCCCCCCAGTCGTCCTCCAAAACGTCCTCCACGACTTCGGCCAGCGCGGGCATCCGCCCGCTGGGCGACAAAATCCTGGTCAAGCGTGACGAGGCCCAGACCAAGACCGATAGCGGGATATTCCTCCCCGAATCCGGCAAGGAGAAGCCCAAGACGGGCGTCATCCACGCCGTGGGCAGCGGCGCACTCAACACCGACACGGGCGAGCGCATCCCGCTGAGCGTCAAGCCCGGCGACAAGATCATCTTCACTAGCTACGCCGGCACCGAAGTGAAACTCGGGATCGACGAACTGCTGATCATGAGCGAGGACGACATTCTCGCCGTCATCGACTGAGCGGCATTAGGCATTGGGCATTAGGCATTAGGGTCGGAAAATCCGCTGACGACTGCCCACTGCCAACGTCTTTCCGCCTTCCCGAGTGCCGAGTGCCTTCCCCCGATGCCCAATCTCTGATGCCTTCTTCCCCCCAATGACCCCCGACCAACTCAGATCAGCGCTCAAGGAACTCAATGGTGAACGCGACGTCATGTTCGCGTTTTCCGGCTTGCCCGAGCACGAATCGCACCTTCACGTCTCCCGGGCCATCCTCATCCCGGATGAACCCGATCACCTCATCAAAGTGACCGACGGCAAACACATCTACGTCATCGAAGCCGCATCGATGGCCTACATCCGGATCACGCTCATCAAGATCGCGTAGCAGTTCGGTCTTGGGTTTACCTTCAACCTGCTCCCCCGGTCTCTTGCGTCCTTCTCTGTTTTCTTCGCGACCTCCGCCCTACCGCCTTTGCCTTTCCCCCGTCTTCTGTCTTTGCCTTGAGCCCCTGCTTCTTGGCTTCCTCCTTCTTGCCTTCCTCCTTCTTGCCTTCCTCCGTCTTTTCTTCCCCCAGTGCCTAGTCCCTAGTGCCTTTGGAGTTTCAAAATGGCCGCAAAATCAATCGCGTACAACACCGACGCCCGCGAACGCATCCTCAAAGGCGTTCAGAAACTCGCCCACGCCGTCAAGGTCACGCTCGGCCCCTCCGGCCGCG
>CAZJXA010000155.1:0-8025 GCA_964549785.1 uncultured Phycisphaeraceae bacterium | reverse complement strand
AGCCCGCCCGTGCCAACGAACTCGACCGCTTCGACCGCACCCAACTCGCCGACGTCCTCGCCGTCTGCAAGCAATCGCGCACGCTCTCGGACGCCGGCCGCACCCTCTTCGCGCAATCGCGCCAGTCCAAGACCTCCACCAACGACGCCGATCGGCTCCGCAAGTACCTCGCGCGCTTCGACCTTGCGTGGGAGTCGCTGCGCTAAACCTGGCCCAAGCGGGGGCGGAGGCAAGTCAGTCGTTGCGTGAAGTACCGCGACCACGCCAATGCTGAAGCGTTCGGAGTGGTCGCGGGTTGATTGCTCGTCGATAACCCGCGAATCACACCGGATCACTTAAAGTCTCCACGGCCGATCAGCACTTCGCGCAATCGGGAGTTGGTGGCGTTCGCCCAGAAAGTTCCCATGCCTGCCAAATCCAACCAGCGTTCCGCCGTCGGGTGAGATAGCGGTCACCACTTCGTCGTCTTCGCCCGGTATCCGCGGGACCAGGTCGATCGTTCCATCTGCGGATATCCGGCTGGCACGGCCAAAGGTGGCCGGGGGTCGCTGATTCACGGCAACGAACGCACCGTCTGCGGAAATGCCCACCACCTCCGCCTCTGAATATCCCGCCAACGGATTGAGAATCTCGACAGCGCCGCTTTCCGACCCGCGGTGACCCGTTCGGGGTCCGGAGTTTCCGAAAAACACCCCTACCGCCGCCCTCCCTTGATTCGCCACCGCGCGCACCTGGGCAAACTGCCCCAACGGAGCCGGAATCTCGCGATACCCCGGAACCTGGGCCAGGGCCGTGGTTTAAAGCACACCGGATGCCGCGGCGATGAACACCTCCGGAACAACCTTCATTCTGAATCCCTCCGGTATGGATCGTGGATATGACCGTTCCACCCCGATCAGTATGCCACGAGACACCACCACCTGCAAGCAAAGAGAGATCGCTCGCCGTGCGAGCAGCGTCGAGCGGTCGCCCGATGAACACGACGCCCGACCGAAACCGCTCGCACCAGTTCGGCATCCAACGACTGTGCTGCCCGCAGAATCCGTTTGCGTACGGCTTCCGAACTCTGGGGGGAGCGGGTCCGCCCAATCGAGTAAACTCAAGCACCATGCCCGACATCGGACCCGCTGATCCCCACGCCCTTTCGAACGCTCAGAGACTGTTCATGTGGCTTTCGGGCATCTCGATCGCGAGCCTGCTTATCGGCGACGTCATCGGGATCAAATTGTTCCGCATCCCGCTCGGTTTTTCGCTGCCGGTGCCGGGCGGATCCACCGACACCATCGTCCACACCTGCGGGATGCTCACGTTCCCCATCACATTCCTCGTCACCGACCTCGTCAACGAGTTCTACGGAAAAAGGGCCGCTCGCCGGATCGCGGTCCTCAGTTTCTCGATGGCCCTTTTCGCCTTTGCGTTCATCAACATCGGTCTGGCGATGCCGTTCCTCGATGCCCCGTACAACGTCGATCCCGCGGCCTTCAACGCGGTCTTTGGTTCGGCACGGGTGATGTACGTCGCTTCCCTGACCGCGTATCTGGTCGGGCAGTTCTGCGATATAGCGATCTTCTCGGGGCTCAAGCGGCTGACGGGCGACCGGTTCATCTGGCTCCGCGCCACGGGCAGCACCGTGGTCTCGCAGATGCTCGACAGCCTGGTCGTGACCTACCTCGCCTTCAGCCTTGGGCGGCGGCTCTTCGAAGACGGTGCCATGGCGATGTCGGGCAGCGAAGTGCTACGCACCGCGGCCACCGGCTACATGCTGAAGTTCGTCATCGCGGTTGCGATGACGCCGCTGATTTACGTGGGACACCGGGTGATCCGACGGTCGTTAGGGATGACGCCGGCCGCGGTTTGAGTAGCACATGGACGGGGCCTCGGCCCGTCGCGCTGTCACACGGGCGCGATCCCGGCCCGGCGCGGTGCCGCCCACGACACGTTCAGCCAACGGGTTCGAGTTCCTTTTCGCGGTGCTGCATCTGGGCCTTGAGGCGGAGCAGGATGGAACTGTGCATCTGGCTGACGCGGCTTTCGGAAAGGTCGAGGGTGGCGCCGATCTCTTTCATCGTCATGCCCTCGTAGTAGTAAAGGACGACGATCAGCCGTTCGGCCCGCGAAAGGCCTTTGGTGATGAGGTCGCGGATATCGCGGCGTTGCAGTTCAGAGACCGGGTTGCTCTGGGTTTCATCACGGATCACATCGATCTCGCGGACGTCGCGACCGCCGTCGGTGGGGAAGCAACGCTGGGTAAGGCTGCGGGTGCCGACCGCCTCGCCGTCCTTCTTCAGTTTGTCGAACTCCTCGCCCTTGACGTTGAGGAGGTCCGAGACTTCATCGTCGGTGGCGGGCTGGCCGGTGGCTTTTTCGATGTGCTGGCGGGCCTGCTCGATCTTTCCGCTGCGGTGACGGACCAGGCGGGGCACCCAATCCATGGAGCGGAGTTCATCGAGAATCGCCCCGCGGATGCGGGGGGCGCTGAAGGTCTCGAACTTGACCTTGCGCTCAAGATCGAAGGAGTCGATCGCATCCATGAGGCCGAAGATGCCGGCGGACATGAGATCTTCGAGATCCACCTCGTCGGGCAGACGGGTATACACACGCTCGGCGTTGTACCGCACAAGGTGGAGGAAGCGTTCCATCAGATAGTTGCGGAGGCCTTCCGTCGGCGTCTTCGCGAACTCTTCCCAGATGTCGTTCAACGGGCGCGAGTCGTGGGGTGACAGCACTTTGGGCCGCTCGGCATGCCGGGCCCCAAAGCGGGCATTGGCACGGACGCTCCCACGCATAATTTTCATCGTCGCCACGGTCGACTCCTTGACCATTTTGGTGCTGGCGGCTTTTGACCGACGCACCCGATTTCTGCTCGAAACGTTCTCGAACAAGCCCGTTGAATCATCCGTGACCCTGGGGAGTGGGGAGTATAGTGAAAATAATGCTCCACTGCAAGCCCATTTGTCAAACCGCTGTCTTCTCCACACTCCGTCCACCTTCATTCACCAATTCAGATTGTTTGGGTGATGTATGGTTACCATCCGAAATCGGGTGGGCCGCGCGAAAGCCGTTGAGATGTTCGTGCACTGCGTGCGCGGCCGCCGCGCTCAGGAGCACACCTGCCAAATAACAACCAGCGGAAGCGAACATAGCCCGAATAAGCACGTCGGAAGCGTCGTTACCCGCACCGACGCCGACAACGATCGCGGTTGTGAAACCAGATATCCCCAAGCAGGACGCCACCACGCCGACGGGAAAAGTCGAAGCATTGCCGGACGCGACGGCGTCGCCCGTCCCGCCGGAATCCCTGCCTCTCACGTCGGTTTGAACTTTCACTCTCAGAATCTCCCAGAAACTCGCTGTTATCAGGCGAATTTCACGTCCACAACGGCGTCATCGACCGCCGATCGTGCCCGATCAAGAAAAACTACGAAGTTTCTCGCGCTCGATGTGGGGTTACACCGCAATTTCGATTATCGGTCTGACCAGATTCCAAACAACCGACGCTTTGCGCGGATTTTGTTAGGAGTTGTAACTTCGGCGGTGAGCCGAAGGGATGCCGCAACTCTCCGCACATCTCGTGCCGCTCCGCTATGCGGCTCAGACAGCATGAGCGGAGTCCGCAGGCGGATAGACCGCGTGACCGCGTCATCTCGCCGGATCCATCCCAAGAGCGCGGGGCGGAACTTCAAAAACCGCTCGGAGACACCGGCGATTCGCGCGTGGACGGCGTTCGCGAGCTTTTCGGTTTCCGCGCCGATGACCACGAGGGCGATGGTCGGAGACGTCGTGCCCGGCGGCATCGACGCCAGACACTTGATCACCGCGTAGGCGTCGGCGATGGACGTTGGCTCGGGCGTCACCACGACAAGACAGCGATCGGCGGCTGCCGCGAACGCGAGGGAAGAAAGCCCGAGCCCGGCACCGGTGTCGATGATGACCGCATCGGAATCGCGTTCCAGCTCCCGTATTGAGCGGATGAGGTGGGCACGTTCGGCGAGCGGGAGGTCGGCCATTCGGGGTGTGCCCGCGGAGCCGGGGATGAGGCGGAAGTTCGGGATGACGTCGATCGCAAGGCTTGCGAGTGATCGCTGCGGCCCACCGATGGATGCGTCGAGGCGTGACATCGGGGTGACGCCGCACATCACGTCGGCGTTGGCGAGGCCGGGATCGGCGTCGACAAGAGTGACGCGGGCACCCTCTTGGGCAAGCGCAATCCCCAGGTTGACCGCGAGCGTGGTCTTTCCGACCCCGCCCTTGCCCGACGCGATCGAGATGGTCGGACAGGCTTGCACGGTGGAGCGCGGTCTGGCGGGTACGCCGAGAACGTCGGGGTTGTGGCCCTGCGTCTCGGCGGTAGTCGTCGGGCTGGCCGCACTCCACAGTTCCACCATGGCGCGGAGACGGGCGGCCTGATCGTGCGGCGGTTCGGCGGGAAGAGTGGTCACGATCCCTCGGCCTCGCCCCAGACAAGGGCGGCCAACTTGGAGGAATCGGCCACCTCGATCTGATCGGGGACTTCCTGCCCGTCGGTCACGAAACTGATGGGCAGCCCGGTGGACGCCGCGAGGTTGAGGATCGAGCCGAAGGTAACGGCTTCATCGAGTTTCGTGAGGATGAGTCGGTCCGGCGCGAGGCCCTGGAACCGCTCGACCGTGCGGTTCAGAACGCTCTCAGCGGCGGCCATCGAGAGCACAAGGTGTTCTTCGTCGGGCCGGCACGCGGCCAGCATCAAGCGCAGTTCGTCAAGGCGGGCGGCATCGTGCGGCGAGCGACCGGCGGTATCAACAAAGATCAAGTCGCAGTCGTCGAGCGAGGCGCACGCCCGCTCCATCTCGGCGGGCGACGCGGCCACCCGCACCGGCAGGCCGATGATGTTGGCGTACGTTCGGAGTTGATCGACCGCCGCGATGCGGTAGGTGTCGGTGGTGACGAGTCCGACCCGCTTGTTATGCCGAAGACGCTGGAGCGCGGCGACCTTCGCGATGGTTGTTGTCTTTCCGACTCCGGTCGGGCCGATGAGCGCGATCGTGTACGGTGCAGTCGGGCGTGACGTGGCCCGCGATGCGGAACGTGATGATCCGGCCCCGTCTCGCTTCACGTCTGCGTTCAGACCGCCGCTTACCCGCAGCATCGAGGTGAGGCGGGCGAGCACGAGGGTCTTTACGTTGGCAGGGTCCGAAAGCGCGGCGGGCGTGTGGGCGTTCCGCAATGGTGAGATGATCGCCGCGGCGACTTCGGCGCTCACTCCGGCAGCGGTGAGCCGGGCGTGGGCGTCGAAAAGGGCATCGGGGAGGACGCCCAACGATGCCGACTCATTCCGCGCGGGTGACGCTCGGACAAGATGAGTCACGAGTGAACGGATCGCCGAGAGTTCCGAACGTAACGCCTCGGTGGCTTTCGCGGAATCGGGCGAAAAGTGGGCGGGTGTTGCGAGGCGGCCGCTGGAGCGGGCGCCGGAAACGTGCGGAACCGTCGCCACGCGGTCGCCGTCAACCCGACGAGCAATCTCGATGAGCGGGGCTCCGTCGGCTGGTTTCATTCGAGCGGGCGTCAACGATGTCGGTGTGGGGGAGCCGACGACGGTTTCGTGCAGGCCGGCTGCGCGACGGGCCGGGATCCGATCGCTGCGTGGAGGAACGGCCGTGCTGCTGTTCATCGTGTCGGACGCGGTGATCTCGACGACCTGACGGCCGCCCACGCCGAAGACGCCGCCCACTTTGTAGGTCCGTGTGTGCAGGATCACAGCGTCCCTGCCGATGGTCTTCTTGACCTCGGTCAGGGCTTCGGCCATGGTCGATCCGCGAAAGGTCTTGAGGGTCATGCCGTCCTTGGCGAGCGTGGTCCGGCCTCCGGCCGGGCTTGAGAACTGATCGGGTGTGGGAGGATACCGGATCGGCGAGAGGAACGCAAGCGGCCCGAGTGATCAGGCTGCGGCGAGAGAAGGGGAGCGTGAAGACTCGGCGCTGGGGGGCATGATGAGTGCCTGACTCTCGACGGCGACTCCGTTGACGACCTCGTTGTAGGCGAGCACGGCCACCGAGGGCGAGTGCGGTTCGAGCAGTTGACGCACCACGGCCCGGACCTGCGGCGAAGTGATGACGACCGGCGCGTGCCCGGCGTCGGTGACGCGCTTGAGCCCGGAGAGAATCTGCTCGGTGACGCGGCTCACCGTTCGGGCGGGCATGGTGATGCTGGTGCCGGCGGGGCCGCGATCCACGAATCCGGAGATAAAGTCCTCCATGGCGGGGTCGAGCGTCACGCACACCAGCCGGGGCTCGCCCGATTCGGCTGGCGATGTGTATTGCCCGCAGATGGAACGGCGGAGGGCGTTCCTGACATACTCCGTCAGTACCTCAAGGTCCTTGGTGCGGGGTGCCCACTCCGAGAGGGTTTCGAGCACGGTTTCGATATCCCGCACCGGCACGCGCTCGCGCAGCAGGTTCTGCAGAAGTTTCTGAAGTTCCGCTGGCTTGATGATCGCGGGAACGGTTTCTTCCACGAGCTTCGGAGCCTTCTGCTTCAACTGTTCCAGCAGGTTGCCCACTTCATCGCGCGTCAGCAACTCGTCGGCGTGCTTCCGGACGGTTTCCGTGAGGTGGGTCGCGATCACGCTGGAGGGTTCGACGACGGTGTAGTTCATGGCCTCGGCACGGGCGCGGAGGGCATCCTCGATCCACCAGGCGTTGAGGCCGAACGCTGGCTCGCGGGTGGGTTCGCCGTCGATCGGTCCCGACGCCAACCCGGAATCCATCGCGAGCAACCGCCCAGGCCGGACGGAGCCGCTCGAGACCGCGTTGCCGCGGATCTTGAGGCGGTATTCGTCGGAGGCGAGTTGCAGGTTGTCACGGATGCGAACCGGCGGCATGACCAGGCCGATCTCGGCGGCCAGTTGACGCCGCACGGCGTTGATGCGCTCGAGCAGGTCGCCGCCCTGGGCCGTATCGACGAGCTGCACCAGCCCGAAGCCGACTTCGAGTTCGAGGGTGTCAACTTTGAGGAGGGCGTCGATGGCGGGCGGCTCGGCGGCCTTGGGGGCCGCGATCGGCGGAGCGGCGGCCGCAACCGCGGAGGATTGCGCTCGCTGCATCGCAAACGCGAGGAGCGCAAGCCCGCCGGAACACACGAGCAACGGGAACGTC
This sequence comes from uncultured Phycisphaeraceae bacterium, assembly GCA_964549785.1. Classification (GTDB taxonomy): domain Bacteria; phylum Planctomycetota; class Phycisphaerae; order Phycisphaerales; family UBA1924; genus JBEIUO01. Next base: position 892 of record CAZJXA010000155.1, on the reverse strand, counting down.
GGCAGCGGGGTGAGGCACAGGAGCGCGAGAAACGCGGCGGTGACAAAGAGCCCCTTGGGTTGGCTCGCTACCTGGTCGGTCAGTTCGGTTCCCAACTGCTCTTTGCTGCCGGACCGGGTGACGATGAGGGCCGAGGCGATGGCGATGATGAACGACGGGATCTGCGACGTCAGCCCGTCCCCGATCGTGAGTTTCGTGAACACCTCGGCGGTTGCGCTGGCGTCCCACCCACGGTCGATCATGCCGACGGCGAACCCGCCCGCGACGTTGATCACAATGATGATGATGCCCGCGATGGAGTCGCCGCGGACGAACTTGCTGGCTCCGTCCATGGCGCCGAAGAAATCCGCCTCCTGACCGACGCGCTCGCGCCGGCGACGGGCCTCGTTCTCGTCGATGACGCCCGCGTTGAGATCGGAATCAATCGCCATCTGCTTGCCGGGCATGGCGTCCAACGTGAACCGCGCGGCGACCTCGCTGATGCGGGTGGCGCCCTTCGTGATCACGATAAATTGCACGAGGACGAGGATCAGGAAGATCACGATCCCGACGAACAGGCTGCTCCCCGCCACAAAGTTGCCGAAGGCCATGACGACATGCCCGGCGACGGCCATGGCCTCTTCGGGCGTCGAGGCATCCGCCGTGAGGATCAGCCGCGTCGAGGCGATGTTGAGCACGAGCCGGAAGAGCGTCGTCGCGAGCAGAAGCGAGGGAAAGACGCTGAAATCAAGCGGGTGGGTCATGTAGATCGTCGTCATCAGGATGATGATCGACAGCGCGATGTTGAACGCGATCAGGACGTCCATGAAGAAAGGCGGCAGCGGCACCAGAAGGACCGTCATGAGCGTGACGAAGCCGATGGGGACGATGTAGCCGCGGAACCGCCGCAGGT
>CAZJXA010000154.1:0-8039 GCA_964549785.1 uncultured Phycisphaeraceae bacterium | reverse complement strand
AGATTGGGCAGAGGCCGAGCCAATGGCGAAAACCGCGAGGCTGCCGATCAGGACGTTGGCGAGGGCTGAACGGCGGTGCGTCTGCATAGCAGTCATGGTAGCGGTAAGCATCGGTCGATTGAGAAGGGGACGGTGACGAATGGGTCCCGCGAAATGCCCGATTGTCACGGGCCGGTCACAGGATGAGGAACCCGCGCCATGGGGCGGAATCTGTAAAGTACACTGCTCGCCGTTCGATGACTTTTTCTGGGAGAATTCCGATATGCACGCGCCCTTGCCCAAGTTCATCAAGATTCCGATTCTGGTCGCCCTCGCGGGTCTTGCCCTTTCTATGACCGCCGCGCCGGGCCAGTCGGCTCGGGGCGTGGAAGCGACAGGCGGAGTCGCAGGGGGCGTAGCCCAGGGCGAACTCCCGATCCGGCGGATCACGCTGTACCGGTCGGGCGTGGGCTCGTTCGAGCGGCGGGGGCTGGTGGACGGCGACGCGACGATCCAGTTGCGTTTTCAGACCGACCAGATCAACGACATTCTAAAGTCGATGGTGGTCCTGGACCTGTCGGGGAAAGGACAGATACAGGGGGTGAGTTACGGCAGCAAAGCGCCGCTGGCGCGACGGCTGAGTTCCTTCGGGGTCGATATCGCGGACAGCCCCGCAGCGGGAGAACTTTTGCAGCGGCTGCGCGGCACAGAGGTGAGCCTGACGACGAACGAAGGCACGGTCAGCGGGACGATCTTGAATGTCGAGAAGCGGCCGACGGTCTTTCAGGGATCGGGCACGGCGGGCAGCACGGTCTTTGACCTGCCTTGGATCAACCTGCTGACGGAGAAGGGTGTGAAGTCGGTCAATCTGACGACGGTGACGGGTTTTGAGATCCTGGACAAGGCGCTGGCGGGCGAGTTGGAAAAGGCCTTGACGGCCCTCGCCGAGTACCGGGCGGATCGAACCAAGACGGTGGACGTGCAGGTCGCGGGGCAGGGCGCCCGCGAACTCGTGGTGAGTTACGTGCAGGAATCCCCGGTGTGGAAGACCAGTTATCGGTTGATCTTGCCGGATGCGGCGGCGGAAGGGCAGAAGGGGACGGACGCGGGGGCGAAAGAGGGCCTGACGTTGCAGGGCTGGGCGATCGTCGAAAACACCACGGACGATGACTGGAACAACGTGGCGCTGGCACTGGTTTCGGGGCGGCCGGTGAGTTTCCAGATGGATTTGTACGAGCCGATGTACGTCTTCCGGCCTCAGATTCCGGTGCCCACGGTGCCGGGCGTGATGCCGCGGGCGTATGAGGGCGGCGGGGTTGCGACGTCCGCGGAGGAGGATGGGGACGGGGATGAGCCTTCCGACGGGATGATGGAGGGCGGGTATGCGCGCGGGGCCAGTAAGGCCGGCGGCCCCATGGCTCCCGGGTCGCCTGCGCCGTCGAGAATGAGGGGCAACCTTCGCGCGACGACTTCGGAGTCGGCCGTCGGCTTTGATCCCGCGCTGAGCGGTGAGCAGATGGGCGCGTATGCGGCCCGCGTTCAGGCGGCGGCGATGGAAGTGGGGGAAGTCTTCCAGTATCAACTGGAGAGCCCGGTGACGGTGGCGCGGCAGCGCTCGGCCATGTTGCCGATCATCGGCGCGGGCGTTGAGGGCCGCCGCGTCAGCATCTTTAGCCCTGCCGATGGGTCGAAGCACCCGATGCGTGGCGTCGAGATGGTGAACAGCACGAAGTTGCAATTGATTCCCGGTCCCATCAGCGTGTACGACGGTGGGGCGTACGCGGGCGATGCACAGATCGGGCAGGTGGGCGCGGGTGAGAAGCGGCTGCTGGCCTACGCGGTTGATTTGGATGTTTCGCACACCCGGAACGATTCGTCGGAGAGCACGGTCCAGAAAATTCGCGTGGTGAAGGGGCTGGTGGAGTTCGTCTCGCTGCAACGGCGCACCCAGGCGTACACGTTCGCGAACAAGGATGCGAAACGCGGGCGGCGGCTGATCGTCGAGCACCCGCGCGACAGGCAGTGGGAGTTGAAGGCCCCGGCCAAGGCGGATGAACAGACCGACGTGACGAACCGGTTTGAACTCTCAATCGAGCCCGCCAAATCCGCGGAACTCCAGATCGTCGAAGAACGGACCGACCGTACGGCCTACGGGATCACCACGATCGACCTTCGGACGTTCGCGCAGTACGTCACCAACGGCAAGGCGAGTAAGGCCGTCCAGGAAGCCATACAGGGGGCAGCGGAGCGGCAAAACGCGATCTCGGCGGCGCAGCGCACAATCGAATCGCTGGAGCGGGAACGCCAGACGATTACGGCCGATCAGGACCGCCTGCGTCAGAACATGAACTCGATCGACCGCCAGAGCGACCTGTACCGCCGGTATATGCAGAAGTTCGGCGAGCAGGAGACTCGGATGGAGGCGATCGTGAGCGAGGTGGCGGCGGGGCAGGCGGCACGGGACAAGGCGCAGGCGGCCTTTGATTCGTACGTGGCGGAGTTGGAGGTGGAGTGAGCGGAGGAAGTGACGCAACGTGGCAGGGCGTCAACCGACTACGCTTTCCGCGTGCCGAGCGCGACTGTCGAAAACTACCTGAAGACCATCGACGCGCTTGCCCGCGAATCTGCGACGTCCAAGGCCGGCGTGGTCCGGATCGCGGCGTTGTTGGGCGTGACCAAGGGCAGCGTGAGTTCGATGATCCGCAAATTGGTCGCGGACGGGCTTGCGCACGCGGAGCCGTACGAGGGCGTGCGGCTGACGGCCAAAGGAAAGAAGGCTGCGAGCGATGTGCTCCGCCGGCACCGCCTCATCGAGTCGTTCCTGGTTGACGTGGTCGGTCTTGACTGGTCCGATGTTCATGTGGAAGCCGAGCGGCTCGAGCACGCCGTCTCGCAGAAACTGCTCGATCGGATCGACGAGATGCTGGGTCGGCCCAAGTACGACCCGCACGGTGATCCCATCCCCGATGCCCTCGGGAATTCCGCGAGTGCGGAGGTGGTGCCGCTGAGCGAGTGTGACTCGGGCAAGAGGGTGGTGATAAGCCGCATCAGCGACCAAGGCGCAGACTTTCTTCGCTTCGTGGATCGCACGGGGCTGCGGCCCGGCTCGACCGTGGTCGTGCAGAGCGTCGATTCAATCGCGGGGTCGATCACCTTGAAGCCCAAGGGCAGGCCGCCGGTGGCGGTTTCGCTCGCGGTCGCGGGCAAGGTTCTTGCTCTTGCGTTGGTCGAATGAGCGTGTTCTCGGGCTGATGCGGGTCACCGTGTCCCGGCACGCGGCGCGTTTTTCGCAGGTGTTTTCCCGCAATTGCGGCGTTACCGGTGGTAAAGCGGATGGTTTATGGTCGCAATGGTGCGGAAATCGTCTTGCGTATGTGCAAAACGCCATTATACTTGTCAGGTGGGAGTGCGCATCGTTGTGCGTCCTCCTTCTGATGCACACGCCCGGGTGAAAGCCCGGCTGGAGAGACAAACATGGGTTCTCGCACGATCATCGCGTTGTCGGCTGTATTGGTTTTCACAGGGGCTGCCACTGTCAATGCCGAGTTGATTTCGCTCCGCAGCGGCCAAGTCGGCGGCTTGCCCGGCTTGGCCGGTCAGTCGGACGACACCGTGCGTTTCCTCAACAACAACCCGCCGGGTGCGGCGATCAGCGCGAGTGCGTTTACGGTCGCTGATTTCGCTGGCGCCGATAGCGGCGCGGCCGCGCAGGTCATCAATCCCGTAGGGCCTTGGACCCCCGGGATCAGTGACACGGCCGCCCGTTGGATTAACTTCAACGCTGACATCCAGCAAAACCCCGACGGCACCACCAGTGGCACCGGCTTCGGCTTATCGGGCTCGAGCCTCTACGCCGTCCCCTTCTTTGTCACCACCGCCTCAGCCACCGGCGGCTTTCTGAACATGGAGTTCGCGGTCGATGACTCCGGCGGCGACCTCCTCTACGGCGGCGCAAACCCCGACTTCCTCTATGTCAACGGTACGGGCGTCTACGCGACGGTCCTCGGCAACTTTGGCGGTTCGACCTTCCAGTCCCAGTTCATCTCCTTTGGCCCGGGCTGGAACACGCTGTATCTCTACCAGCGCGATCAGGGCTTCGGCGTCAGCGGCATCATCTTCAGCACGACGATCGACGTCATCCCCGCGCCCGGCGCGGCGGCCCTTCTCGGCATAGGCGGGCTGGCGGCGCTGCGTCGGCGGCGGTAAGCCGCGTGCGATCCCGGAGCGGATTGTTCCGGCATGATGTTCATTGATTCGGCGAGGGATGAATCCCTCGCCCGATTTCATTGCGCGATCGGGAGAAACGGGCTTTCGAGAGGGTTGCCGCTCATAGAGTCCGCCATGACACGGATGCGCAAGGTCGTCTCGCTGGTGGTGTGTATGGTCGTGTGCTATGGCGCGGCGGCGGTTGGGGGGCTTGCGACGGGTGGTTCGGTGTCGGGCTGGTTTCAGACGCTGAAGCGTCCTTCGTTCCAGCCGCCTGACTGGCTATTTGGACCGGTCTGGACGGTGTTGTATGGACTGATGGCGGTGTCGGCGTGGCTGGTGTATGTGAAGACGGGGCGGGTGAGATCTACACCGATGACGCTCTTTGTGGTTCAGTTGGTTCTGAACGTTGCGTGGTCGATTATTTTCTTCGGGCTCCACCGTCCTGGGTTGGCCGTGTTCGACATCATCGCGCTCTTGGTGGCCATCATCGCGACGACTGTGGCGTTTTGGCGCATCTCGACGACCGCGGGCGTGCTCATGCTGCCGTATTTGGCGTGGGTTACGTTTGCATCGGTGTTGAACGTGAGCCTGTGGCACCTCAACTCGTAGCGCGTGGTGTAGCAAGTTGTATGGCGTGGCGTTGTGGCCGGGAGATCACCACCACCAAGCCACTACGGCTGAGTAGAGCGGGATTCCCACGATGATGTTGAACGGGAACGTCACCCCCAGGGAGAGCGAGACGTAGAGGGCTGGATCGGCCTTCGGGATGGCCTGTCGGAGGGCAGCGGGTGCCGCGATGTATGAGGCGGATGCCGCGAGCACGGCGAGGAGGATGGCGTCGCCTTTGCCGATGCCGAGCAACTTTGAGCCGGCGATGGCTGCTGCCGCGTTGACGAGGGGGGCGAAGATCGCGAAGGCCAGCAGCAGCCGCGGCGCTCGAGCAACTGTTCGCCAGCGTCGTGCGGCCATGAGACCCAGGTCGAGGAGGAAGAACGCGAGTGCACCGGGGAAGGCGTCGGTGCAGAGGGGTTTGAAGGCGGCGTAGCCTCTTTGACCGGTCAGGACTCCGACCACGATGCTGCCGAGCAGCAGCAGCACGGGGCCGTTCAGGAGCGACTCGTGGAGGAGTGTTGCCAATCGGGGTGAGGCGGACGCGGCGGGGGCTATGGCTGGGTTTGGGGTTGGGTTTGGGGTTGCCGGGTTCTCTTGGTTTCGTTTTTTGTCGAGATTGAGGAGAACGAGAGAGAGGACGATGGCGGGCGACTCCATGATCGCCATTACGGCCACCATGTGTCCGCTGAAGGGTGTAGCGCTCTGATCGAGCGAGGAACAGGCGGTGAGGAACGTCACGACGCTGACCGATCCGAAGCATGCCGCGATTGCCGCGGCGTCGCGGGCTGGGACAACCCGGCGGAGGGCGAGGTATGCCCAGGCGGGAACTGCGAGGGAGAGTGCGAGGGCCAATGCAACGGCCTTGACGGCGTCTGCTGTAAACCCGCTGGCAACGAGTTCTACGCCGCCTTTGAAGCCGATGGCCCAGAGGAGATAGAGCGAGAGGAGTTTGGTGGCGGCCTTGGGAATGGCGATGTTGGAGCGGACGAGCACCGCGATGACACCGAGGAAGAAGAAGAGGACCGGGGGGCTGATGGAGAGGAGGCTGGTGGCGGCATCGGTGCCGGCTGCACCGAGGATGTGGGCGGGCAGATCAGGCATGGGATGCTCCGTGGGTGTCTGAACGCCGGGGCTTGGTGACAACGGATGCGACGGGAGCGAGGTTGATGCCCGATCGGAGATTATCGGTCAGTCGCGGAGTCTACCCGGTGATGAGGAGGGTTGCGACTCCTCACGAGGCCGGCACGTAGTGCAGCGGAGCATCGGTGCCCAGCGGAAGGCCGGAGTAGTACCACATCAGCAGGAACGCTGTCCAGACTGTACCAAAGACCAGTGAGTAGGGGAGCATGAGGGAGATCAGAGTCCCGAGTCCGGCGTCTTTTTTGTACTTCTGTAGCGCGACCAGGATGATCAGCAGGTAACTGTTCAGGGGGGTAATGATATTTACGACGCTGTCGCCGATGCGGTATGCGGCTGTGGTGAGTTCTGGGCTCATGCCCACCATCATGAACATGGGGATGAAGATCGGCGCCAGGACGCCGAATTTGCTGAGCATTCCGCTCATTGCGAAGTCGCCGAGGACCACCAGCAACACGAAGAGGACGATCAGAATCGGTACGGGGAGATCGGCCTGCACGAGCAGCGAACCGCCCGCATATGCGAGCATGCGGTCGAGGCCGGTGTACTGGAAATAGTTGACGAACTGGCCCATGAAGAAGGCGATGGCGAGGACGGGCACGATCGTGCGGATGCCGTGGTAGATCGCCTCGATGAAATCGGCCTGTTTGCGCAGGACACCGGTGACAAGCCCGAACGCCATCCCTGGCAGAAGAAACGTCAGGAAGATCATGGGGACGATCACCTGCGACCAGCGGTCTCCGGCCCGCTCGCCCGGGGCTGGCGCACCGCTGGCCAGCGCGGGCTGTCCGGTGCCGTTTAGCGGGGCACCGGGGATGAGGATGGCGGAAGCGAAGCCGCCGAGGACGACCACTGCAACCAAGCCCGCCCACATCAGGCCCCGCTTTTCGATCGGCCTGAGGGCGAGGTCGGTCACGGCCGAGGTATCGCCGCTGACGACCGGGATCTGTCGTTGCAGGCGAGGCTCGACGATACGGTCTGTCACGAACCAACCCGCGAGCATGACCACGATGCTGCTGAGGGCCTTGAAGTAGAGGTTGTGCGTGGCGTCGACGGCGTGATAGTTGGGGTCGATGATGTGGGCCGCCTGGGTGGCCACACCGGCGAGGAATCCGTCGGCGGCGGTGGGAAACACCCCGGCACCGAACCCGCCCGCCACTCCCGCGAATGCCGCGGCCAACCCGGCGATTGGCGAGCGGCCGATGGCAAGGTATAAGGCGGCGGCGAGTGGCGGAAGGATGATGTATCCGGCGTCGGAGGCGACCGAAGCGTTTGCGCCGATGAGGACGATCATGGGGGTGAGGAATCGGCGGGGCGTGATGAGGGCGAGCCATCGCATCAGGGCCCCGAAGAGGCCAAACTTTTCTGCCAGGCCGATGCCGAGCATCGAGACGAAGACGAGGCCCAATGCCGGCAGTCCGGTGAAGTTTCGGACCATGGACGAGAGCATCCAGTAGAAGCCATCGCTTGTCAGCAGGCTCTTGGGGCGGAGTTCGATGGGAACCCCGCTTTTGTCGGTCTGTCCTATTAACTCGACTTCGGGCGTGCCGCGTTCGTTGAGTTTGGGGACCATCGACGGCTTTCCAGCGGCGTCCTCGACAGGCCGCCCGGCGGGATCGAGTTCTGGCACCAAGACGAGGGTGGGGATGAGCGGCTGGACCTTCCAACCGGCGGCGGAGCCCACGGCCGACACCGCCACGACGAGCGCGGCCAGTATGGCGAACAAAATCGCGGGCTCGGGCAGGCTGTTGCCCAGGCGTTCGATGCGGTCGAGGATGGTTTTGGACTTGGGCGAGGGAGAGGAAGCGTCCGCCATGAGAACCTCGGGAGGGCAGAGGAAGAGCAGGCCGGGGGAAGGCACACTTGGGAGCAAGGCGGGACGTAACGGGCGGGAACACCTGCCGCGCGAGGACCGCGTGGACGGGTCAAGGGTCGAGTGGTCTCGGAAAAGGTGCTGGGCTGGACCCGCGCGGCTGCTCATCGCGGGCCTTGAGGATTGCGTCGAGTTCTCGAACGAGTTCCCGGACGCGGTGCTCGCTGGTGTCCGGGGCGAGCAAGCGGTGCTGCTCGATGTCCTGCACCTTCTGGTAGTTGTTGATGAC
>CAZJXA010000153.1:0-8054 GCA_964549785.1 uncultured Phycisphaeraceae bacterium | reverse complement strand
ACCCTCCCCCCGGCCTACACACCCACCCCGCGCCGCGAGCGATAAAACCGATGGCACCTTCTCATCGATTCCGAAGCTGCTCTCTGCTCTCTGCCCTCTGCTATCTGGTGGCCTTGCCAGCGTGCATCTCCGACGGCCCCGCCGACAAACCGCAGCCGCGCCCGCAACCCACATCGATCGCCGTGGGCAAAGTCTGGATTTCCTCGACACCGCCGCAAGATACCGACGTCAACGGCTATTTCGATACCGTCGATCTCACCATCTACCTTTTCGGCGAGAAGTATCCCGCCTCCCTCCTGATCCGCGGGGAGTTCACCTTCGATCTCGTCGCGAAGCCTTCCGGCGACACCAAGCCGGGGGCTCCCAAGCCAGCCCCATTCGCGACATGGACGATCCCTGCCGCCGCCGCCAGCGCGAACACCGGCTCGTCGGCGGTCGGCCCGTACTACTCCTTCCGCCTCTCGCTCCTGGATCGGGGTACCCCCACGGGCGACAGGCTGCCGGATCAGACCGCCGACTTGATCGCCACCTTCACCCCCACCCCGGCATCCAGCCCCGGCCAGCCCGTGCGCGAAACCGTCGCCGTCCGCATCGGTCGCCTCCGCCCCTGATGTGCGCCCGCGTGCGTCCCGCCGCCGTCGTTCGGCGGAGCCGTCGATCGCCCCACCAAACGCGGCGATTGATAGACGCCACGTGCATTCCGCGGTCGTGTGCAGGGGGCGGCACCGCTATCGTTGCGGCCAGGGGTGTGCGCGGCGTTGTTTTCACGCCGCGGCGCCGGAACCTGACACGGAATCCGCCCGAATGCCCCAGCCGAAGAACCACTTTTTACGCATTTTCATCCCGACTGTTTTGATTGTGGTCGCCGTCGGACTTTCGATCATGGTCTTCCGTGCCACCACGCGGAAGCCCGCCCCCGCCGATCTCGCGGCAGCGCCGTCAGGTTCAACCTCGACTCCTGATGCGGCTCCGAGCCCGCTGGTCCCGCCGTTTGCCGCACTGCCCGGTGCCGACGTGCCGACGGTACCACCGGACGGGACGGCATCCATCGGTTCCCCCGGTACCGTTGTCGCCCCGGCGGCCTCAGCGTCCCAGTCGCCGGCCGCGGCCCTGCCGGTCGATTCCGGCGCCGCCATCGCCCGCGCCAACTTTTTTGTTCGGTCTTTTCCCGCTACCGAAGCCCCGGTCCCTGCGGAACTTGGTTCCCTCGACCCCCAACTTTCGGCGAAGCAGCGCCTCGTCTTCTCACAGGTCGGTGCCGGGATTGACCGACTCGATTTAGCCAACCACTTCGACACGATCAAGGACGGCAAGCACGTCGCCGTGCAGGAAACGCTGCAACTGCCGGGGGGGGGCGAAGCCCAGATCCCGTTCTCGGCCTTTCAGATCGCCGTCGCCGAAGAGGACCAGGACATCTCACGGGTCCTGTGGATCAACATCCGCTCGGTGCCAAACGCCGGGCAGCGGGTCTGGCGGGCCGTTCCGGGCGGCGCGGCGGGCGAGTTCGAGGCGTTCATCGTCGACGCCGGCGATGCCCCGGCGTTGCGCCTTCACCGAGCATACTCGATCTCCCCGGGTTCGTACGACATCGTGATCCGTCAGCGGGTCGAGAACCAATCAGGGCGTCCGCTGCGGTTCGTCTGGCAGCAGTTTGGTCCCACCGAACTTCACCAGGACGCGAAGAGTTATGGCGGCGACAAGCGAAAAATGCGGTTCGGGTACCTGCTGGACCCCTCGCGTGATCCTTCGCGCTCGGCGGTGGTCAGCGGCGACCATGAACTCGACCACTCCAAAATCCTGGGTGAGCCCGAAACGAAGGGGACGCAGCAAGTCGTCTGGCCGACCAAAGATTCGGCCACCGATTCCGAAACGGTCGCCTGGGCCGGGGTCACGAACCGGTACTTCGGCGTCGCGATGCACTCGCTCTTTGATCTCTCCCTCACGACGCCGGATAAGACCCTCGGCTGGGTTGAGACGATCACGACCATCATCCCGCCGTCGGCGTCGGCGGGTTCCGAGTATGCATCGGTGATCGTCACCAGCAAGCCGCTGCTGGTCGTTGCCGGAGGAACGGCCGATGTCTCGATGGGCCTCTACGCAGGGCCCATGGACCGCCGACTGATCCGCTCGGAACCGCTCCTCGCGGGCCTCAACCTTCATCAACTGGTTGTCTACAACTTCGGCGGCATGTGCGGATGGTGCACGTTCGGATGGATGACCCAGGCCCTCCTGGGCCTTCTCCACATGCTGCACGACTACATCTTCCGGGATTGGTCGCTCGCGATTATCTTCCTGGTCGTCATTGTCCGCACCGTCCTGCACCCCGTGACCCGCTGGTCGCAAATCCGCATGCAGCGATTCGGCAAGCAGATGCAGGCCGTCGGCCCCAAGCAGAAGATCCTTCAGGAGAAGTACACCGGCGACCCCAAGAAGCTGCAGGAAGAAACCGCCAAGTTGTGGCGCGAGGAGGGCATCAGCCCGGCCGGAATGCTCGGTTGCATCCCGATGTTCCTGCAAACCCCCGTCTGGATCGCGCTCTATGCCGTTCTTTACTTCGCCGTCGAACTCCGGCACGAGCACGCCTTCTTCGGGCTCTTCCAGAACATCCAGCCGCAATCATCGCCCTTCTGGTGGTTTCTGGGCGACCTCGCCGAGCCCGACCGATTCTGGTTCTTCGCCGAGAACTCGGCCAACCCGTGGGAGATTCCGCTCCTGGGGCCGCTCACCTCGCTTAACATCCTCCCCCTCATCTTGGGTGTCGTCTTCTTCATTCAGCAGAAGTATCTGACGCCGCCCACCGCCGCAACGCTCACCCCCGAGCAGGAGATGCAGCAGAAGATGATCAAGTGGATGACCGTCTTCATGTTCCCGCTCTTCATGTACAACGCCCCCTCCGGTCTTGCTCTCTACTTCATCGCCAACAGCACGCTGGGCATCCTCGAATCACGCTGGATCCGCAGCCACATCACCAAGAACGATCTCCTGACCCCGGCCAAGAAGCCGGTCGTCATCGGTAGCGGAAAGAGCGGTATCGGCAAGCCCGCCCCCGTCGGCTTCATGGCCCGCATGCAGGCTCTCGCCGAACAAAAGCAGCGTGAAGCCCTCGAAAAAGGCCGCCGCACCGGTAAAAAGCGCTGACGCCATTCCTCTCGTCGCATCCCCCCTTTGTCTGCTCCCGCCACCATCGTCGCGATCTCGTCCGCCCGCGGCAGGGCTCTCCGTTCCCTGATCCGCCTGTCGGGCACAAAGGCCTTCGAAACCGCCGCGACATTGGGCGTCACGCCACCCGACGGACCGGTGCGAATTGTGCTCCCGCCGCTGGGCATCGTCCCCGGGCTCGCATCATTCTTTCCCGAAGGGCATTCGTTTACCGGCGAAGCCACCGTTGAGTTGCTCGTGGTGGGCAACCCCTTCATCGCCGACAGCATTGTGGACGCCGCCGCCGCGTGCAACGGTGTCCGCCAGGCCCAACCCGGCGAGTTTTCGGCCCGTGCGTTCCTCAACGGACGACTCACGCTTGAAGCAGCCGAAGGCGTTGCCGCGCTGATCGGCGCGACACAAACCTCCCACCTTGCCGCGGCGGCAAGGCTCCTCTCCGGAGAGGTTGGCCGCGATTTCTGCGCATGGGCCGAGGCCGTCGCGTCGCTCCTGGCGCTCACCGAAGCCGGCATCGACTTTACCGACGCCGAAGACGTGGTCGCGATCACGCCCACCCGCTTCCTCGAGCGGGCGGGCACGCTCGCGGCAGCGATGCGTTCTGCCCTGGCGACCCCGGCATCGACCCTCGCATCAGCGGTCCTGCCGCGCGTCGTCCTGCTCGGCGCCCCGAACGCCGGCAAATCAACCCTCTTTAACGCACTCCTCGGACGCGACCGGGTGATTACTTCACCGATCGCCGGAACAACACGCGACGTGATCGAGGAGGAACTGTCACTGGCGGATGTTGCGCCGCTGGCCGGCTCCGTGCTCCTCGCGGACCTTCCGGGGCTCGACGAGCAACCGACCGGCGAGGTAGGCCGCAGCGCCCAACACGCGGCCCTTGATGCGCTTCGACGCGCCGACGCAGTGCTCTGGTGCCACCCATCCGGGCATTTCAAGACCGAAGAACTCGCGAACCGGGGCATGCCAGAACTTGCCGCCCGCCTGATCCGCGTCCGCACCTTTGCCGATCAACCCGCCCCGGCGACACTCCCGACCGCAATCGCCGACGCCGTCTCGGTCTGTGGCCTCGACGGCTTCGGCCTGGCGACCCTCAAGCGCGCGATCGCCGACGCCGTCGCCATTTCGCCCGCCGACGCCGCATCGATTATCGTGCCCCGCCATCGCCGCGCGGCGGCGCTCGCCCTCCACGGGCTCGACGCCGCGCTCACTCTCGCCGCGTCCGAACCCGATCAGTCCCGTTGGAATCACCCCGAACTGGCCGCGAACGAACTGCGTTCGGCCCTCGACGCCTGCGAAGAACTCACCGGGCGGATATCCCCGGACGACATCCTCGGCCGGGTGTTCTCAACCTTCTGCATCGGAAAGTAACGGCGTCCCACGAACCGCGTCCCCCGATAGGTCAGGGACCCTTCAGCGCGGCCTGCAGCCCGACCAGCGGCTGCGCATACGCCACCACCAGGGCGATCACGCCCAGCAGGCCAAGGAGCGACAACCCGTGCAGCACCATCCGAGACCCGCGGTTCTGCGGCCCCGCCGCCGCGGACCCGCCGATCAGGAGGGCCAACGCGAAGACCGTCGCGGGCCACATGGGGTACGCCTGACCGGGCTGTCCGCCCCCAAGCCACCGTGCGTTCCCGAGGGCTAGCAACGTCAACCCCGGCAGGTCAACCCCGAAGTCCGTGAAAATCTCCGCAAACCGCGGTGCCGCGAATAGTTGGGCTACCAAGACCGCGAGGCATAGCACCGAGGCCGGGACGATCGCCGCGGCGAGCCGGACCCGTGCCGGAACCGGAAGCCGGGCCGGCACCGAGGGCGGAACAGCAACAGTCGCGGACAGCGCGTGGTCGGACGTTGGCACAGGCGGACCTCCCAAGGGACTGGGAGCATTATAGGGGAAACGCTCTACAGTCTTTCATGCAGGCCGCGCACCTCGCCCTCGTTCTCCAGTCGATCTCCTCGCTGGCCATCGCCGGCGGGTTCATTTTCGCGGCGGTCCAGTTCAGGCACCACCGCAAGGCCGCCCACGTCGCCAACTTCACCAAACTCGTGGAGATGCAGATGCAGTTGCGACGGATGCGGGTCGACAACCCCAAACTCGCCCACGTCTACCGGCACGACGTCAAGAGCCTCCATTCCGACGACGATATCCGCGAGTACTTCTTCAACCTCATGCAACTCTCGGTCTTCGAGATCGTGTGGTTCAGCTATCGCCAGCAGCAGTTGCCCGTCGAGTATTTCCGCAGTTGGGACCACCGCATGCGTGACATCGCGCGCGAGAAATCGTTCCAGGACATGATGAACTCGGGGACCATGAAGATCCTGCACGACGATTTCCAGACGTACATCATGAAGATCATGGCCGAGGTCGAGTACGCCGAAAAAGCCGGGCGATAGACTGATGCGAGATCAAGCCGCATCGGAGCCGATGTGGTGCATCCGGCCGGGACGCAACGCCGAGTTCGTGTGCGCAATGAATAACGTGCAGAAGGTCTGCAAGCCACCGCACGATTCGCGGCGTCCGGGGGTTCCAGTGGACGAGAAGCCGGGGCAACTCATCAAGAAAACACGCACGCCCGTCGCCTGTGCCCAAAGCATGGCCCGCACGCGTCGATTACGGCGCCCGCGCACAGCGGTTGGCTCAACGGCGGCGAGGTCGAGCTGGCAGTCTTGGCGAAACAGTGGATCGGAGCGCGAGTTCCCGACGTCCCCGCGCTGAGGGCGCGCCGCATGCCTTGGCCGAAACACCGCAACAGTCCCGCTCACGCGCGTGGCGGGCCGCCGCCTTGGAAAGGGTCGTCGATGCCCATGTGAGTCTGCTGGGCGCGGAGGCCGAAGTTCTTGACATTGAGCCAGTATTTCCCGAGGCGGCCGAGCACTGGCGAGGCCAAGGCGCGGCGGCGGAGGGGGCGCATGGCCGAGGCCTTGAGCGAACCGAGCGGACCCGCGGTACTGACGCCCAAGCGGATATGAGCGTCGTTCTGGGCCTTGGGCAGATCGCCCGGGGCGGACCAAGCGTCGAGGTAGTCGCTCTGCTGCGGCCAGCGGCGGAAGATGGGGACGTCGGCGACTTTGACGGCGTGGATGAGAATCTCGCTCTCAAGGCCCCAAGAGATGAGGCGGACGCGGGACTTGAGGGTGTTCGGGTCGGGGAGTTGGTGCCAGGGGCTTCGGGGGTAACGCTCGTAAATGCGGACGTTCTTCAGGACAAAGCCGTTCTCTTCGCTGAGGGATTGGTAGAAAACCTCGGGGCCGAAGCAATAGAAGCCGTGACCGACCATGTTGTTGAAGACCTGGTTGGAGACAAGGCTGCCGCCGACCTTGACCAGGGCCATGGCGCTGCGGAGCGCTTCGGGGAAGTTGAAGACGTGCTCGAGCGTGCCGCCGTCAAAAACGAGGTCGAAGCAGTTTCGAAGTTCGGGGGGGAGTGGCTCGTTGAGGTCATGGACAAACGAGGCGTGCTCGTACGAAGACGCGTCCATGGAGTCGACCTTGTCCGCGCCTAGGAGTTGGAAGAGGGGCTCGGCGTACTTGGGCTTGGGAGAAAGGAAGCGGGCTTGGTCCTGGGCGGAGAAGCCAAACTTGGAGAGGAGTTCCGAGAGTTCGGCCTCGTTCATGTAGAGGTTCTGGCGGCCCAGCGTCAGCGAACGGCCGAACTTGACGCCGCCCTTGGCGAGCCACGCGAGCCACTTGACGTTCTGCCAAGCCATTCCCAAGGCGAGCCCCTTCTGTACGCGATGGCGGTGTGCTGATGCGGGAAGAACGGTAGGCGGGGGGAGAGGGGCGCTGCGAGAGCTAAGAGCAGAACGCCGAAGTGAAGGCGAGACAATCAAATGTTTCCAGAAACAAGAGTATGAGCACGGCGTTGAAGAAGGACGACCGCGCTCAATACGTTGTCGCGGATGTTGTGTGGATACGCCGCACCCATCCTTGCCCCGTTCCGGCCCCCTCCGCATACCCGACCCGTCACTTTAAGACGCCCGAAGCCAGCGGCGTCCGCATCGGGACGATCTCGATCAACGGCGGTCCCTCGGCCGCGATCCGCGCTCCGGCCGCGGCTTCCTCCGCCGCCCGGCGGATCTCGCCGTTCTTCCCCACGTCCTCGAATCTCACGCTCACGCGGGTGCTCACGCCCCGCTCCTGCATCGTGACCCCGTACAGCCGATCGGCGTTCTGCATCGTCCGCTTGTTGTGCGTGATGACGATGAAACTCGACATGTCGGTGAACTGCCGGATGGCGTGGTTGAAGCGGGCGACGTTGCCCTCGTCTAGCGCGGCGTCCACTTCGTCCAGCACGCAGAAGCAACTGGGCTTGCTGCGGAAGATGGACATGAGCAATGCCACGGCGGTCAGGGTCTTCTCGCCGCCGGAGAGTTGGCTGATGGAGCGGGGCTCCTTGCCGGGGGGCTTGGCGATGACCTCGATCCCGCTTTCGAGCAGGTCGTACTGATCGGTCACTACCTTCTGCATGGTGCCGTCGGGCCCCTCGACCTCCTTGGTCAGGGGCATGAGCCGCACCTCGGCCTTGCCGCCGCCAAACAGTTTACGGAACATCCCCTCGCCGCCGCCGAAGTTCTCCTGGATCTTGGTGAAGGCCTCGCCGAAGCGGTCGCGGCTGACCTGGTTGAGCTTCTCGATGAGCGCGGTGAGCTGCTCGCGGGCGGCGTCCAGGTCGGCGACCTGCCTCACGAGCGACTCGTTCTGCTGCTCGAGCGTCTGCTCCTCGGCCATGGCGTCCAGGTTGACGTGGCCGAGTTTGCGGACGGCGTCGCGGAGCGTGTCGATCTGGAGCGCGGCCTCCGAGGTATCAATCCGCGTCACGTCGCCGCCGGCCATCATCTCGCGGTACTCGGCGTACTCGGCGGGGAGATTGATGCTCACCTCCTGGCTGGTGC
>CAZJXA010000152.1:0-8068 GCA_964549785.1 uncultured Phycisphaeraceae bacterium | reverse complement strand
GGGCTTCGGACCGTGTATTCCAGACGTGCCAAGCGAGTACACGTAACCGTGGTCCGCGTGCACAAATCGCTGCGCGCGGTCGTAGCGGGCACTCAAGAACGGAACCACATGAATTGCCGCTTGGTTCTCCCGACTCAGCAACAGAGTGAAGCTCTCCGTGCTCAGATGGTAGTCGAAAACGTCCGCTGAGTCATGGAACTGAACCATTAGACGGGACGCATCGCCCAAGTTGGACCAGATGCCCGCGATGAGGTGTTTGCCGGGTTGCTTGACCGACAGAACTTCCTCAACGTGAGTGATGGAACCCGGGGCGATAACGGGAGCCACCTCCCCACCGCTAGACTGCGAATAGCCGAATACTGGCTGCCCGACGGAGATTCGGAACACCTTAGTCACACCGCGATCATTGAGTCCGCCGACGTAGACCGTCCCGGGCTCCCACGTGCCTTCGAATGCCGTCGGCCAGAAGGGCAATGTGTACTCGACCACGGACGAAGTGACGATTCCCTCCAGCCCTGCGCCCGGCGGCTTCGCGCTCCATTCGAACCAGACCGCGCGCCCGATTGTGTAAACATCGGCCGACAGAGAGATTTCGACACCCGTGGGCGCAGGCAGATTGGACCACGAGCACCCGCGCTCGTCGGGCAAAATCAACTCCGACGGAATCGATGCGGGCGGAAGGTCGGTCGGGGTCGGGTTTGCGGGGCCTTGCGCGAGTGAGGCGAGGGCCAACGCGACAAGCCCTAGGGGAAGAAGGACACTGAAAGTCATTGTAGTCATTTTACGTTGAAATCTCACTGATGGCTCACGGGCAGCAAGTGTTTGTGGGGAAGCCCGGCGGGGCTTGCATGGGCGTTCCGGAGACCGGATGGACGGGCGCCCCTCCGCAAGCCGCCAGTTGTGTAAAGTACTGTGCCGCGGCATTTTTTTAAAGCCGGCAAGGCAGGGGGACCCCTTCCTGGCACGCGATGATGTGCGCGGACACAGTGTATATGTAGGCCCCTGCGTGTTGGCAAGGGGTGAGCGGCCCGCCGTTCTTCCAGTGATGGTACTCATGGAGAAGTCGCGCGGCAACGACAACGGGCGGCGCGTGTCGATGCGGTCGCGGCTATTGCCGCGGGCGCGCCGCGGCCCGCGCTCAGCGCGACGCGTGACTGCGCGGCGGGGGCGCTCTTGGCGGCGCCGCGGCCGGCCCTAGCCCAGGACATCCCGATGGAACCGACCTCAGGGCTGCACGACGCCCACCAGGGCATTGCTCAGCTCCCGCCGGAGTACCGGGTAAGGAGAGCGCGACATGGGCGCCTTGGAACGCAACTTCTAGGCCAACCAGTTGGGGCAGGTTCGGCAGCGCGAACTGGAGGTTCGTCGCGCCAGTGTCGGAGAGGCCGCTCGCCACCTGGAACGGGCCCGGGGACGAGCTGAGCAACAGTTCGCCGAGGCCCGGCACAAGTAGCCCGCAGCGGTTGGCGTTAGGGAAGCAGCCGCAGGGTGACCGGGCGCGGGGCGAAGACCGGCCCGATGTCGAAGACGAGGTAGGTGTGGCTCAGGTGCAGGCCGGGCGCCGAGGGCAACAGTCCGGGGGGCACGGTCACCTGGGCCTTGGCCCGGCCCTGCTCGTCCAGTTGGCCGAACATGGGCTGCAACAGGCTGGCCGAGGGGGCAGCGAACAAGAATGCCGTGTACGCGTCGGGGTTGAGGGGCAGCTTCAGACCGTCCACAACCACTCCCGGTTGGGACCCGGAGAGGGAGCCTACAAAGAGGAAGGCGCGGTTTGCGTTCGACAGTCCAGCCTGCAGGCTTAGTTGTTGCACCCCGCCTGCGCTCACCGAGACGGAGGCGATGTCCGCTGTCAGCGGCGCGCAGGCATTAAGGATGCCGTCGCCATTGGAGTCCAACTCGCACTCGTCGGGGATGCCGTTGAAGTTGCAGTCGAAGCTGGTTCCGCTGGCGACATCCAGCGCGTCGTCTACACCGTTGCCGTTGCAGTCTGTGCCCACGAAAATCTCAAACCCAGGGGACGTTGGCGTGGGCTCGACCTGGCCAGTGTTGTCGCGTGAACGCACATGGAAAGCGTACGAGCGACCGAACTCCACTGGGAAGCTCGCCACCGTTGCCTCCGTGTTCACCAGGAACGCTTCGAACGGGCCATGGTCCACGGAGACATAAAGCGTGTGGTCGAGCACGCCGCTGCCACCAAAGTCGTCTTCAGCGCTCCATGTCAGTTCAACCACACCTGCGGCCGCGCTTTCGGCGCCATTCGATTGACCGACAAACGCGCCCGTAAGTTGGCTCTCGGGCCCGAGCTTGTCGACGGTGTTTGTAACGGCATTTGTCGTTAGCGGCGGCTCAACATCAAACTGAATCTTGGCCCGGTTACTGATGGGCGAACCGCTGCTCTGACCCGGGGTGATCCCCGTGGCAAACTCCACGTGCCCGGTGCCGTCTTGGTCGGGCGAGTTGGGCGGCAGAATGCCCTCCAGTCCGCTGGTCGGCGGCAAACCCGTCGCCGGATCGATGGCCAACAGGTTCCAAAGCACGGCCGCACCGCTGCCCTCAAAACCCTCCGGTCGGCCCAAGCCGTTCGCTGCAAAACGATCTTCGATTTGGCCGTCGAAGAAGACCAGCCCCGCGGAAATCTGCACGATTACGCCCAAGGACTCGGTCAAATCCACGGCGCCGAAGTAGAAGGAGTTGCCCGGCGGCACTTCGATCACGGTCTCGCCGAAACGGATGGTGCGCAGCTCAAAACTCGCCGGGTCGAGGCCCGCTTGCAGGGGATCGAGGATCTCGACAAAACTCGCCGACGCCTGAGCGCTCGCGATGTTTTCAAACTCGATGCGGTAATCCACAGGAGCCTGTGCCGCGACCTGCTGCTGCTGTCCGAAGCCCGGATTGTTCCGCTTCTCGTTGGGATCCTGCGAGGTCGGCGTCGGCCAGCAAACCGCCGCGATCGGGATGTTCGAGCCCGCCGAGATCAACAGCGGGGCGCCGCTGACACCTGCGTTGCAGACCGCGGGGGGAACCAGGTCCTGGCACAAAAGGGCGGTGTCCGCGAAGACCAAACACGCCAGTTGCCCGCGGACCTCGTCCACCGCCGAGGCGGCGGGCGCGGCGCCGGATCCCAGCGTCGTGGAAACCGCCGCAACCAAAGCGTCCAACAACACCCCGAGGGGCTGCGCCTTAGGAGCCACGCTGAGCGCCGAGCCCAAATAGGGCATGAATGCCCCCGTCGCGGTGAGGTTCCATTCGAAGGTGTTGGAAGCGAGCGCCAACAAGTCCGCGGGACTCTGCGGCGAGGCCAAGACGGCTTGGCGCAACTCCTCCGCGACACGGCCGAGCACACTCAACTGCGCCGGCGCTTCGGACAGGTACCACTGGGGTCCCGAAAGCGGGCGGCCGCTCAGACCAAAGGTCGCCAGATTGTCCGGGAAGTTGGCCGGCACACTGAGGCTCAGCACCGCTTCGGCGCTTGCCCCCGGCGCAAGTGTCGGAGCAAACAGCACCAGGCTGTCGATGGCTCCCTGGTGCGCCGGATCGCCAGCGCTAACGCCGAGCGCAACCCAGTCAAGTCCACCCTCCGCGGCCGAACCCTGCGCGGCGTCGAGGACCAGCGTGAGCAGCCCGCGCTCCAGATTCACATTGCCCGCGTTCTGGATGCGCGCGGTGGCAAAACCAACACTGCCCTTTTTCACGCCCACGGGCGGGACCACTTGCACCACCACCGTCGGAGCCGTGGGCGCCTCGACACCCAAGCCAGCCGGCAGCACCGCGACTTCGCTCGCACCGGGCGTCTGCACCTGGACGGTGTAGGTTCCCAAGGGGGCCGCGCTGAGGTCAAAGCGCGCGAGCAGGTCCCCGCTCGTGGTGTCGAAAAGGATCGCGTTGGCCACAAACGACGGCGACCCGCCCGGGCCCGCGCCGAAGCTGAGGCGCACGTCCAGCGGCGTCGCGACGGCGGCAAGTTTTTCGCCCGCAAGGCGCAGGGTGACCACACCGGCGCCCGCGAGGGCAGGCTGCACACCCGCCAACTCCAGGGGCACCACCTCGGCGACGAGCCGCACCCGTGTACCCGCCGGCGCGCCGGTGCTCGCACGGACCAGGCCATACCAGGTGTTCGCCGGCGCAGCCGACCCTTCGATCAGCACCGCCTGTAGCGGCGAGACCGGGATCAAACCGGACACCTGGGCGGTGCCCGGCGTCGGGATCTGGCCCTCGGATCCATAGAGCGAGATCCAAGCCGTGGACTCGTCGTGGGTCGCGGTCCAGCGCACCGTGGTGCCCGCGGGCGGTGTCATCTGGAACCAAGCACTCTGGCCGCTGGCCAGGTCGAACTCGATCGCGCCGCCCGCCCCAAGGCCAAGCGCCGCCATGTCCACGGCCACCGGCGGCGAAGCGCCGAGGTTGACGTCGAGTCCGGCGGGTTCCGGGATCTGGTTCAAGATGTCCGCGCGCACCGCCGCGCGGTAGTTCTGGGGCAGCACCCCGGGCAGCTTGCCCAGATCGCGCTCGACCAGCACGCTCTCCCCCGGAGCCAGGGGCCCGGGCGGAGTGACCGTGTACTGGGCAAGAAGCGTCGCAGCGCCGTCCACATCGCTGGTTTTCGTCAAAAACACCGCGTCGCGCCACTGGCCCTGCACGGTGTTCTGCCCGATATTGCGCACGCGGTAGCGAATCTGCGCCGACGCGTTCACCGCCCAGGTGCCCAGCGCTTCCACCTCTTCGACGACGAGGTCCGCCGGCAGGGGCAAACCCACGGCCACGGGTTGGGTTCCAAAGGCCACGTTGGTCGCAGAACCCGACTCCAGCACCTCCGCCTGCGCGTTGGTGCGCACGATCACGAAGTAGTTGCCGGCGAGGTTCGCGGGCACGTTGTAGGTGCGCACCACCTCGACGTCCTGGTCGTTGCCCAGGAAACCCTGGTGCACGTGGAAGCCGATCTGCGGGTCGATGCCTAGATTGAGCACCGCATCCAGGGATAGGTACACCCGATCCACCCAGTCGGGCGCATTCGTGGCACCCGCGCCCACGTTCGCCACGGTCCAGCGCACATCCAGGGGCTGACCCGCCGTGACACTCGCCACCTGAGGCGCCACCTGGGTCACGGTGAGGTCCGCGAGCCCCGTTGCACCGACCGTCAAGAACTGACGGCTCGAGGTGTTGTTCTGGTCGTTGGATTCAAAAACTTGACCCTGTAGGTCGGTCTCGACGATCAGATACCGCACCCCGATGGTGCCAAACGGGATCGTCACGCTGCGCGAAGCCAGGTAGTTGGCTCCCACCGCCAGGGCCCCCGAATGCTGCAGGTCGCCAAGCACCAGCGCGCCGGGGTTCAGGGTCGGCTCGCTGGAGAGCCAAATGCGGTCGCTCCAGTTGTTTGAGGTGGTCTGGAAGCTGCCCTGGTTCTCGACGGTCCAACTCACCAGCAAGGGCTGGCCCTCAGCAAGGTTGCGATCGGCGAGCACACCGGTCACCACCAGGTCCGCTGCCTCCGGCGACAAGGTCAACGCCTGGGCTGCATTATTGTTAAAAAGCGCGAGTTCGGGCACGACGCCGTTGACGTCCGTGCGGAAGAGCAGTTGGTAATCCCCCGGCGGTTGGATGGGCAAACTGCCGCTCGTGCTCACCGTGTAGGTCTGACCCACCGCGAGTGCGCCCGAACGGGTCACGGAAACCACCGCCGCGCCCAGCGGCGTCACGCCGTCCAGACTGAGGTGCACCTGGTCGACCCACGATGTCTGGATCGTCTTGCCCGGACCCAAGTTGGTGACCGTCCAAGAGAGGGGGATGCTTTGTTTCACGGCCCCCGAAGGCGGCGCCCCAGGCAGGCTGATCGCCAGGTCCACCGGCTCGAAGACCACCTGGAAGGGCGAGGACAGCACTTCATTGTCGGTCTCGCTGACCTCCGTCACCGCGTTGCTCGCATCGACCACCAGCCGCAGGCGGTACTCGCCGGTCGGCACGGGGGCCGGCACCACCGGCGACACGGTCTTCGCGTAGGGCACACCCTGCCAGACACCTTGCGCGTTGGGTTGGTTCGACTGGTCGAAGTTGCCGAGTTGGAAGGAAGCCCCGCCCACTGTGGCCTCGAGGAAGACGCGGTCCGCCCAGGAAAGTGTGTACGCCCCCTGGGTCACACCCCCGGTCGGGCTCACCGCGATCTGGATCGGCAGCGCAAAGCCTGCGATGGCCGGCCCCGCGGGCGCCACGGACTGCGCCGCCAGGTTGGGTAGCGCAGCTTTCGAGAGCGGCACCTGGATCGAGACGGCCACGTTGTTGGCCTTGCCAAAGGGCGGCAGATCAAGTTCGACCACCACATTCGAGCTGTCGACGCGCAGCTTGAAGTACCCGCTCACCTGGGTCTCCCCAGGCGGGACCGTGCCGGGCGGCACGACCACGCTCGCGAGGCTGTGGGACTCGCTGCCCCCCGGCCCAAGCGGCGGGCCCGAGCGGAAGAAGGTCGCGAGCAGCACGTCGTCCGGCCCGATCGCCGGATCGGCGGTCTTCGAGAAGTAGAGCCGCTCCTGCCATTCCCCGGTGTTGGTCGGCCCAGCGCCGATGTTGCCCAACTGCCAGGCGAAGGCGTTGGGCAGGATCGCGCCCTCGGTGATATTCACCTGAGGCGATGTCACGAACTGCGCCACCAGGTCTGGCTGAGGCTGCAAGGCGATGTCGAAAGGCCCGGCGAAAGCCAAGTTGTTGCCCTCGTTTTGCTCGCCCACCTTGCCCGCTCCCACCGGACCGTCGACCACCAGAGCCAGGTAGAAACCCGTGCCCTGGATGTTCGCCGGCAAGTTCACCTGGAACTGATTCGGATAGCTCCCACCGGCCGGAAGCCCAAACACACTTCCCTGGCTCGCGAGCAACGTCGCGCCACTCAAACTCTGCCCCACCGCCAGGTAAAGCTGATCCGTCCAACCCCCTACCGTCGACCCAGGCCCCGAGTTCTGCACCCCAAAGCCCACGGTTAACCCCGTGCCCGACAGCACCGCCGCAGTCGGCACCCCCGTCAAACTCGCCCCCGGCACCAAGTCGGGCAGCAGGATGGTCGCGATGTTGAGCGGCGCGGCCGCCGCGACCACGTTGTCCCCGAGCAAGCCATCTTCGTTGACGGCCCCCGTCGCGTTGGTCTGAGCCAGAACGAAGAAGAGCCCCGGCAGGTCCGGCGCGACCACCTGTTGGGTGTTCAGCACCTCGGCGCCAGGAGCCAGGGGCCCTGGCACTGCGAACAGCGTCGTGCCCGTGCTGGCCGTGAGGGCAACGTCCGCCTGGGGATCCAGAATCCCATCCTGGCTCAACCACAGACGATCGAACCACGGCCCGGTGGCCGTGTTCAGCCCCCCGTTGCGCACCCTCCAGGTGACGGTCAGCGTGTCGCCGCCCTCGACCAACCCCGGCGAGAAGTCCACCTGCTCGGCGATGAGGTTGGCCGAGGGGATGTGGATCGAGAGCTCGCGGCTGATCACATCTAGCGGAACGAAGTCGTCACCGGGCAGGAAGACCTGAACCGAAAGTTCGCGGCCAACCACGTCCTCGGCGAAATAGCCGTCCTCGCTGCTGACCACCCGCACGGAGAGTTCGCGGCCGACAACGTCCGAGGGAAGGAAGTCATCGGCCGCTGACGTCACCCGGACAGACAGTTCCCGGCCCACCACATCGAGCGCGATGTAATCGTCGTCGGCGCTGACGACCTGGACGGAAAGCTCGCGCCCGACGGCGTCGTCCGGTTTGTAGAGGTCCTCGGCCGAGACCACACGCACCGAGAGTTCACGGCCGACCATGTCCTCGGGCAGCAGCTCGCTGGTGCTGGCGTACACGCCGTCCACATCCGACGGTCCAAAGGGATGCTCCGCCGTGCCATCCCACAGATCCACCAGACGCACGGCGTCGAAGCGCAAATGGCCGTACCACCTGGCCCCGAGCTCCGCATCCAGGTCGACGGCGACGTTCGGTCCGACAAATCGACCCAGCTCGACGAAACCAAGGCGATCGGCCCGCCGTCCAGCGCGCTGCAAGAATCGCGCGGTCTCGGTATCCGCGGGCCGATCGCCTTGGTTTCGTCGAGCTGGGT
>CAZJXA010000151.1:0-8075 GCA_964549785.1 uncultured Phycisphaeraceae bacterium | reverse complement strand
CCCCACGCAATCGCCGTGAACACCCCGCCCGCGGCCACAAACGCCACCCACGCATGCTGCCGCAGCCCCCGCTGCTTGAGAACGTAATACCCCAGCGGCCCCGCGATCAGCCAGTACATCCCGAACACCACAAAACCCAGCAGCACCCCCGCCGCCGAGCGGCCCGTTTTCCCTATCTCCAGCGGTATCGCCTGATCAAATACCCACGGCGTCCGATCCCGCGTCCCCACCAGCGCTGCCCGCGACTTCGCATCCGGCTCCGCGCCCGTGCCACGCTTCCCCAAAATCCGATTCCAGAAGACATCCGCCCCGATCGCGTCCGGTCGCTTGTAATCCCCCACGTTCAGGTCGATCCCGATCCACGTCACCGCCCCGGCCCCCACCAGCCGCCGGACCACCACGCACTTCCCGCTCGGATCATTCAGAATCGGCATCGCCTCCCCCGGCAGTGCGTTCGCCAGCGGCTTGAACGAGTGCAACGGGCCGCGCTCCGGCAACTTCGCCGTGAGCGACGAGGTAATCAAGTACCGCATCGGTTTCAGATCCGCATTCTCCTCGCGCGACACCGACACCAGCGGCATGATGTCGTACAGGTCCGTCAAGTTTTCGTTCGTCCACGTCTGCCCGGCGCTCGGCAAAATGATCACCAGGTGCCCGCCCCGCTCCACCCATTCACGCAGGGCCCGGCGGTTCGGCCCCACCAACGTCGATGGTTCCCCGTTCCCCCACACGATCACATCCAGAGCCGACAGCCCCACCGCCCGATCCGGCAACTCGTTCGGCTGTGAGAGCACCACCAGCCGCGTCGTTTCGTGGCCCTGCACCAGGATCGAATCCTGCGCGTTCCCGGAATACGACTGCAGGTCGTAGTCAACGTCCCCGATCACCGCCATCATCGCTTCGCCCGGCGGACGAATCGCCGAGGCGTTCCGGGGCACAACCAGCAGCCGCCCCAACGACCGCCCAACCTCATACTTGCCCGATGCCCCCCCATCCAACGCCTCGTACACCTTCGCCACCAGCCCGCGTTCGTCGAATGCGTACGGCAATCGGTGGTACAGCCAGCAACCCACCGGCTCCACCCCGCTCAGGGTCACCACCTGCTGAAAGACCGCCGGATCGCCGTCCGGATCCTTCCCCTCCAGCCGCACCAGCACGTTCCGCGGCGTGTCGATCGAATCCGTCAGCCGCAACCGAAACCCCGCCCATTCGCCGCGGCGCACCATCCCGCCCACGCCATACCGCTCCACCTCAATCTTCACTTCCCCGGTCGATGGCACAGGTGCGAGTGAAGTATCCGCCGTCGTGTCACCGACAACCGCGCCCCCCTCGCCGGTTTCACTCTGGGCGACCGCCCATGGTGTCACGCTCAACAGCCAAAGCGCCGTCACTGCATACACCACGATCCTGCATCGTCTGACGATATTGAGCCTCATGTCCGGATAATCCACTTCGGGCATTCTACAGATCGTCAAGCCCGAGAGTTTCCCGGTCGATCCTTTTCTTGTGACATCCGTCCCGAATCCCGCCGTCCTCGCGGTCCTTGGCATTTCGATCGCCGCGGTATTGTCGATCCTGCACACGGTCGCCGGTCACCTTCGCCACGAATCCAAGGTCCATGAACTCCGCGTCCGCGTGCAGGAACTCCGCCGCCAGCAAGCCGATCGCATCCGCCAGCTCGCCGAGGACGCCGTCGCCGCCAACCCCGTCACGTTTGGCGGAAGCCCCGCCAAGGGTCCGCAGCCCCCGGCCTCATCGCGCCCCACACTAGCGGGCGCAACACCATTGCCACACGAGAGTTGAACATCCGCTCAACCACCCGCAATCCGCCCCAAGCCAGGCGGCGACCCGTCTACAAGCGTCTTGATCTAAAACCATGCAAAGCCTACACTTTCTCGTCGGGTAACGCCCGAGTTCAGGTGTTTTCACCGATCAATCTTCACGAATGTCCTGATCCGGCTCCGGGAAATTGGGTCCTAGGGCGGATGGTGGCAGCAACCTCCGAAGGTTTACGCCAAATGTTTCGACCATTAGTAGAACGCGGGCACCTATGGATGACGACGACCCCGAACCGCACTGACCACGGCATGCAGACCACTGCCTGCCGACGACCGCATCCATCCGCCTCCATCTCGACCGCACTTCGCTCGCACATCCCACCCGAATCTCTGAACAACCGGTGACGCTTCTCCCCGCCTAAGGACGGCGGCAAAGCCTTACCCGCACGTTACTGAAAGGCAGAATTGGCAATGGCCGTTTCCACTCTCATCGACCTCGCCCACACCCGCAACTTTGGCATCTGTGCCCATATCGATGCCGGCAAGACCACCGTCTCGGAACGCATCCTCTATTACACGGGGAAGAACTACAAGATGGGCGAAGTCCACGAGGGCACCGCCACCATGGACTTCCTGGAAGAAGAGCAGGAGCGTGGCATCACCATCCAGTCCGCCGCCACCACCTGTCCCTGGACTCACCTGGGCGCCGAATACAAACTCAATCTCATCGACACCCCGGGCCACGTCGATTTCACCATCGAAGTCGAACGCTCCCTCCGCGTGCTCGACGGCGCGGTCGCCGTCTTCGACGGCAAAGAAGGCGTCGAGGCTCAGTCCGAAACCGTCTGGCGTCAGGCCGACCGCTACAAAGTTCCCCGTCTGTGCTTCGTCAACAAGATGGACAAAATCGGCGCAAACTTCGATTTCTCCTACGCCACCATCAAGAGCCGCCTCGGCGCCAACGGCATCGCCATCCAGTACCCCATCGGCCTCGGCCACGACCACAAGGGCCTCGTCGACCTCATCACCCAGCGGGCGTTCTACTTTGAAGGCGACAAGGGCGAGGTCGTCTCCGAGAAGGACGTCCCCGAAGAGATGGCCGAGACCGTCTCCAAGTGGCGGCAACTGATGCTCGAGAAAGTCGCCGAACTCGACGACTCCCTCACCGAGAAGTACATCACCGATCCATCGACCATCACCATCGAGGAGATCCGTCACGCCCTCCGCCTCGGCACCATCTCGCGCCGCTGCTACCCCGTCCTCTGCGGCGCGGCCCTCCGCAACATCGGCATCCAGGCCCTCCTCGACTGCGTCGTCGAATACCTCCCCTGCCCCACCGAAAAGCCCGACGTCACCGGCACCGACCCGCGCGACAAGACCGTCGCCATCAGCCGCCCCCACGACGCCAAGGCCCCCTTCTCGGCCCTCGTCTTCAAGGTCGTCTCCGACAAAAACGGCGACCTCACCTACATGCGCGTCTATTCCGGCACCCTCAGCAAGGGCAGCCGCCTCGTCAACCCGGGCAACGGCAAGAAGGAAAACTGCTCCCGCATCTACGAGATGCACGCCCAGACCCGCATCCCCCTCGAGGAAGTCACCGCCGGCAATATCGTCGCCGTCGTCGGCATCAAAGACTCGATCACCGGTGACACGCTCTGTGACCCCGAAGATCAGATCCTCCTGGAACGCATGTTCTTCCCGGAGCCGGTCATCAGCATGTCCATCGAGCCCAACTCGCAGGACGACAAGCGCCGCCTCTCCGAGGCCCTGGGCGTCATCCGCCGCGAGGATCCCTCGTTCCGTTATTCCTACAACGAAGAAACCGGCGACACCATCATCTCCGGGATGGGTGAACTCCACCTCGAGATCATCGCCAACAAACTCAAGCGCGATATGAAGATCGGCGTCACCGTGGGCAAGCCCAAGGTCTCCTATCGCGAGGCGATCACCCGCAAGGTCGAGGACGTCCGAGGCCTCTTCAAGAAGCAGTCCGGCGGCCGCGGCCAGTTCGGCGATTGCCAGATCACCCTCGAACCCTTCCTCGCCGATCAGGCCAAGGAAGCCGAACTCGATTTCAAGGACAACTTCGCCTTCGATAACGACGTCGTCGGCGGCGTCATCCCCAAGGAGTTCATCCCCTCCATCGAGTACGGCATCCGCACCACCGCCAAAACCGGCGTCAAGTTCGGCTACCAACTCATCAACGCCAAGGCCACCCTCACCTACGGCTCCTACCACGACGTCGACTCCTCGCAGATCGCCTTCGAGCAGGCCGGCCGCCTCGCGCTTCTGGAAGCCGTCGAGCGGGCCGGCCCCGTCCTCCTCGAACCCATCATGAAGGTCGTGGTCACCGTCCCCAACGATTACCTCGGTAACGTCACCGGCGACATCAGTTCCCGCCGCGGCATGATCATCGATACCGAAGATCGTGACCCCGTCAAACTCGTCACCTGCGAAGTCCCCCTCTCCGAAATGTTCGGGTACACCACCAGCCTCCGCGGCATGTCCCAGGGCCGCGCCAGCAGCACCATGGAGTTCCTCGAATACCGCGCCATGCCCAAGGCCCTGCAGGAGCAGGTCGTTGAGGCCCAGTCGGGCGGCAAGGCCGGCAAGAAGTAAGCCGCGACCGAATCCCTGAATCGCTCAAACCCCGGCCGCCTTCGGCCGGGGTTTTTCGTCTCGCACCGGTGGGGTCGCTCGTCCGCTGCGAAGGAGGGAACTAAGCTCCGAGGCTTTAACAGCCGTTTTCCCAGAACGCGAAGAATCCGATGACGTCGTCCGAGTCAGAGTCATCGTCGCCGTCGATATCGCCTTCGCCGTTTTCCCATTGGCTAAAGAAAACGATGATGTCGTCAGAGTCGGAATCCTGGTCGCCGTCCCAGTCACTCGGGCACAACACGACAAGTGTGGGGCCGACGATGAGCCCGCCGCACAGGTTGTCGGCCCGGATGGTGATGATGCCCTCGTCCTCCTCCAACACCGGGTTGATGGTGAGGGTGTCGGTGTGGACGCCTTGGATGCGGCTGCTGTTAACGAGGTTCACGCCGTTGCGCCGCCATTGGTAGGTGATGGGCTCACCGCCCGAGAACGTGACGCGGTACTCGAGGGGCTGCCCCGCGCGGACGGGGTTCGGCTCCAGATCGAAAGTGCTGATCACGAGTCCGTCGGGGCACGGGCCGACGCCCGGCCCGACGTTCATCGACAATATGTCGTGCTCTGCGGCGAAGGAGCTGGAGGGGTTGGACGCCGTGAACCCGAGCCAGGCGCACCCCAGAGCCGAGAGCACGCTATCGCCCACGGGAACTTGGAAGGTGCGGAGGGTCTCCAGATTAAGCGGGAGAGTGATGAGGAGGACGCCGTCAACGGAGACGCGCAGCATCCTGAAAGAGTAATCGACGTTCACCAGATGAACTGCGCCGTCGTTGATATCGGGGATGGGGGCGATAGCGAGGTTGTGCTGCTCACCCCGCTCTGCGGGGCCAAAGCCCGAGTACCGCACGGCGACGTGGTCGGCGGGCGGTTCGGCGGGAAGACCCGGCGAGAGAGTATCAAACTCGACCGCGAGGGCGGTACGGATACCCGGGACGGCGTTATTGCTCATATACCCGAGGCCGCCACCGGAACCGCCGATGGCACCGGGAGATTCATCCTGGATGACAAATGCGAAACCGTCGCCTTGGCCGACAATCCGGAACGTGAACTCCACATTGAACCCGTACCGCAGATCGGAGATATTCTCGAAGAGCCACGCCGCCCCGACCGACCCCAAAAAGTTCGGCGAGAGTCTCAGCATCTCGCTGCTGGTCGCATCGCCGACAGTGTTCACGACAACATTAGAAAAGTCGGTGATGGCCACCTGAACGATGGAACAGGGCTGCCCCGGCTCAATCTGAAGGTCGACGTTAATCCCGCCGACGCCGCCCGCGTCCTGACAGCAGCCGGCGGCATCAAAGTCGAGCCCGGCCTGGGCCTGCAAGCGGTAGTTCCCCGGCAGCACACCTCTCGTACTGAATCCCTCGTTGCCCGAGATTGCCCACACCGTTTCGGAGGTGCCGAGATTAACGAGGCTGGCGAAACTCTGAGGGCCGTAGCCCTGACCCGCTACGAGCGTGTTGTACCCGCTGACGGTGAAGTCGAAGGTGTAGGACCCGGTGCTCGTCGCGCCCGCCAGATCGCCCGGCGCTGCGCTGCCGACGCGGCCGCGGACGCCCTGCACAATGCGGATGCGGTCGGCGGTAGCAAGCGAATACGCGGAACACACCCCAAAGGCGGATGCGGTCCCCGAAGCGACCTGCGAGGATCGGCTGAAGATGAAGGGTGCGAATGTAAACTCAGCCGCGTTTGCGAAAAATAAGCCCGCAGGCTGGGACGCCGACATTGCAGAGAGGTCGAGCGAGGCGGCACTCTGCCGGACGGAATAGGTGAACTGTCCGCGCGCCATCGCGGCACACGACGCGATGCCGGCATACGCGATAACCATTCGGAGACGCGAGGAATAACAAATCGACATGCTTGAACTCCCGGAACAGCGGCCGACCCCAGGTGGAAGCGGGCGATCGGCCGAGCGACCCGACGCCCGAAATCGGGCGTAACGGCCCGCCATAGGTTCCCCTGAACAGGGGACTGACCGAGTGTAACAAGAAAAACGAAAAAGCCAAGCAAAACCTAGCGGAACTGGCGCAGCGGTATCCTGCATCGGCCAAGGAAACCGTTGGAGTGGTCCGCACGCGTACCTAAAAATTCTTCGTAAGGACAGGCGGAAACTCGGACAGGGTCCTTTATTCCCCAAGCATCCCCAACTGCCACATCACAAAGATCCGCTCGTCCGCCACATCCCGGATCCGCAGGTTCAACGGCTTTCCCTGCCCGTGCCCGGCGTCACGATCAACCCAAAGCAGAATCGGTGCCTCGGCCGGATCGCTCGCGGTCGCCGCCTGCAACGCCGCCGCCATCTTGCGGGCGTGCAACGGGTGCACGCGGCTGTCATTCTCGCCCGCAGTGAGCAGCGTCGCGGGATACCTCGTGCCCTTCTTGATGTTCTGATACGGGGAGTACTTCAGGATGTACTTAAGTTGATCGGCCTCTTCCGACGAGCCGTACTCCGGCACCCAGTACTTCGCCATCAGGAAGTTCTGATACCGCACCATGTCCAGCAGCGGCACATGCACCAGCACCGCCTTGAACAGCTCCGGACGCTGGGTCAGCACGGCGCCAGTCAACAGCCCGCCGTTGCTCCCGCCCCGCACCGCCAACTTCCCGGGGTTTGTGTACTTCTTCGCGATCAGGTGTTCCGCCGCCGCGATGAAGTCATCAAAGACGTTCTGCTTCTTGTCGCGCATCCCGTCGGTGTGCCACGTATCCCCATACTCACCGCCGCCGCGGAGGTTCGGCACCGCGTACACACCGCCCGCATCGAACCACTGAAACAGCGAGGCCGAGAACGTGGGTGTCAGGCTCACCGTGAAACCGCCATAGCCGTACAGAATCGTCGGGGAGTCGCCCTTCAATTCCAGCCCCTTTTTGTGCACGATAAACATGCTGACTTTCGTGCCGTCTTTGCTCTCAAACCACTCCTGCTTCACCTCGACGCTCGTTGGGTCCACCGGCACCTTGGGGCTCTCCCATAGCACAGGCTGCGCATCGGGCTTCGCCAGGTCCACCTCAAAAATCGTCGGTGGATAATTGAAACTCGTGAACGACAGGTACGCCTCGGTCCGGTCCTGATCGGTCGACAAACCCGCCGACCCGATGCCGGGCAGTTTGAGAGTGGTCGCCTTGCCCGTTTCGGTGTTCACGAGCTCGATGTGGGTGGAGGCCTTCGTCAGATAGTCCACCACGATCACGCCTTTGGCCGCCGAAACCCCCTCGATGACCGCGTCCTTGCGCTCCGCGACAAAGTCCTTCCAGTTCTCCCGCTCCGGATGATTGAGGTTGACCTTCACCACCCGGCCGTTGGGCGCACCCAGCGTCGTGAGCATGTACATTGTGTCGCCCACGATCGGCCCGCCCGACTGGGCCGCCTCGCCCACGATCACGTCCCGCTTCGCGAATTCACCCGTCCGCAGGTATTCTTCAAAGTTCACCACCCACAGATCGTTGTTCCGCGTGTCCGTGTAATAACTCAGCACCGCCCACTTGCCGTCTTCACTCAGCCCCGCGCCCGGGCCGTAGGTCGTGGCGAGTTTCGCGTTCTCCGCAGGCGTGTACTGCTTGAAGAGCACGGAATCCTCGCTCCCGTCCGGCTTCCCGTGGCCCACACGGTGAAACTTCACCTGCCCGCTGTACGGGTTCCCGATG
>CAZJXA010000150.1:0-8139 GCA_964549785.1 uncultured Phycisphaeraceae bacterium | reverse complement strand
GCGGTGGTCCCCTCACGTACATCATCACGTACGCCAACACCGGCCCGGTGGTGGCCAGCAACCTCGTCGTGAACTTCTATACCGGGTTCGGCGTCGGGTACATCTCGGCCGTACCCACCCCCACGCAGATCGGCGGCACGATCCGCTGGAACATCGGCACGCTGCCCGCCAACAGCGGCCCGCGCACGATCTCGCTCACCATTTCCGCCCCTTGCACCTCGCCAACCCATGAGGCCGCAAGTTACTGGCTCGAGGCCGCCTCCGCCCCGTACGTGCCGGGGACGGTGGTCGTGAACACCGTGCTCGCGCCAGAGAACGCCGACCCCGCCGTTGTCTTGGCCTCCACATCTAATGGCGGCGCACCGTTGCCCCCCGGCGCTGCGCAGGTCCACTCCGTCACCGTCACCAACGTCTCGTCGCTGACCCGCCGTCTCAGCGTCGGCCCGATCGTGCCCGGCGACGCCGCGGAACTGACGACGCAGATCGACGCCGGGATCGGCACATTCCTGGTCTTCGGCCCCAGCGTGGTCTGGTCCGCCGAGTTTGCCCCCAACCAGTCCTCCACCTTCACCTTCGGTTCGCGCGTTCTGGATTGCCTGCCCCCGGGTGTGGTCTCGACGGCGCTCAACGACGGCGCTCCCATCAACGCCAACTCGGCGTGCGGCAACCTGCGAGGCTCGTCGTCCGTGCCCCCGGCTTTTGCCCTGCGTCGGCCCGCCACGGCGGCGCTCACCCTCGCCGCCCAACCCGGCGTCGTCGGCCCACTCCAGATCACAACCGGCACCGACGGCTTCGGCAACCCCACCACCATCCGCCGGCAGTTCCTCCGCACCAACACCTTCGTCCTCTTCGATGCCTCCATCGGCAACGGCACGGGGGCCTCGCTCCCGGACGTCTTGGTCACCTTCACCGTGCCCGATGGCTTCCTCTTCCCGGACCCGCCCTTCGTGGGCGGAACGCCGCCCCCGGGCGTGACGTTCGACGCCGGTTCCGGCACCGTCACCTTTAGCGGCGACCTCCCCCCGGCGGGGATCTCCTTCCAGCTCGTCGCCACGTTGCAAACCTCGGCCGAATGCGGCCAGACCATCTTGATCGAGGGAGGATCCGGCCCCGGATGCGACGACCTTGGCTACAGCGCGGAGATCCTCGGCGTGGGCCCGGTGCCGGTGGAGGGGTCGGTGCTCATGCTCACCTCCGGTGATGGCGTTTTGCTCTTTGATCCGGGCGTCAACACCGAGCCGGTGCGGTTCATGTGCCTCACGGGCACGCCGCGGACCATCAGCCGGGCCCCCGACGGCCGGCTCTTCATCGTGGGAGGTCCCTCGTTCCAGTTCGACCCCGTGACGCTCGAAACGGTGGACGTTGAGGCCCCGATCCGGGCAGCGCTCGGGTCGGGCGCTAACGGCTTCTTCTTCCTGCAGGCCGGTGCGTGGGACCAGACGACCAACACCCTCTGCGTACTGGGGATGAACTATTCACAATCCACCGGCTCGCTGACGCGCGTCGATGCGAACACCCAGACGGCTCAGGTGATCGTCCAGAGCGGCCAACTCGCGTATCGCTTCAAAATCTTTGTCGACGAGGCCGGGCGGCCTGGCGTCCAAGACTACAACAGCCTCATCCGCTACACACCCACGGCCCCCTTGCCGCTGCCCGCTAATTCCGGCGTCAACATCTTCTTCCCCGAGCCCGTGTACAACTTCCCGATGCTGGGCGCTCCCGACGGTGCCTACCCCGGCCGGATGTGGACCCGGCCCTCGGGCGGCTACTTGGCGGTGGTCACCTCGCGCTGGGATGAAACGCCCTTCCCGAACCAGCTTACTTGGTACCTCAGCGGCGTCACTGGCTTTGACGCTTCGGGGACCGGCTTCATCTCGATTCCGCAACTCTCGTCGCAGGGGTACACAAACACGCCGCCATTGCCGCCGCGGCCGGCCGAGTTCTCGCCCGTTTTCAGCGATCTCGACTTCCTCAGCGGCGTGGCGGGGGTGGACGACACCCGGGCGGTGTTCTTTCAGAACACCTACGGCCCCGCCCCCACCTTTACCGCCCGCACGCTCGACATCAGCGCCCAGACGCTCACACCGCTCTTTACCGCCGTCCCGGTCGCCTCCGGCTTCTCGCTCCTCGACTCCCTCGTGGTGCCGCTCGGCACCGGTTGCCCGGGCGATTGGGACGTCGATGGGGACACCGACAGCGACGACATCATCGCATTCTTTACCGACTGGGAAGACGGCAACGCCGACCCGGACGGTGATGGCGACACCGACTCGGACGACATCATCGAGTTCTTCGTGAGTTGGGAAGGCGGCTGCTGAAGCGGGCTTTTTGAACACCCTCGGGCGGCCGGAGATGGCTCTCCGGTCGTCCTTTGACCTGACTTTCGCCCTTTGGAGACGACCCCGTGGTTCTGGTTCTGGACGCGGGCACTTCCGCATCGATCGCTCCGGCCCCTTGCACTTCGTCAAGCACTTAGCAGCGAGATCGACCATGCTTCATCTTCGCGTTGTCACCGCTTTGTTCGCCGCACTCTGCTCGGCCGCCTTCGGCCAGAGCATCCCGGGCGAGTTCCAGCCCCCCGATGAGCGATGGATCTCTCCGGCCAACGGGACGACTGGCGTCGCGTACAGCGGCGGCGCTCCGATCACCATCGACCGCAACGGGAACGGAATCGTCGGTGCCGCCGCGGGAGATGCTGCCGACCCGGTCTACACCCTTCCCAGCGAGGCCCAGAACGGCCTTAACTACTTTCTCTCACCGCTCCGAACCTTCCTGTACACCACCAAGTCGGGGACACCGTGCGGGAGCGGTGTGCTGGGGCTTCGCATCTACCGGCTGCCGTTCCCGGTGGCCGCGCCGGTACTGATTCATCAGGACTGCGTGCCGTGCGGGCTCTTCAATGGCACCCCGGACTTCTACGAAACCGGGCTGGTGGAGCACGCCCCGCTGGCGACCGGCGTTTCGCCGCGGCGGCTGATGCTGGCGGTGACACGGAACAGCCAGACGACGTGTGCGTTTCCGACCGCACTGCTGGCCCTCCGGGTCTACGACCTGGATGTTCCCGGGGTGGCCGGACGGGGCATGGCGGTCCTTCAGGAAGGCTGGCAGTCGCTTCGGATCGCGCAGTCGGGCAACTTCGCGTTCATCCAGCACGACCTCACCAATAACCCGGCGGATTCCGACGGCTCGCTGATTGATCTGTGCCCCGGGCCCACCTTTGGTCAGATCATCCACACCGTCGATAACGTCTCCGGCGACATACGGGCCAACATCTCGGCGGTGGGGAGCGGAAACCTCACGGTCAACATTACCGACGACGGCGTCGCCGGGTACACCAACACCCGCGCGGACTGCTTAGCGAGCCCGCTCGCGCCGCTGGGCTCGTGCTGCGTGAGTGGTATCTGCTCCCAGACCATTCAAGCGGACTGCACCGGGACGTGGACCCCCATGGTGTCGTGCAACACGCTTCCGTGCGGCCCGCCGCCGGCCCCCAACCTCGTGCTCACGGCCTCGGCCCCGGCGACGATCGGTGAGAATCGGGAGTTCAATTACACGTTCACGGCCACGAACACGGGCGACCTTCCGGCGGAGAATGTGAACGTGTTTTTCTCGGTCCCGTCGGGGGGCACGTTTGTTTCGGTTTCAGCCCCCGGAACGAACTCATCCGGATTGGTTTCGTGGTTCCTGGGAACGCTGGCGCCGGGCCAGTCGGTGCCGCTGACCTGCCGCGTGCTGGCGCAGTGCAACCCGACGTCGCTCACCATGAACACCGCGACGATTCAGGGCGGGCATCGGCTCTCGTGGCCGACTCCTCCGGCGGTGATGACCGCCGTCACATCGCAATTCCGCGGCCCGGTCGGTGTCGCCGTCACTTCGGTCCCGTCGCGCGTCCCGATGCAACCGGGCGACACAATCCTGCACACGATCACACTGACCGAAGGGGCGGGGGTGGCGCGTGCGAGCCTGATGCTCAACGCCGGGGCGATCAACGTCGGCGAGTCGTGTACGCTCACGACGGTGGTCGACCCGGGCACGGGCGTCGTGACGCCGCAGGGGACCAGCGCATTCCGTTGGACCGGGCCGCTGGGGGCGGGCCAATCAACATCGATCGTCATCCTGGCCACGGTCGGCGAGTGCATCTCGCCGTTTAACTCGGGCGTGCAGCTGGGCGGCTCCAACCAGATCCAGACGCGGAACGAATGCGGCTTCACCGTGGGATCGTCGGTAACGCCCGGCCCGTTCCCGTTGCGGGCACCGATCGACACTTCGATGTCGCTCACGAACTTGACGCCGGGTCTGGTGGGAACGCCGTCCCAAGGCGACAGCATTTTCCCCGATACGATTTTTCAACCGGTGCGGCAGGGAGCGGCGATCAAACTTGAACTGGTCCTCAGCAATGTACTCAACGTCGACGAACCGTCCGTGACGGTTTCTATCGTCGTTCCGCCCGGAATCATCGTGGCGAATCCGCCGTTTCCCGCCCCGCCGCCAGCGGGTGTCATTTGGAACGATCTGACTCGCACGGTTTCGTACACCGGGCCGATCATGGCGGGGCAAACGGTGGTCGTGTCGATCGTCGGGTCGTTGCCGCCGGGCACCGGGTGCAGCGACGCTGTGGGAATCACCGCGTCGGGGACGACCGCCCCGAGCTGTTCCGACATCCGGGCGGGAATGTCGATCGTCCCGATCGCGGAAGTACCCGCAGGACCGTTCGAGGTGTTCCTGAACGAATCCCAGGGGCTGCGCGTGCTGGACGAAGCCGCGAACCCCATCACGTATCAAACCGTGTGCATGCCGAGCGAAACTTGGTTCGGACTGGCGCACGGCCCGGGCACCGAACTGTGGCTCTGCGGCCTGCCGATCGTGCGGATCGATCTGGTCACCCTCGACTTTGCGATCATGCCATCGTCGGTGCAGGATTCGGTTAACGCCGTCGGGGGTGCGGCGAACTTCGTTCACGTCCGCGATGCGGCGGTTGAGGCCTCCACGGGGCACATGATTCTGTATGGGCGTTCCAACAACGGCCTGGAGGGCCACCTCTTCCGGCTGGACCGATCCACCAACGCGGTGACGCATCTGATGAGCGATCCAGCGTTCGCGGCCGCCGACGATATCGTGTGCCTTGCCGACGGCTCGGTGCTCGTCCCCACCGGTGGTACGCTCCGTCGAGTATGGTTCGTTGGTTCGCTCCCCCTCCCCGCCGGCAGCGGAGCGACGCTCACCATCCCGATGCCCACCAACATGTTCGGCGGCACTTCGGGTGCTCGCCAATCCGACGCCTTTTCTCGAATCGCCACCCTCGCCGACGGCTCACTCTTTGCGTCCGTCAAAAGTGTGTTTCGGCGTGACGAGGGGGCTCCCGGTACCCCGCCCTACGTCCTGACCGAGGTACAGTCGATTCTCTCCGTCGATCCCGATGCCCTTTCCTCGACGATTCTTATCGACCACGCGTCGGCGTTCACGGCACGGGTGCCCTCCGG
This sequence comes from uncultured Phycisphaeraceae bacterium, assembly GCA_964549785.1. Taxonomy (GTDB): domain Bacteria; phylum Planctomycetota; class Phycisphaerae; order Phycisphaerales; family UBA1924; genus JBEIUO01. The sequence goes on along the minus strand of CAZJXA010000150.1, from coordinate 2,659 downwards.
GTTCGTTCCGCCGGCCCCGGAGATCGGGGCGTTGGCCGTCCGTCTGTTTTCGGACTCCGCCTTCGTCCCGGTCGATGGCACGCATTTCCGCTTCGGATCCAACTTGTTCAGCCGCGCGATCACCGAGGTCGTGACATTCCCTGAATCGCTCCGGGACGTCTTGCCAAGTAGCGGGTTCGGACCGCTTTCGACCGATCTGCTTCACTTCGACGGCGCGGCGGGGTGCCCGGGCGACTGGGACGGGGATGGCGACGACGACAGTGACGACATCATCGCGTTCTTCCTGGACTGGGACGCGGGCAACGGCGACGTAGACGGGGATCAGGACACCGACAGCGACGATGTGGTCGATTTTTTCGTTCACTGGGATGCTGGGTGCTGATGCAGCGAGCTACGCGCGTCTGTGCGGTGGCCCCATGAACCCCGATGCCGTTGCCCACCAGCAAATTTAGAGCAGTCTGAACCGCGGAATTGCCCTGGAGTGGCCCGCGTTGATTCATGGCGATGCCCTGTGTCGTTCCACAGATTCCCCGCGAAATCCTTTGAATAGAAGGTTCCGGAAAACCACTCATTGGACGTTTTGGCCGCGTGGCATCGCGGGATACTCAGTGAAACAGGAAACAACCCTCTAGAATCGCTGGCTTATTTAGAATGATGAAAGAATTGTGAAAATTTGGTTGCGAATTGATTCATTTGTGGTAAAGTTCCCAAGTAGGAGTGTGCCGCCCTCAACGGGGATGTGCGCGAGAGAGAGACACGCGAACCGTTCTCTTTTCATCCGGAGTGACGCCGTCTGAACCGCCCGAATCTGGGGCCGGCCGGTCGGTGCTGTCTTCTGTTTGATCGGCGACGCCGGTGAACAGAGGGTGTTGTGGGCACGCGGCCGTTGCCGCGGCGTCCATCGTGCGCGACCTTTGTTTCCGAAAGGCCACGGGCGAAAAGAGAGAGAGACATTCCTTTGCACTCGAAGGAGAGATTTATGAAGATTGGCGTTCTCGCCCTGCTGGCTACGGCTGGTTTGGCATCGTCCGTGCTTGCGAGCACGGTTTCCACGACCACGTTCCAGAGCGTCACGTTCACGAACAAGAACTCGGTTGACGCTGTCGGCGACGCCGACAACGCACGCGACTCCTTCGTCGCGTCGTTCTCCGGCAACATCAACGCGGTTCGCGTGACCGGACAACTCACCGAGATTAATGTTGGAACGTTCGCGAACGAGGCTCGGGTGCGTTTCAGCGCCGGAGCGGGCAGCGCGTTCGCGAACCGCGACGTCCAGGCCTCAGCGGTCGGCAACTACACCGGCACGATCGCCGTGGGTCCCACCGTCGTGACGATCGCGTCGACGTCGATCACTTCCGGCGGGATCGTCAACCTCGAGTGGTTTGAATCGTTCCAGGACGGCACCGCGGGCCTTGCGGAGCAGCGCTGGGACACGGTCACGTATGATCTGCAGGGTGCTCTCATCACCAACGGCAACTTTGCCCTTGGCGCGCTGAACCCGAACGGCGTTCAGACGATTACCGCTGGTTCGAACGTGGCCGGCGGCCTCGATTTCTACTCCATCAGCATCCCCGCGGGCGTGAACCCGCTGGGCTACCTGAGCATCCTGACGCGTCAGACCGCGGGCGCGGCGTTGTACGACAGTGAGATCGCTCTCTACGACTCCGCCGGCAACCTCGTGGGCGACGACGACGACGGTGCGGCGCTCAACTTCTACAGCCAGATGTCCTTCGGCGCCACCGACCCCTTCACCACCGGCCTCACCATCCTCCCCGGTGCGGACGGCCTCACCCTCGCGGGTGGCAACTACACCATCGTCGTGGGCGGCTTCAACACCATCTTCGGTGCCACGATCGGCGCCATCACCCCCGGCGCTGCCGCCGGCGCGTATGACCTCGGCATTGCGTACAACATCCCCGCCCCCTCGGCCGCGGCCCTCATGGGACTTGGCTTGGTGGTCGCCGGTCGTCGTCGCCGCTAAGTTTTGCCGCCTCTGATTCTGTGAAACATGCACAACCCGTGCCCTTAACCGGGGCACGGGTTTTTGTTGGCACCTCGCGGCCGTTTCCATCCTGCTGGTTCTTTTTGTGCAAATGCATCAAGGACCGTTTGCAAGGGGGAAAGATTTTTGTTAGACTGACGTCCGGACCTTGCGGAGGGGATCGTTTTCGCGTCGGGCTTCGCCGCGACCGTGAGGGCCGGGTTCAGATTGAAGGTTATTTTCAAGGGGAGATTCGCATGTTTCGATTGTGTTGTCGGACTGGTGTAGTTGCGCTGATGGCCGCCGCGGGTTCGGCGTCGGCGCAATCCACGCTTCAGGCTCCGGTCGGTCAGATCGTGCCGTTTGTTCAGGACACCGGGTTCATCGATAACCCGACGAACCAGCCGCTGATTGTGGCGAGTTTCCCGCTGATTGTGGAGAACTCGGCGTGGCTTCGAGCCTACATGGAAGACGCGGTCCTTCCCGACGGCAGCAGCGTGCGATTTACCTCGATGACGGACGGCGAGACCCAGACGCTGACTGCCAAAGGTTTGACGATCTGGAGCAACACCTCGGCGTACTTCAATGGCGACACCTTGCTGGTTGAACTGATCGCGGGGCCGAACACCCAGGGCAACCGCATCCAGATCAAGCGGCTCGGAATCGACACCGGCGTTC
>CAZJXA010000149.1:0-8197 GCA_964549785.1 uncultured Phycisphaeraceae bacterium | reverse complement strand
CTCCACCGCCCTCGTCGAACCCTTCATCGGCGAATCCGGATACCCCGCCGCGATACCATTCAAGCGTGCAAAAGCCCGAACGCAACAGGCCGCGCCGAGCAGTCATGACCGCCAGAAGCCTGCATGTATCTGTTTCCTAAGTTCACGCCGCTGCCCCGCCACGTCCGAGCGACGTCCGGTCCTGAATACCCTTGCTTCGAATTGGTTCAACGCCGGTCGCTCCCGGTCGCTTGCACGGTTCCCTATTTTTCCTTTTTTTCCCAAGAATCGCTCGACACGGACCCCGAATTGTGGTAATCTGCACCGCAGGATGGCGGGGTTCCGTTCTGGAGACCCCGCCCGGTGAATCTCACCACGCCGCGTTCTGCGGTGGTGAAAGGGGAATTTCCATGCGGGCGAGACACGGACAGACGGTTCGCGGGCGTCACAAAGCATTCCAGCTCAGGGCATTCACGCTGATCGAACTTTTGGTGGTGATCGCGATCATCGCGCTCCTCATCGGGATTCTCCTCCCCGCCCTCGGCAAGGCCAAATCCACCGGCCGCCTCGTGGTGTGCAAAGCCAACATCCGGTCGCTCCTCCAAGCCTCTGCCAGTTATGCCTCGGAGTTCAAAGACCGGCAATTCTCCTTCACCGTGCTCGGAGGGCGAGACGCTGCGTACTACGGACAATTGTTGCCAGACCAGCCCGGCGGGTCCAACGCCCTGTTACGCGCCCAAGCTCAGGGCGGAGACGACTTGGCCGCAGCCTCAGCCCAAGCCGTGTACATCCTGAGAACCCGCGGCGATCGTTACAACATCCTGCCGATCAACCTTTGGATCCCCCATGTGCTGTACAACCACCTCGTCCTTCAAGATTACATGGCCGCTCGTCTTCCCGAGCGCACCGTCGCGTGCGCCGAAGACCGCGTTCGGCTGAACTGGCAGTCCGATCCACGTGCCTTTGACCAAGGGCTTTTGCAGCCCCAACCCGCAGGTTCGGGAGGCGGTCCCGGCCCGCAATCGCGCTGGCCGTACGGCTCGACCTATGAAACGGTAGCATCCTCGTACTCTCCCGACCGTGGCGACGCCCCGCGCAGCACCATCGCTCAAGCCGGACAGCATCGTTTCTACCAATTTACCGGGAACGTTCGAAACGGACTCCTCGGGCGTCGCCGCAACGCCGATGTCAATTTTCCGTCTCAGAAAGTCCACCTCTACGACTCGTCGGCCCGGCACGGGTACAAGCGTCCACAGTGGTATTCATATTCCGATTCAAAGGTCACGATCGGCTTTTACGACGCCTCGGTCCGTATGAAGGTCACCGGTCCTGCCCAGGCCAACGCCGGCGGTGTCAATCCGGGCGACGCCAACGAGGGCCAGAACCCCGGACAGCCGCTGGCCACCACGCCGACCACCTACGCGTACAACCCGGAAACGTGGGAATCGCCCGTTCGAGGCGGAGGCTTTGCCCAAGGAACGACAATGGTCGGCTTCTATCGCTGGACCCGCGCCGGCCTCCAAGGGGCCGACTTTGATGGCAAAGAGTTCCGATACCTGAACTGAGCGGTCGCATTCCAGAAACCACTCTTTGATACAATCGACCCCGCGACCGCCCAAGCGCTCGCGGGGTTTTTCAATCCTGCGGCTCACTCTGCACGCGTGCTCCTCCCGCGGTCTCCATGCTCCCGTTGTCTCATACTTTCGCCATGAGCCCCGCCGTCCTGGTTCCTCAGTGTTCTGTTGTAGTACATCGCCTTCCACCCCGTGCCCTTCCCGCACGACTCCTGGAGACGCACTTTGAAAGTCCTCGTCGCCGATAAGTTCGAGAAATCCGGCCTCGAAGCCCTCGCCGCGCTCGGCCTCACCGTGCTCAACGAGCCCGCGGCCGGGGCCGATGGCATCCCCGCCCTCCTCGCCGACCACGCCCCCGAAGTTCTCATTGTGCGTTCCACCAAAGTTCCCGCCGCCTCCATCGCCCGCGCCCGCGGCCTGCGGCTCATCGTCCGGGCCGGGTCCGGTGTCGATAACATCGATGTTCCCGCAGCAACCAGCGCCGGCGTCAAGGTCGCGAACTGCCCCGGCATGAACGCGGTCGCCGTCGCCGAACTCACCATCGGGCTGCTCCTCTGCTGCGACCGACGCCTCCCCGACCAAATCGCCGATTCACGCTCCGGCAAGTGGAACAAGAAGGAGTTTGGGAAAGCCAAGGGCCTTAAAGGAATGACGCTCGGCGTCGTTGGTGTCGGCAACATCGGCCAGGAAGTCATCAAGCGTGCCACCGCGTTCGGCATGCACGTCGTCATCTGGTCCCGCGGCATCACCGCCCAGCACGCCGCGGCCCTCAGTTCCGAGATGGGCGGCACCGACACCCCGGCCCTGCTCGACCTGGCCCGCCGCTGCGACGCCATCAGCGTCCATCTGCCCCTCGTGGATTCAACCAAAAAACTCTTCGGCGCCGAGTTCTTCGCCGCCATGAAGCCCGGCGCCTACTTCATCAACACCTCACGAGGCGGCATCGTCGATGAGCCCGCCCTGCGGGCCGCCGTCCTCAGCAAGAAACTCCGGGCCGGCCTCGACGTCTGCGACAATCAACCCGGCGAGCCCGAATCGGCGTGGTCGTGCGAAACCGCAAACCTCCCCGGCGTCTATATGTCCCACCACTGCGGCGCTTCGACCGATCAGGCCCAACTCGCCGTGGCCGACGAAGCCGTCCGCATCGTCAAGGTCTTCAACGAAACCGGTCGCGTCGAAAACTGCGTCAACGCGTAATCGGCTGCCCCTGTCGGCCCGCGTGACCCGACGAATCCGCCAATAACCCCGCCGCACGATGGCCCGCACCGGTTGAAGGTGCGGGCGTCACTTCGGTATCCGCCGGGCGCCACTCCGCATCGCGCGTCACCACCTTGGTAACCAACCCCGGCGACACGGTCCAGGACTGCCCGTTCTCGGCCAAGATCGAAACCGTTTGCTTGTTGTACCGCGTGATGATGCCGACGACCCGTCGGCCGTCCGCCGCGAACTCGACCCGGTCGCCGATCGAGAACGCCAGCATGGCGCGGTGGGCCCGCAGTTGCTGCATCATCCGCAGGCGCTCGGCGATCCGGCGGTGCAGACCCCGAAGTTCGTCTTCGCCCAGCGCGTCAATGTCGATCGCCGTTCACTGAGTCCTCCGGAGTGCGGCATCGTACCGCCCGGCAGCCTTCGCGTTCGACGCCGCCTCGCGCCCGACAGGAACGGTCTCCTCACGGTTCGACGAACGCCTTCAGCCGCCCCAGCGCATCATCCCATTGGTTTGCGATCGTGTCGAGCGCCGCCCGGGCGTCCCGCAGCCGATGCGGATCGAGCCCGAAAAGTCGCTCGCGTCCCCGCCGCGTACCTGTCACCAGCCCGGCGGCCTGCAGCACGCTCAGGTGTTTCGTGACCGCTTGGCGGGTCAACGGAGAATCGGCGGCGAGTGCCGCGATCGAGAGCGGTTGGCCGCGCGCCAGCTGGGCCACGAGCGATAATCGCGTCTCGTCGCCCAGCGCGGCGAAAAGCGATGCTTCAGCCCGCGTGGCGCTCCCGCGCGCGCGCGCGCGTTCAGGAAGTCGTGCCGACATGGCGCTCGATATTGCTCATTTGCTCGGTCCACCCCGCGCTGTTCATCCGGAACGCTTCATCCCGCCGACCGCTCGGGATCGAATCGAACCCCGACTCGGTGACGGTCAGCAGCGTTCCCGAAGCCGTCTTCGCGAGCACAAACTCCACCAGCGTCGGCTTTTCCTTCGAGTAGTCCGCCTTCGGGTCCACCGCGTACGGATGCCAGAGGAACGAGAAGACCCGCTCGGCCTCCATCCGCTGCACGATCACCCTCATCACCGCGTGCTCGTACCCCGGATATGTCACCCGCCCTTTGCTCTCTCGCCCGGGCTCAAACGGCGACGCCAAATTCACCCGGAACCATTCGCCGAATTCCTTATGGTCGGTCAGCGCCTTCCACACCCGAGACGCGGGCACCTTAAGTTCGATCCGCCGCTCGATCCGATTCGTTTCTGATGGATTCATATGCAACCTCCTGGTTGCATGTTAGGCCCGAAAAATCCCACTCCGTTTTACGGAGGGGGTGGCCGCCTCTGCGGCCGGGGGAGGGGGTGAGTTCCTTGAGGGCGGCCGGCGCCCGTCGCTCATGTCATGGCCGCGGTCGTCCCAGAGAAAACGGGCTTTGGCATGGATCTCCACGCAGTTGTCGAACACGAGCTTCACCGGTGGCTGCACACCCCCTTGGTTTGGACCGTCCTTTGCGCTCACAACCCCGCTCGACAATTCCAAGCTGCCGGCTCGGGCATCACCGCCGACTCCAAGTCCCTTGTCAGTAACGGATTCGCTCGCTCCCTACGGTCTTGTATGAACGCCTGGATCCTGCTCGCCATCGCCGGTTTGCTTGAGGTTGTGTGGGCCACCGGGCTCAAAAAGTCCGACGGATTCTCGAAACTCTGGCCCAGCGTCGTCACCGTGGTGGCCATGCTCGCGAGTTTCTATCTGCTCGCTGCGGCCATGAAGACACTCCCGATGGGCGTCTCGTACACCATGTGGGTCGGCATCGGCGCGGTAGGGTCGATCGTGGTGGGAGCCCTGTGGTTGGGCGAACGTATCTCGCCCGCCCAAGGCGTATGCCTCGCCTTGATCGTCGTCGGTATCGTCGGCTTGAAACTCACCTCATCGCCGCAGCCGCCACCCAAAGAACCTGCTTCCACCGAGCGGGTCTGAACCCCTTCACGGCGCCGATGTGTCCGGCGTGCCGGAGTTGCTCGGCGCAGCCAGGGCCGACGGCATGGCCGTTCGTTCCACCGGCAGTTGCACTTCCGCCCATCGTCGGGCCGCTGGCGTGTCCGGCCCGTTGTAGAACATGGCCCGCGGAGGTCCGATCGCCCGATACTCGGGGTGCGCATCAAGCCAGACGTAAAGTTTCTCGACCTCCACGTTGACCTTTCCGACGGAGTACGAACCCGTGTAACCGATCGCCAGCATGGTGACGGGTGGAAGATCAGCGACCACGACCCGGCCCTCGGTGCCCGTGCCGTTCATCTCGGGCGTCCGGTAGAGGAAAGACATCGTCCAGTCCGATTCCCGCGGCGCGGCGTCATGCCTCTCCAGCCCGTCATAGTCCATCTCAACCGGCGAAGTCATGGCGATGTCGTGCTTCTTGATGTGCTCAAACAGCGGCCAAAACGAAGAGTTCTGCCCGAGGTCCGGATTCCGCTCCCCCGCCACCTGTGCCCGGCGCACCGTCGGGTACGCCTTCAGTTCGATGGCACCGGCCGGAGTGGGCGCCGGATAGCCCTTGGGCAGCGGCGTATCGATCAGCGCTGCGCCACACCGAAAAGTCTCGCCCTCGTGCTCGACTATCGCAAAGAGGTCGCCACCCACCCGCAACGCCCCGCCGCTTTCCGGCCACATCACGCCCCCAACCTGTAATGGCACTGCGGCGACATCCGCAACTCCAGAACGATCCGGTCCGGTTCCAACCGCCTCGATGGCGCCGCCCTGTGCAGCCGCAACGCGGATCAGCAGCAAAGAAACCGTAATGGCGACAGCGGCGATGGGGGCGTGCATGGGGACCTCGGCAGGAATCTCTGTGGGGCTAAGCAAACCGGGCGACCATCCCCGGCGAGTGGGATTCGCCAGCCGCCGGATTCTGGATGCTTGTATGGGTCTCCGCAGCCCCCAAGATCGAGCCGTAGCCGCGGCGGGACGACCGGATGGCGATAATTACACCCACAACCTCGCGACCGATCCGTTTCGGAAGCCTGAGTGGTTCAGAATAATGCCACCTGACTTGGGACCCCCCCCTAATGTTGAACACAGCGGTAGAAGGCATTTTAAGGAGCTGAACTTAAAGAGCAAAACGCGTAGCGTTGTGGTTTGGGCGCTGGCCTTGTCGTCGGCCGCGGTCGCTTTGGGACAAGTCGGAACTCCGGGTTGGAAGTTTGGTCGCAACCAGTGCGGTCCCGTGGGGACACCCCGTTCCACCACGCTCGCGGGTTGCACCGCCTGCTGCGGTTGGTCCGTCATTCCGACGGGACCGCTGAATCCCGCAGAGGTGGCGCAATGCAACGCCTATTGCGCTGCTGTGTTTGCTAGCCCGAACGTCGTAATCCAGCCGGGCGGCCCGAACCCTTGGTGAGTCGTGAGTTCGTGTTTGGAGCCCTCTCGTGAAACGTTATCGAACGATCACTCTCGTAATGGTTGCGATCGCCGCCGGCGGCGCGTGGCTTGTGTGGAGCAACTTCGACGACAGGGCCGATAGCGCATCGGGCACGATTCCCGTGGTCGAGCGGCATTCGGATCGGATGCTTTCGGTATTAGTCTCTCGGGACGGCCGAGGCCAGTGGCGGGTTGATTCGAGGATGCCGACCCCGGTCGAAACGCAGGAGATTTGGAATCGTCTCTCGGACCCCGAGTTTATCTGGAAAAAGTCGTGGGGTCCGGAAGAGATGCGGGTGGTTTCGGAAGTGATGTCCCCCCCGCCCTCTTCCTCTTCGGAATGGGGAACCGTCACGCAGGCCGACACCGACGTCGCGAGGAGCGCCTTTCTGGGTGGGGTAGCAACGGTGGCGCGACTGCGAACGGGGGGCGTGTCGCGGGACGATGCCGCAGCCCTCGTGAAGTTGCTCACCGACCTCGCCGGGCACAACTCCCCGCATGTTCGCCACTCAGCGGTCACCTTGCTGAGTATGGCGGGGCTGTTTACCGTGCCGAAGATTCGATCTCTGGCTGTACGGCTCGAACGAGACTCCGAGCCGGAAGTCGCGGCTCAGGCCCACCGCGCGTTGCGAAACCTCAACGATCCCGACTGGCTTTCTGAATGCAGCCGCTCATGGGTCATCCGGGAGAAGGTCCTCACGGGCCCGTGACATGAATAGCGCTGCGGGCCCTACTCCGGTTCGATCACGCCGCAGCGTCTGGCTTCCGCTGGCCGGGACGGTGGCCGTCGCGTGCATCGCGTGGGCCATGGGATATTTTCGCATCGGCCTGCCCTTGGTTGTTGACGGATTGGAGTGGCGTGTCGCGGAGGCGGAAGCGACCCCGCCGCTGGACTCGGGGTGTGCCACCTGCGGTCGGGGCGTAATGCGTTCGCTGGATACGCCAGTCTATTCCCGGAGAGCCGCGGCCCTGCGCGTGTACTTCGCCGGTGTCGCCTGCAACAACGCGTCAACGTCCTTCGAACTCCTGGTGAGCGGGTTTGAAGACGTGCCTTCGCCCGAGCGTTTCTATGTGATCGAGTGGCAACGCCGCGCCGCTGAGCGCGCGCTCGCCTGTTCAGACCTCGACCCCGCCGCCGCATCCTGGCTGCGCCGCTCCTTGGGTCGGGAGTAACTCGCAATGTGCCGCCCACTTCCCATTCGGATCAAAGTGATTGATCGAGGTTTCCAAAGTGCGTTTACCCTTGTCGAACTGATCGTCGTCGTGGTAGTTATCGCGGTGGTGCTCGCCATAGCACTGCCCTCGCTCGCGGCGTCGATCAAGGCCAGCCGGGCGGTGCGATGCCGCGGGAATCTCCACCAATTGGGTACGGCCTTGGGACTGTACTTCAACGACCACAAGGACTTGTACCCCGTGGCGATTCGCGGCGCATCCGTGCGCGACGGATACTTTGAGCCATTCGCGGCCCTCTCGGACAATCTTTCGGTTCCGCTTCCCGCAGCTGGGTCGGCGTCGCCGGCCCCGTATCGGTGCTCGGCACATTCGACCGACGACCCCGCTTTCGACGGTTTCAGCTACGTCTACAGGCCGTGGGACCTTTTCGCGCTTTGGGTCGGATCGGATCCCCAAGGGAGCATCTCCCGCGTCCTGCATATGACGCCCCAAGAGTGGATTTTAGCCGAGGCCGACTTCAAGCCTGGGCACGGCAGCCGTCTCGGATGGAGAAACGACGGTCACGTCGGCTCGTGGGTATCCAGCGGGCCCTGAACGAACTTCGCGGTCGAGACCGGTGCGCCGCTCGATTCGGGGCAGGGCTTTCCTACCATTCCTACATGTCCATCGCGCCCGCGTCGCTTGATAAACCCGTCCGTCCCAAATCGGTCACATCAGAGGCGGCTGGGGTCGCCCTTCCGCCCCTGGATGCCTTCGTCCCCCGCCACATCGGTCCCGGAGAGCCCGAGATCGCGGCCATGCTCGCGACCGTGGGATACGCCTCCCTCGATGCTCTCGCGGACGCCACGGTCCCTCCGTCC
>CAZJXA010000148.1:0-8213 GCA_964549785.1 uncultured Phycisphaeraceae bacterium | reverse complement strand
AAAGCGGGCGAAGGGATTCGAACCCTCGACGTACAGCTTGGAAGGCTGTCACTCTACCACTGAGTTACGCCCGCGTTGGGGTTCATGGTAGCAACCTTCTCCGGAAAAATGGTTGCGGGGGACGGTCTAAAATTCGCAGGGCGTTGCCCCACTACGGAGAACCTCGTATGTATCCCGACTCCAGATACCGCAGCCGAGAATCGGACTCCTTCGCCGGGCCGGAGGTCGCGTTTTCGCTCCCGATCATCACCGCCGCGCCGTTGGATATTGCGATACCCGAAGCCGAGGCTCCGGAGGCCCGGGCGGCGGCGTGCGGCACCGGTTGCGGGTGCCGAAGAGTGGGCCCCGGCCCGACGCGGGGCGCGTGGACTGCGCTGGGGGTAGGCGTCGGCGGCGGATTTGCCGTGCTTGTGCTGCTGTATTGGCTGATCGCGCCATGACCAACGATGCGTGTCATGTTTTTCGCGCCCGGATTGCCAAAAACATCGGAATTTCACGCCTCGAACGGTTCTCTTCCGCGGCCCTCGGCCCCGGTTCACTTGCCCGCAGGCTCGGCCACTCTTCGATTGCATCGATGCGGAGACCGGCCTCGGCGATGACGCGGGCGTAGGTCTGGATCGGCCGGTGGTAGGTGACCGTGACCACGGCGGTCTTTCCGCCGGCAGCTGCACCGGGGTTCATCACGATTTCGCGCTGGCCGGGCGAGAGGTAGCCGTCGACGCGTCGGTATTGCTTCATCGCGGGGTCTTCGTCGCGTCGGGCCACTACCTCACCACGTTTTCTCGGCCCCGATTCGCGCCCGCGACGCTCGGCCTCGCGGTCCGCGGGCGCCGCCGCCTCCCATCCCCAGGCAGTTTGCCCCGGCGAGCGGAACGCCGGGTGCAGGATGACCGCGACACACTTGCCATCTGGTTCCAGCAACCGGGCGACGCCTGCGAAGACCGGAGCCATGGGCTCGATGTTCATCAGCGCCATGACGCACGAGACGGCATGGAAACGACCGAGGGCTTCGGCGTCGAGCGCGCGGGCGTCGCCCACCATAAATGTGCAGTTTGGGCTTGCCCCCGGGGGACCCGCCGACTTTGCCGCCGCGATCAGCTTGGGCGAGGCGTCGACACCGACGAGCGTGGAGCCCTGTTGCGCGAGCACACGGCATAACTGTCCTTGACCGCAGGCCAGGTCGAGAATCCTTACGCCCCGCCCGGGCTCGAGCAGCCGCATCACACCTGGGATGATCACGCGTTCGTGATGATCGCTCTTGCGTTCGGTCAAGAGGTCGTCGTACCACCCTGCGACGTGATCCCACGAAGGATCGTTACCGCTGTCGCGCACCGGAGGAAGACTCCCGACTGTGGCGGCGGTTGCCGGCGGGTTCGGAGGCGCAGGGAGCGTCTTCGCGTTGCCCAGCAACTTACGGAACTCGGGGGGCACCGGGCTTTCAAACTCCAGGCGGCGGCCGGTCGCGGCGTGAGTCAGGCCCAGTTCCGCGGCGTGCAGGCAGACGCGGTCGAGGGGGTCGTCGCTGGACCCGTAGCGACGATCGCCCACGATGGGGGTTCCGAACTCGGACATGTGGACGCGGATCTGATTCTTGCGACCGGTGTCGAGTTTCAGTTCAAGGAGTGCGCGGCCGTTGCCCGTGGCGACCACGGTGTAGTGGGTCACGGCGAGTTTCGGGGCGACCTCGGCCCCCGGCTTCTTCTGCACCGTCCGGGCTTGGGCGCGGGTGCCGATCGGCACGCTTCGCACCGCTCCGTCGTCGTCCTCGGCGAGAAAACTCTGGACCGCCGAACTGGTACCGATGGCGTGTTTTCCCGCGGCGTCCTGCACCACGGCGGCGTACATCCGTCGCACGCGCTTGGAGCGGAAATCTTCCTTGAGCCATTCAAAGGCGCGCTCGGATTTGGCGAAGACGAGGAGGCCCGAGGCTTCCTTGTCGAGACGGTGGATGACCCACACTTTCGAGCCGCGGCGCCGCTGTGACTCCTTGACATGGGTCTTGAGGGTGTCGAAGACGTTCTCGCGGTCCTGATCGGGCGTGCCGACCGAGAGGAGCCCGGTGGGCTTGTCGACGACGATGATGTCCTCGTCTTCGTGGACGATCCGGATCTTGCCGGGGAGGTAGTTGGTTCGTGGGTTTTTCATGGGTAGAGATGGTTTTCCACAACCCCCTCGGGCGCGGGGGTGCGATCGGGTGTGACGCCGACCGCGTGCCGCAGCCATCCCGAGCTGGGGGGCGAATAGGGACGGAACTTCTCCAGGCCGGCGGTTTCATCGCTGAACAGGAGCGCGCGGTTGCGGCCGAGCGAGGAGGCCGAGGGAGTGTCGATGACGTGGGTGGAATCGTTTCCGCTCATCTGGGTGACGATGCGCCAGCCGAACTCGCGCATCGACTGGCGGTTGACAACCCGTTCCAGCGCGTTCACGGTGTCGCACCAGAGCAGCACATGGACCCCCACATTGGGGCCTTCCCGCAGGATCATCGCGAGTTGATCGGCGGGCGATTGCGTCTCAGTCGCGGAGAAACTGAAGTCGTCGGCCCGGCGGAGATCGCGGATGCGCTGCACACCGTACAACAAGAGGAAGCGTGGCGGCTCGCCTTCCGCCTCTTCGGGCAGGAGGGTCAGACGCCGGGCGACCTCGGAGGCGAGCACGCCGACCGCCGCGGCCGCTTCACGCGGACCGTGACGCGTGACGTTGGCGCGGCCGGCGGAGCCCGGACTGGCGGACGCATCGGCATGACCGGCGGCGTTGACCGCGGCGTCGAGGACGATGCCGGATTCTCCTTCCGCCGACATCCCGTTCACCACGGTGACCGCCGCGACGGTGCCGGGGCCGGTTTGTGAAAGGAGGGTGACAATCGCGACGGCGAACATCGCGGACATGGCGGCCTCGTCGGTGCCGGTGAAGAGCGCGTTCGCCCCGCCTCTGCGATGGAAGACGGCATGGGTCGGGTCTTTGATCGAGATGGCTTCGCCGAACCAGACAATCGGGGCCTTCGAGGTCTTGCGGCCGCCGGCAAGCAAGGCGAGAGCGGCGTTGTTCCGCACGTCCGCGGGAAGGTTGCCCTCGAAGACGATCGGGGGCGGGGGGCGGTCGCCCGACTGATCGGCCAGCGCGTTCGTGCGATCGAGCGCGGAATCGCGGCGGCCGTCGGGCAACCAGACCACTTGAAATGGGCTGTTGCCTTCTACCAGCCCGCTGGCATCGTTGTAGATCGCTTCGCCCGGGCGGGTCAGCAGTCGCGGCGCGGTGTTGTCTTCACTCATGATGAGGTAGGAATCCTGCTCGCTGGATTGCAACGCGATCCGGACGCCCATCTGGCCGATCGTGCTGCGGGCGATCGAGAAGGCCCCGCCGAGCGTCTGCGAACCCAGGATCAGATGGATGCCGAAGGCGCGGCCTTGGCGAACGAGCCGGTCGAGCAGGAGCGCGGCGTCCTGGGCGATGCGGTCGTCGTCGACAAAGAACTCCTGGAACTCGTCAACCGCCAAGACGATGCGGGGCATGAGGTCGGGGAGCCTGCCGCCGGAGATGGCGGCGGCGGCCCGGTAGGCCGCGACGTCCTGGGCTCCGGCGTCACGGAAGAGCACGCCGCGGCGGGTGAGTTCCGCGTCGAGGCGGCGGAGGACGCTGATGCCGAACTCGCGTTCGCTTTCCACCGCGATCACACGGGCGTGGGGGAGTGAATGGGCCGCGTACGCCTTGAACTCGACGCCCTTCTTAAAGTCCACGAGGTACAACTCGACCTCGCGGGTGGAATACCACAGGGCGAGGTTGGTGATGATGACGTGGAAGAGCGTGGACTTGCCGGAGCCGGTGCGACCGGCGATGAGGGCGTGCTGGGCGGTGCCGCGGCCGAGCGTCAGACGCTGCAGTTTTCGGGCGCCGGCGCGGCCAATGGGGATCGAGAGTTCAAGGGAAGCGTCGCTGCTCCATTCACGGTCGTCGGGAGGGGCGACGGTGTCGAACGGCACCTGCACGCGGCCGAACTCTTTGGCGGCGGCGCCCACCTTGCCGAGAAGTTCCGTGAATTGTTCCTCCGCCGGGGGTTCGTCGATTCGGACATCCAGCCCGCGAAAGGGGTCGAGATCGAGTGTGTTGCCGTCAGAGAGGGTGATCGGGATGGAGGTGCGCTCGATCTGCAAGACCGGGATTTGGGAAAGACCTTTCGCGGCGAGGTCGGCGGCGATCAGGGTGAACACGCCGCACCTGGCGCCGGCGGAAACGACGCTGGTAAGGCGGGACGCCGCGAGATCCGTCAGGTTGGAGGGGAAGTCGGCGATGACCAGGAAGCGGAGGGGTTCGGCCACTTCGCCGGCGGCTTCATTGTACTCCGCGATCGTGGTGAACTGGTTGCGGAGATACTTCTGGATCACGTTTTCCATGTGCTCGGTAAGGTCGCCGAGTTTCTGTTCGATGTGGCGGGGCTCGGTCCAGATTTTGTCGGAGACGAGGAGTGGCTCGGCGTCGGCCAGGTGCATGAACGCTGAGAAGCCCTGGCCCAGGCCGACGGGATCGATGATGGTGAAACGGGCCTTGGCGGGGGGGACGGCGGTGATAATCCGGAGCATCACCTGGTTGAGCAAACGGAGGGCATCGCTCCGTCGCCGGGCGGTGTGGCGTACGAGCAATGAACCCTTGCCAGCGAATTCAAGGGCGATCGGGAGAGTTGCATCGGCGGGAACGTGATCGACATATGCGGCTTCGGCTCCGGCTCCGGCCTGACGGGCCATCCGGAGCGGGCTTACGTGCAAGTGGCCGAAGGGGACGCTTTGGGGCACACCATCGGCGACTTGGAAGCCGGGCCCTTTCATCGACTCCCACGTCGGGGCCGATCGTGCGGTCTCGGCGCCGAGGCGCTGCGACCCGCTTTGCCAATCCGCGGCGAACGACGCCCAATTTTCGGCGATGGTGCGGAGGACGGCGGCGTCGGCCCGATCGTCGGCGAGGAGGGCTTCATCGCGCAGCACGGCCGCCCGCTGCCCGGTCGATTCGCGCTCCTGTCGCAACCCGGCGAGTCGGGCCTGGGTTTCGGAATCGTGGGCAGCGATTTCGGTGTCGCGCCGGTCGGAGGCCGCCTGAAGCAACTGTTGGTGCTCGGCCGCCAGGGCGGGGCCCTCGATCGATTCGCGGCGTGCGACAGCGGCCCGAGCGCTCTCGAAGACGGCCTTCAACTTGACGACCTCGCGGTCACGTTTGTCGCGCAACTTGAAGCGGCTGGCTTCGGCGGAGGCTTCTACCTCGCTCAATCGGCGGGCGGCAGCGGCTTGAAAGTAGGCGACGGAGCGGGCCGCCTTGGCGGCGGAGCGCGGCACGCGGGCGCGGAAGGCGGTCTGAACGGCGAGAAGAAGGGCGAAGGTGCCGATCGCGGCGATGCCCGCCCACTTCCCGATTTCCGGAATCGGTCGCTTTTCGAGGGCGAGCCAGGCGGCCGCGGCAAAGGCGGCCGCGATGGTGGCGATGCCGACCAGGACGCGCGAGCCGGAGGGCGAATCGGCGAGGATGCGGGTGCGGTCGATCAGGCCGGCGGTGAGTGCGTAGGCGTCCTCGGGGTTGGGGGTTTCGGACTCGGAGACGTCCGCGGCTAACGGCGGGGCGCCCCAGCCGGGGAGATTGCGATAACCGGCCCGCGTGAGCACCTGGGCGGCCCGCTCCCCGGCCTCCTCCAGTTGCTTTCGGCGAGCACCCAAGGTGGTTCGGGCGGTACTGACTTCGAGGTCGGCTTTGCGGTCGCCGGCTTCGACGAGCGTGTCGGAGAGCCATTCGCCTTCTTCGAGTTCTTTGGCGGACTTGTCGGCAAGTTCGCGGGTGGCCTGGTCGAACGCGCGGACGGCTTTGTGACGGGCCTTTTCGGCGAGGGCGACGGCGGCTTCGAGATCGCGCAGGAGGGCCTTCCGTTTGACGGCAGCGGAGTGCTCGGTGGCGCGGGCGCGATCGAGGAAGCGTTCGGTGGCGCGGGAGACGGTGTCCTCAAAGGTGCGGAATGCCGCGGCGGCGGAGACGCTTCGGGCCTCCTGGGCGGCGCGCACGGCGACCGGAGAGTCGGTCGCGAGGGTTCGTAAGCGGGCGACCAGTGATGCGGCGTGGCGCATGCCGGAGGGATCGTCGCGTACTTCTGTCGGACCCGGACGTTCGATCACGTATGTACCCCGCGGGAAACGGCGTGGATGAGGAAGGCCGCGCCCGGGGAGAACTTATTCACGGTCGTCACCACATTCCCGTTCGACGCGGTGGATGAGTTCATCGACGGCGTCGAAGGCTTTGAGGGCGGCGGTGACGGCGGGGTCGAGAGGGTCGATGACGTCTTTCTCGAAGGTTTTACGTCGATCGTCGTCCCATTCGGACTTGATGGACTCGAACCGCATGCGCAATTGCTTCATGGCGTCGTAGAGTGAACCTTTGGCACCGGAGACGCTCAATGGGTGGCCTCGGGGCTTTTCGGCGGTGGGGGCTCGGCGGCGGAAAGAAAGGGGTCTCCGTCGGCGGGCGGGTTGTCGGCGGATGGGTTGTCGGCGGGCGGAACGTCGGCTTCGGGTCGCGGCCCCTTCAATGCGACGTAGCCCTCGAGGGCGTTGATTATTCGTTCAAGATCGGCGATAGCGCGAGGGATTTCGGCGGCGAGGGCGTCGTTCAGGCGTCGGCAGGCGGATTTCTGATTGCCCGATTCGCGTTCCCACGTGGTGCTCCAGCGGTGAACGGCGGCGAGCCGTTGACGACCTGAGTCGACGCGGGCGATGGCTTTCCGGAGTTGTCGCTCCTCGAAGACCACGGAAGCGGGTTCGGGTGCGGCGATGAGTTTTTTACGCTGAATTTCGAGGCGGCAGGCGGTGACCGCGTCGTCGCGTTTGCGGATTTCGTGTTTCCAGTAGGCGGGGCGATCGATTTTGAGCCAGTGGGTGACCCGGTGGATATCGGAATCGACACTGGAGAGCGCCGCGCGGGCGACGGCGGTGAATTCCTGCAGTGCTGCCCGGCAATCGTTCAATGCTTTCGCCGAATAGACCCTCGCCTGATCCGCCATGGTCACCTCCCGTTGCGGCGTGGGCCTTCAGCGCTGATTGAGATATTCCTCGATCTTTTCGGCCTTGCGCATGAGGAAGGGGATGTGACGGTCGGCGGAATCCGCGAAGCGTGCGAGGACGCGCATGGTCTGCTCGAATTCATCGGCAAACTTGGTGTGTTCCTGATCGCGCCAGGTCTGGCTAAGTTCGTTGAGGCGGGCTAAGAGAACGCCCATCTGATCGCGGATGGAGCCATTGAAATTTTTGAGTTCATGCGCAAATTTCCGGACCTCGGCCGGATCCATGACCGCCTTTGCCATCTTGACTCCTTTGCAGCGTCCGGCGATACCGCTGTTTGTGAACGGAAAAGCCGGAATCCCGCAACATTATCCAGATTTAAGGCTGCCGCGGTTGCATTCCTAGGAAAAATGGCGCACCATTGGGGGGTAAGGACTTATTACTCACCAGCCACGGATGGCCACGGAGTTTTGCCGTGCGACATCTTTCAGATATTCGGATGCACGCAGATGGTTATTGCAATCTGGCGTGGTGCATGTTGGCCGTTTCGGTGCTGGGCGTGGGCGTGAGCGTGGGCGGGTGCGGGTCGCGGGCTCTGGAGCGGCGCCCGGAGGCGGCGGTATCGGCTGCTCCTAAGCCCTCGGCAAATCTGGTTTTTGCGCCGAGCGATATCTGGACCGGTGAGGTGTCGCCCGACGACGCGAGGCTCAATGAGTCGCTGTCGGCGAGGTCCGACTCCGTCGCGTTTGATCAATGGGCGTGGCCGGGGCCGGTGCGTCCTTCTTTGGATCGCTCGCGGCGGCTGGTGTTGCCGACGAATCCGGGGACGTTCACGTATTTCCGGGTGCCGCGGACGGACTGGCACCGACATGGTGAAAACGGGGCGTGGGTGGTGCCGTGAAAGCCATGGGCGCGCGGAAAGTGGCGACCGACGAACGGGCGTTTTAAGCATTGGCCGCGGTTTGACGATGCCCGAGGCGATAGCGGTCGCAAGCCACCGGGCCTAGGCAGCTTTTTCCAGGCGCGAGGGCGGCACCTCCTTGGTGTTGGGGGTTGAGGCGGACGGGATGGGTGCACGGTCAGGGCTGTAGTGCGTTTGGGGCGTTGAAGGGGATGGGACAGAAGCGGCGGATTGGACTGATGACGGCGCAGCGGCGTGGGGCGCAGCGGCGTGGGGGGCAGCGGCGTGCG
>CAZJXA010000147.1:0-8265 GCA_964549785.1 uncultured Phycisphaeraceae bacterium | reverse complement strand
GAGATATGGTAAGCGGTCCAACCGGCGCCTGCGCGTCAACCACCTTCGATTCCCCCCGCGTGCCCTCGATTCATCGGCTAGCCTTTTCGCCATGACAGCCTTCTTTTTGCCCACCGGGGTGGCCGCGCTTTCCGCCGCCCTGCTCGTCGCCGCACCCGCAGCCGCACAGCCCGCCACCATCGACGAACCGGTCGAGACGTCCCAGCCGTTCGCCGACACTCTTCCGCAGATCGCTCCCGATCCGCGACTCGACTCCTCCGACGGCCGTCAACTCGCCACGTGGGCCCCCGCCGTCCACTTCGATCATCAACGCATGGTGCTCGAACTCACGATCCCCGACATGAACGAGGCCAAACTCGACGCCCGCATGGTCCTGACCCTCGCCCCCGTCGGCCAGGCCCGCCCCAGCCTGATCCTCGATTGCAAAGGCCCGGAAATCGCGAGCGTCAAACTCGACGGCCGCCCCTGCACCTTCCAGCAAACTGGTGGTTTTCTCCGCATCGAGTTCCCCGAACCCCTCGCCCTCAACAAGTCTGCCGACGTCGAAATCGTGTATTCCCTCAACTTCAAGCGCAACCGCGGCGAGGGCCTCACCTGGTCCGCCCCGCGTGAAGAAGCGGAAAGCATCACCCTCGCCTTCCCCCAGATTCACAGCCAAGGCCAGGCCGACGAAAACAGCCGGTGGTTCCCGTGCCACGACTTCCCCAACGAACGGCTCGCCACCGAACTGATCGTCGATGTTGAATCCGGCTACAAGGTCTGCTCCAACGGCGAACTCGTGCGACAGACCAAATCGGGCGCCCGCACCGTCTGGCACTGGGTCCAGGACAAGCCCCACCCGAACTACCTCGTCACCCTGGTGGTCGGCAAGTTCTCTATCGTCGAACTCGGCGGCCCCGACTCCGCCCGCCCCAATCTCCCGATGCCGCTCTACGTTCAGCAGGGCGCCGAGGACGAAGCCAGCGAGGTCTTCGCCAACACCGCCGAGATGGTCGCCGTCTTCGAGAAACTCTTCGACGAACCCTACCCCTGGACCAAGTACGCACAACTCTGCGTCCGCGACTTTGTCGCCGGTGGCATGGAGAACACCTCGGCAACCAGCCTCTATTCCGGTGCCGCCCGCGGCGAGAAGGGCGATCAGGACGACCTCATCGCGCACGAACTCGCGCATCAATGGTTCGGCGATCTCCTTACCTGCCGTTCGTGGGATCACCTCTGGCTCAATGAAGGCTGGGCCAGTTACGCCGAGTGCCTCTGGGCCGAACACGTCGGCTCCAAAACAAGCCCCGAGGCCGCCACCCGCGCCTATCAACGGGCGGTCATCCAGAATTTCCGCAAGCAACGCGGCATGAACCGCGCCGCCGCCCCGCAAGTGCCAGCGCTCGTCACTAACCGCTACACCGATCCCGACAAACTTTTTTCGCGCGTCGACGACGTCTACAGCAAGGGCGCCATCATTCTCCACATGCTCCGCGAACGCCTCGGTGACGATGCGTTCTTCGCCGGCGTCCGCAAATACATCGACGACCACAAAGCCGTCGGCCTCGTCGAAACCGCCGACTTCCGTCGAGCGCTCGAGGCCACCAGCGGGCAGTCGCTCGAACGTTTCTTTGAGCAGTGGGCCCTGCGCCCCGGCATGGCCTCGCTCGATGTCGGTTACTCCCACGACGACGACGAGCAGACGCTCTCGATCACCGTCGAGCAGACCCAGACCATCGACCGCCTGAATCCCGCCTACGCCTTCACGCTGCCCTTCCGGCTCCGCTTCGCCGACGGCACCATCCACTGGGCCTATCTCGACACCGATTCCCAGTCCGCTTCCGTCACGGTCAAAGTGCCCTCGCTTCCCGAACAAATCTCCATCGACCCCAATCTCACCGTCTTCGCACGCTCCAGCGTGTCGCAGCCGCTCGCTTCCACCATCCGCCAGTTGCTCGATCCTCCCACCGAGTTCGCTCGCGCAGCCGCCTTGGACGCCCTCATCCATCACATCCAACGCGCATTCAATGACGCCTCCACCCCCGCCTACGGAGCCGCCCAGTGACCGTTCTCCTCCTCGCCCTCGCTTCCCTCCTCCCGCCCGTCGCGTTGCCGCCGGATGCCCCGGCTCGATCCGCTCGCGCCGTCAGCCACACCTCCGAATGCGAACACTGCAAGCGCATTCCCCGCCATCTCGCGCGCGGGTTCGATCAAGCCTCGGGCCGAGACCTCCGCTCCTTCCCGCCCCATCGCTTCGCCGACTTCACACACCTCGCGCTCGCCCTCACCATCAACGACATGAACGTCCCCACCATGCAGGGGACCGCGACGCTCGCCTTCACGCCCCTCGGCGCCCCCATGAGCGAACTCGCCCTCGACGCCCGCTGCATGACCGTCCACTCCGTCTCCTCGTCCGCGGCATCCCTCCCGTTCAAGCACAACGGTTCCCGCATCCTCGTCACCTTCGCCCCGCCACTTCCCGTCGGCGAACCCGCGACCATCACCATCGGGTATGAAGTCACCGATCCCCCCGCCGGCCTCATGTGGACGCCCGAGTCCCGCGCATGGAAGGACCGTCCCGCCCAACTCCACACCCAAGGTGAGCCCGAAACCAACTCCTACTGGTTCCCCTGCCACGATTCTCCCAATGACCGCCTCACCACCGAGGTCGCCATCACCGTCCCAAAGGGCTTCGAGGCCAGCAGCAACGGCGCCCTCGTCTCCCGAACGACTCAGGGCGATACAACCCGCTTCCACTATTCCCAGGACCAGCCCCACGCCGCCTACCTCGTCTCCCTGATCGTCGGCAAATTCGACGTCGTCGACCTCACCGGCGGCCCCGTCCCGATGAAGGTCTGGGTGCCACCGGGCCGCGGCGAAGACGTCGCCGGCACCTTCGGCAACACCCCCGCCATGGCCCACCTCTTCGGCGAATTAACCGGCGAAACCTACCCGTGGGCCAAGTACGACCAACTCGTCGTCTGGAATTTCGGTTGGGGCGGCATGGAGAATACCTCGGTCACCACGCTCTTCGACACCGCGATCATCGCGGAGTCGTCGCGCGACGACCATGATCTCGACGGCCTCATCTCGCATGAACTCGCCCACCAATGGTTTGGTGATCTCATCACCTGCAATTCGTGGGAGCACATCTGGCTCAACGAGGGCTTCGCGACCTACTTCACGCACCTCTGGTTCGAGCGGCACAAAGGCCAAGACGCCTACCTCGCCGGCGTCCGCTCCAACTTCGATGGGATCATCGCCGCCGACACCGGTTCCATCCCGGAGGCCGCCGGCATGGCCAGCAAGAACTTCGCCCACCCCTGGGAAACCTTCCGCCGCCCGGCCAACCCCTACGGCAAGGGCGCCAGCATCCTCCACATGCTCCGCACCAGGCTCGGCGACGACCGGTTCTTCGCCGGCATCCGCGAATACGTCAAGCGCCACCGCTTCACCACCGCCGAGACCTCCGACCTCCGCCGCACGCTCGAAGAAGTCTCCGGCGAATCGCTCGAACAATTCTTCCACCAGTGGTGCGAACGCCCCGGCGTCCCGCGCATCACCCTCACCGCCCGCTTCGACGCCGACGCCGAAACACTCATCATCGACGCCGCCCAAACACAGTTCATCGACGGGGAGAACCCCGCGTTCGAGTTCGACCTTCCACTCCTCGTCTACCCCGCAGAGGAA
This sequence comes from uncultured Phycisphaeraceae bacterium, assembly GCA_964549785.1. Taxonomy (GTDB): domain Bacteria; phylum Planctomycetota; class Phycisphaerae; order Phycisphaerales; family UBA1924; genus JBEIUO01. The sequence goes on along the minus strand of CAZJXA010000147.1, from coordinate 4,596 downwards.
AACGATCCCATCGCCGCATCACTCTCGTTCATCGGCCGCACCGCCTCCCTTTCGCTCCCGCTCTCGAGCGAGCCCGTCGCCATCGCCTACGACCCCGACCTGGCCGTCCTCGCTCAACTCACCATCACAGAGCCTGCCGCGTGGTCGCGCCACCTGCTCAACAACACCGCGGCCGCCTTGAACTCCCGCACCATCGCCGCCCGCACACTCGCGACCGACCCCGAATCGATCGCCGACCTCGAAGCCATCGCCGACCTCGAAGCAATCGCCTCCTCAAAATCACACCCCACCCAGCTCCGCCTCGAAGCCCTCCGCGCCCTCGGTGCCGATGTTTCCAAGCCCGTCATCGCCAGCCTGTGGCTGAGCGACTCGTGGGAATTGCGCGCCGCCGCCTACGCCGCCGCCGCCAACAGCCCCCTCGACCTCGTTCCCCTCCTTCAGAAAGTCGCCCTGAACGAACGCAGCGAACGCGCCAAGGCCGCCGCCATCCGGGCCCTCGGCACCCGCGGCATGGGCGATCTCCCCCTCATCGAATCGACCCTTGCCACCGATTCCCAGGACGACCTCCTCCGCCAAGCCGCCCTCGATGCAGTCCTCGCCGCCAAAGGCCCGAACTCACTCGACATGGCCATCCGCCTCTCCAAACTCGGGAACTACTCCCGCACCCGCGCGGCCGCTACCGCCGCCATCGGCAAAGTCTTCGATCAAGACGCCGATCTGGCGCTCGAAACTCTTGAACTCCTCATCTCCGACCGCGAACCGCGCGTCCGCCTCGCTGCGGGTGACGCCTTGGTCGCCACCCGGCTCCCCCGCGCCCTCGACATCCTCAACGCCGCCGCCGCCAACTCCTGTGGGCTCGACGCCGCGTGGCTCTTCCAGAACTGGACCAACGCTCTCACCGCCAGCCCTTCCTCGCCCTGATCCCCGATGCCTCATCCCAGATGCCTGATGCCTGAATGCCTTCCCGATCGCCCCCTTCCAAGTCCGATCGGGAAAGCCCAATACCCGACTTCCCCTCCCCATTCGCCATCTGCCTTTCGCCATTTGCTATTTGGCATCGCGCGAACCGCCGATCCTTTCGCCTAACATTCCTTCCAGTTTCGGCAGCCCGTTTGTTCGGGCGATAGTTGGGAATCATCACGGCGTTTTCGCCCGATCCGGGCTTGGCCGGACAACGGGCTGACAAGGGATCGGCATGAGCACGGCGTCAGGCAATCAGGGTCCGCACGCAAATCGCCCCTCCCTCAACGGCTGGAACGCCGAGTTCCTCGACGCCGAATACACCCGCTTCCTCACCGATCCGGGCTCCCTCCCCGCCGACACACGGGCCTTCTTCCAGGGTTTCGATCTCGCCGCCTCCCGTCCCGCGGCCGCCGCCCCCGCCGCAGGCGGTGTCTCGCCCTTCCAAAGCGCCGTCGATGATCTCATCAGCGCCTACCGCGAACTCGGGCACCTTGCCTCCAAACTCGACCCCTTCGGCCGCGAACGCCCACGCCCGGACGCCCTGGGCCTCAGGCACCACGGGCTCTCCGAGACCGACCTGGGCCGCCGCGTCGAAGCCGCCCTCACGGGTCTCTCCGCTTCACCCACCCTGGGCGAAGTCATCGACCACCTCGAGCACACCTACTGCCGCTCCATCGGCGTCGAGTTCATGCACATCCCCAGCACCGAAGAGCGCGAATGGTTTCTCGCCTCCTTCGAACACCGCAAGGGCATGGCCCCGATGACCCCCGACCAGCGCCGGGCCGTGCTCAACAGCCTCACCAAATCGCAGTCGTTCGAGGGCTTCCTCGAAAAGCGGTACGGCACCGAAAAACGGTTCAGCCTCGAAGGCGGCATCTCCCTCATCCCGCTCCTGGACGCCGCCATCGAACGCGCCGGTGAAACCGGCGCCGACGAACTCGTCCTGGGCATGGCCCATCGCGGCCGCCTCAACGTCCTCATCAACGTCATGGGCAAGACCTATGAACAGGTCTTCACCGAGTTCGAAGACAACTGGGAAGCCGGCTTCGCCGACGGCGGCGGCGACGTCAAGTACCATCGTGGGTACTCCGGCGAACGCACCCTCCCCGACGGCCGCAAAGTCCGCCTCGCCATGGCCAGCAACCCCAGCCACCTGGAGAGCGTCGGCCCGGTGGTCTTGGGTCGCTGCCGTGCCAAGCAGCGCGTCCGCAACGATACTGACCGCACCCGCGTCATCCCGCTCATCATCCACGGTGACGCCGCCATCGCTGGTCAGGGCGTCGTCGCCGAATGCCTCAACATGAGCCGCCTTGAAGGCTACAAAGTTGGTGGCTGTGTCCGCATTGTCGTCAATAACCTGATCGGCTTTACCACGGTCCCCGAAGACGGCCGCAGCACCACCTACTGCACCGACATCGCCAAGTTCATCGACGCCCCGGTCTTCCACGTCAATGGCGAAGACCCCGAGGCCTGCGTCGCCGCCGCCCGGCTCGCCATCGACTACCGCCAGAAGTTCCACAAAGACGTCCTCATCGACATGTGGTGTTACCGTAAATACGGCCACAACGAAGGGGACGAGCAGAGTTTCACCCAACCGATTCTCGCAGCTCTCATCAAGGCCAAGCCCCTCACCCTGAGCCTCTACGCCGAACGCCTGCTCGCCGAGAAGGTGATCACCCCGGACGACGCCAAGGCCATCGGCGACCGCCTCGACGCCGCCCTCGATGCGGCCCAGGCCAAGGCCAAGGCCGGTCCCAACCGGCCCCTCATCGACCCCGGCAGCGAACGCTGGAAGGGCACGTCCAGCACCTTTGATTTTTCGACCGGCGACACCGCCGTGCCACGGGCCGTCCTCGAAGAAGTGTGCGCCGCCCTGGGTCGCACCCCCGACGATTTCAACGTGAACCCCAAACTCGCCGGCCTCCTCAAAGGTCGGGCCGAACTCTGCACCACCGGCTCGGTGAGCCACGCCGAGGGTGAACTCCTGGCCATCGGCTCGCTCCTTTTGGAAGGAATCCCCGTCCGCCTTTCCGGGCAAGATTCACGCCGCGGCACGTTCACCACCCGTCACGCCGTCGTCCGCGACTTCATGTCCGGGCGGCCGTTCACCGGCCTCAACACCATGCGCGAGTGGGGCGACCCCAGCGGCCCGGCGGTGCAAGTCTCGACCGACGGTCGTTCCAAGCAGGCCCGTTTCTGCGTCTATGACTCCCCGCTGTCAGAGTTCGCCGTGCTCGGTTTCGAGTACGGGTACAGCCTCTCCGACCCCAACATGCTCGTGATGTGGGAAGCCCAGTTCGGTGACTTTGCAAACGGCGCCCAGACGATCATCGATCAATACATCGCCGCCGGCGAGATCAAGTGGTCGCGCTGGAGCGGCCTCACGCTCCTCCTTCCGCACGGGTACGAGGGGGCCGGCCCCGAACACTCCTCCGCCCGCCTCGAACGCTTCCTCGACCTCTGCGCCGACGACAACCTGCAAGTGGTCTATCCGACCACCGGCGCCCAGATTTTCCATCTCTTGCGCCGCCAGGTGAAGCGTGGCTTCCGCAAGCCCCTGGTGGTCATGACTCCCAAGAGCATGCTCCGCACACCCACCAGCACGATCGACGAACTCTCGTCCGGCCATTTCCGTGAAATCATCGACGATCCGACCTTCGACGGTCCTCCCGGTGCGGCCGCTCTCCCGACGGGTTCTTTGGCGCGTGGCCCCGCCCGCCAGAACGTCAAGCGTGTCATCTTCTGTTCCGGGAAAGTCTACTTTGAACTCGCCGAGCGCCGCAAAGCCCTCGCGAAGAACGACGTCGCCATCGTCCGCATCGAACAACTCCACCCTTTTCACGCCGCTCTCGCAACCAAGATCCTCTCCACCTACCCAAAGGGTGTCGAAACCGCCTGGGTTCAGGAAGAACCCCGCAACGCCGGCGCGTTCCACTTCATCTCCGACGTCTTCCGCACCGAACTCAAGACCGAACTCGCCTACATCGGCCGCGACGCCAGCGCGACCCCCGCCGTCGGCAGCAAGCACGCCGACAAGAAGCAGCAGGAAGCGGTCCTCACCGCCGCCATCGGCCCCAAGCCCAAAGACACCAAGCCCGCCCCCGAAGCCAAACCGCCGGTGGCCGTACCCACCAAAGTCTGAAGGTCGCCCGTCTGCCCTGAACCGCCTTTGCCTTGAACCCGCCTTCCCTTCGAACCCGCCTTTCCTGCCTGGCCGTACTCTCTGTGTTCCAATGTCTTCGCCTCGAAGCCGCCGTCCCGCCTTCCTCCGTGATCTCTGTGGTGAACGACTTTGCCTTCCCGAGACCCATATGCCCGTTGACATCATCGTCCCCAGTGTCGGCGAATCCATCACCAGCGGCGTTCTCTCTCGCTGGGTCAAAAAGGACGGCGATTTCGCCGCCAAGGACGACATCATCTATGAACTTGAAACCGACAAGGTGACCATGGAAGGCCGCGCGACCCAGGACGGCATCGTGCATCCTTCCGCCCAAGAAGGCTCCACCGTCCAGGTCGGTGCCAAGATCGGCACCCTGGACCCCGCGGCTGCCCCCGCCGCTGCCCCCGCCGCTGCCCTCGTCGCAACCGCGGCCGCCGCTCCGGTCTCACCGCCCAAATCTCACGCCTCAAGCC
>CAZJXA010000146.1:0-8288 GCA_964549785.1 uncultured Phycisphaeraceae bacterium | reverse complement strand
CCTCTACGGTTCCCGCTCATGCCCGACCCCCGCGACACCCCCGCGATGCAGCAACACGCCCGCTTCAAGCGCCAGCACCCGGATTGCGTCCTGCTCTTTCGCATCGGTGATTTCTACGAGATGTTCGACGACGACGCCGTCAACGTTTCCAAAGCCATCGGCCTCACCCTCACCCAGCGAACCGCCGGCATCCCCATGGCCGGGATGCCCTACCACCAACTCGACAACTATCTTCGCAAACTCATCGCCGCGGGCTTCCGAGTCGCCGTCTGCGAACAGCTCGAAGACGCCTCCAAAGCCAAAGGTCTCGTCCAGCGTGGCGTCACCCGCGTCATCACGCCCGGCACCCTCGTCGACGAAACCCTCTTGGAACGCGACGGCCTCGCCACCATCGCCGCAGTCGCCTTCAGCGAATCCGGCGACGATTCCCCCGGCGGCCTCGCCGTCATCGACCTCTCCACAGGAGGCTTCTTCCTCGCCGACGGCTCCCAGTCGCACCTCCGCGACGAACTCATCCGCCGGGGCGTCAAAGAACTCCTCTACGCCGACCACATGAACGGCCACGCGCCGCCCCGCGTCCGCTCCACCGTTTCCGGCGTCACGCTCTCCACAGTCCCCCGTCCCACTTGGCAATTCCGCACCGCCGAATCGCTCGAGACCCTCCGCAAACACTTCGGGGTCACCACGCTCGCCGGCTTCGGCCTCGCCGAGACCGACCCCGCCCTCCCCGCCGCCGGTGCCCTCCTCGCATATCTCATCGAAACCCAGACCGCCGCGCCAGCCGCACAACCCGACGGCAACACCGCCAGCGGCCTCGCCCTCCGCGCCTCGCTCGGCCATCTCCGGGCCCCCATCCGCGAGCGAGACGCCGCCGCGTGCGTCCTCGATGCCGTCAGTCTTCGCTCACTCGAGATCGAACGCACAATTCGGGGCAACAGCGAAGAAGGATCGCTCTTGGGCCTCTTCCGTGCAGGGAAAACCGCTTGCCGCACCCAGATGGGCCGTCGGCTACTCCGCGATTGGTTGCTACGCCCCCTCGGTGAAGAAGCCGCAATCGTCGAACGCCAAGCCGCCGTGGCCGCACTCGTGGACGACCGCTCCCTCGCCGGTGCGCTCCGTGACCAACTCGGCGGTGTGCAAGATGTCTCCCGCATCGCGGGTCGACTCTCGCTCGACCGCGCCACGCCCCGAGACTTGCTCGGCTTGGCCGACTCGCTTGGACGCGCTCCGGCAATCGCGAACCTCCTCGCTCCTTCCTCGCCGCACCGCGTCGAATGCGAGGCCATCGAACAACTGGTGTCCACCGTCGAACCGATCGCGGCAGAGATTTCCGCGGCGATCATCGATTCGCCCCCCGCCCACGCCCGCGATGGCGGCGTCTTCCGCGACGGGCTCGATGCCGAACTCGACGAAAGCCGGTTGCTGCAGCGCGACAGTGGTGAGTGGATCGCCCGCTATCAGCAGGAGTTGATGGACAAGCACCACGTCCCCGGCCTCAAGGTCGGCTTCAATCGGGTCAGCGGCTACTTCATCGAACTCCCGACCGCGCAAGCCAAGACCGCACCGCCCGAACTCGTCCGGCGGCAGACGCTGAAGAACGCCGAGCGATTCACCACGCCCGACCTCGCGGAGTTCGAACGCAAGGTGATGTCGGCCGAGTCACGCGCGGTCGAGCGCGAACGCCAGCTCTTTGCCGCGCTCTGCAGCAAAGTGGTCTCCATCATCGATGCGATTCACCGCTACGGCGAGGCGGTCGCCAACCTCGATGCCGTGCTTACTTTCGCCGACAACGCCGTAACCCGAAACTGGATCCGTCCGACCATCACCTCCAACTCAGTCCTCGACATCCGCGCCGGTCGGCACCCCGTGCTCGATGAATCGCTCGGCGATTCGTTCGTCCCCAACGACCTGGTGCTGGCCACCACCGATGGCGACGTTGCCGCTCCGCCCTTCGCGCTCATCACCGGCCCCAACATGGCGGGCAAGAGCACCTTTATCCGCCAAGCCGCGCTCATCGCGGTTTTGGCCCATGCGGGCAGCTACGTTCCCGCAACTTCGGCCACCATCGGCGTCATCGACCGCATCTTTACCCGCTTGGGCGCCGACGACGCCCTGCACGCCGGCCAATCGACCTTCATGGTCGAGATGATCGAGACCGCAAACATCTTGAACCATTTCTCGCCGCGCAGCTTGGTTGTGCTCGATGAAGTCGGCCGGGGCACCAGCACCCTCGACGGGCTCTCCCTCGCGTGGGCCATCGTCGAACACTTGGCGGCCAAGCCGCCGGAACCCCTCGGACCCCGAACGCTCTTCGCCACGCACTACCACGAACTCACCGAGCTCGAAGAACGCTTCCCCGACCGCATCCGCAACCTGCACGTGGTCGTCCGCGAGTGGCCCCCGGGCGATGCCCACGCGCAGATCGTCTTCCTTCACCGAATCCTCCCCGGCCGCTCCGATCAGTCCTATGGGTTGCACGTCGCAAGGCTCGCGGGCATTCCCCAATCCGTCGTCACCCGAGGCCGCGACGTCCTCTCAACGCTGCAAGTCCACACGCGAGAGTCCGCAGCAGAGGGCACGGCCAACACCATCCCCGTCCGCAAGCCCCAAACCCAGAACATCAAAGCCGCGGCACAACTCTCCCTCTTCACCGAGTTTACGCCCCACCCGGCCGTCAACGCGCTGCGCGAGCTCAAGCTCGACGGCATGACGCCCATGCAGGCCTTCGATGCCCTCCGCGAGTTGCAGCGGAACTTGGAGCGATGAACAGAATTGTCGCCGTGCGGCCGAATGGCCCAGCGGGTATTCTCTCTTCACACCGATGAAGTTCCTCACGTCACAACTCATGGTGCTGTTGCAAAAGAAGCGGTCGCGCCACAACATCGTCTTGCTCCTGCGGTTTCTCGCCGCGCTGTGCGGCCTCATCGTGACGTACAGCGTGCTCTTCCACTTCATCATGGAGTACGAGGGGCACAAACACTCGTGGCTGACCGGCCTCTACTGGACGCTCACGGTAATGTCCACCCTCGGCTTCGGCGATATCACCTTCGAGACCGACCTGGGCCGCTTCTTCTCGATTATCGTTCTGATGTCGGGGATCGTCTTTCTCCTCATCCTTCTCCCCTTCACCTTCATCCAATTCTTCTTTGCCCCGTGGATCGAGGCCCAAGCCGCCGCCCGCGCGCCCCGCGAGCTCCCCGAAGACACCGAAGGGCACGTCATCCTCACCGCCCATGATCCGGTCTCGGCGACGCTCATTCGCAAGCTCACGCAGTTCGGAAACCGCCATGTCGTGCTCTGCCCGGATGTCGACGAAGCCCACCGACTCCACGACCTCGGCGTGAGTGTCATGATCGGTGAGCTTGACGATCCGGAGACCTACCGCCTCGCCCGGGCCGAGAAAGCGGCGATGGTGGTCGCCACACGGTCTGACGCCATCAACTCAAACGTCGCGTTCTCCGTCCGCGAGGTCGCACCCTCGGTCCCCATCATCGCGACCGCGGTCGATCCGACGTCTATCCCCATCCTCGAACTCGCCGGCGCAAACTCGGTCCTCCAGCTCCCTGAAGTTCTCGGCCAAGCACTCGCCCGCTGCACCGTCGGCGGCGACGCCATCACACACGTGGTCGGCAACGTCGACGAGTTGCTGATCGCCGAAGCATGCGCCTACCGGACTCCCCTCGTCGGCCAAACCCTCCGCGAAAGCAAACTCCGCGATCTCGGCGTCAACGTCGTTGGGTTCTGGGAGCGGGGCGGGTTCATCCCGGCCTCCCCCAACGCCGTCATCGGCTCCACCACCATCCTCGTGCTCGCAGGCTCCGCCGATCAACTCCAACACTACGACGAACAGTTCGCCATCTACAACGTGTCGGGCGAGCCGGTCATCATTCTCGGCGGCGGCAGCATCGGCCGCGCAGCGGCCAGAGCGCTCAAAGAACGGGGGTTCGAGTACCGCATCGTCGAGCAACAACCCGACCGAGCCGTCGATCCAGAGCGCACGATCATCGGCAACGCCGCCAGCCTCGAGGTCTTGGAACTCGCCGGAATTCGTCACGCCCCCGCAGTCCTCGTCACCACGCACGACGACAGCATCAACCTCTACCTCACCATCTTCTGTCGCCGCCTCCGGCCAAACATGCAGATCATCGCCCGTGTCAACGCCGACCGCAACGTCGCCACCCTCCACCGCGCCGGGGCCGATTTCGTGCTCTCCTATGCCTCCATGGGCGCCAACTCCATCCTCAACCTCCTGACCCAAAGCCGCCTCGTCACGGTCACCGAAGGTCTGGAGGTCTTCCGCACGCCGGTGCCCGCATCGCTCGTCGGCAAGTCCATCGCCAAATGCGGCGTGCGCGAAAAGACCGGGTGCACCATCGTGGGCCTCAAGCCCGTCGCCGGCGGACCCATGATCACCACCCCCGCCGCAGACCTCATCCTCACCGCCGAATTCGAAATGGTGATCGTGGGCGACGCCCTGGCCCGCGAACAGTTCGGGCAACTCGACAAATGATCGCTACCCACCCCCTCCAAACGGGCAGAACCCCCCATCGACGCCCATCGAGGATTCCTCGTACCGTTGCCGGTCCCATTTCGGCGACGTTCGCGGCACGTTCCCACCGATACTGAACCCCGCACGGCCCTCGCACCCTCCTTCCCAACGTCACCATGCTCATCGCCGAAAGCCGTCCCCGAAATCTCAGTTGGCTGCACGCGGGCCCCCTCCTCTTTGGCGATTGGGGCACCAGCCGCCTCTACGTCCTGGGCCTCGCCTTCTACTACGTCGGCCACGCCTCGGTCTTCTACCTCACCATGATGTCCGTCATCATGGCGGCCGTGGCCTGGGCCTACACCGTCGTTTGCCGTTGCTTCCCGGAAGGTGGCGGCGTCTACTCCGCCGCCCGCCAACTCTCACCCACTCTTTCCGTCATCGGAGCCACGCTCCTCCTCTGTGATTACATCGTCACCGCCGCCCTCTCCGTCGTCGAGGGCTTCCACTACATCGGGCTTCACGGCAGCCTCGTCGTCATGGCCTCGATCGCGATGATCCTCGTCATCGGCCTCCTCAATTGGTTCGGGGCTAGGGCCGCAGGCCGTTTCGCCCTTGTCATCGCCATCGTCGCCATCGCCGCTTCGCTCTTTATCGCCATTCTCTGCCTCCCGATGATCGACGACGGCTTCCGCACCATCAAAACCACCGTCCCCGGCGTAGATTCCGCCGCCGACCGTTGGACGAGTCTCGTCCGCATTGTCCTCGCCCTTTCCGGCGTCGAGGCCGTCGCCAACATGACCGGCCTCATGAAGCAGCCCGTCGCCCGCACCGCCAAACGAACCATCTGGCCCGTCCTCATCGAAGTCATTGTGCTCAACATGATCTTCGCGCTCGCCCTCAACGCTCTCCCGCCTCTCCAGGCCGTCACCACGCCAGACTTCGTCACCCACGAAGGCATCGCCGGCCTCAAGCCCGAGAACGTCCCCGACGCGGTCAAGGCCTACCGCGACACCGCCGTCAAAGTCCTCGCCACTCATTCCGCCACTCAGGTGTTCGGCGCAGTGGCCGGCAAGGCCATCGGCGTTGGCGCCGGCATCGTCTTCGGCCTTCTGCTGTTCTCCGCCGTCAACACCGCCGTCATGGCCATGGTCTCGGTCATGTACTCCCTCGCCCAGGACCGCGAACTGCCGCGCTCCCTCGCCCGCCTCAACTATTCCGGCGTCCCCTGGATCGGCCTCATCGTCGCCGTCCTTCTCCCCATCGGCGTCCTCCTGTACGAAGCCGATCCCAAAGCCCTCGGCGAGTTGTACGCCATCGGCGTCGTCGGCGCCATCGCCATCAACGTCGTCTCCTGCGCCGCCAACAAACGCCTCGCCCTCAGCCGCCCCGAACGCATCGGCATGTGGGCCCTCGGCATCCTCATGTCCTGCATCGAACTCACCATCATCATCGCCAAACACCACGCCACCGTCTTCGCCGCCAGCATGATCGGGGCCGTCCTCATCGCCCGCTTCGCCGTCAAGTCCCGCACCATCCACCCCAGCGAGCCCCTGCCAGAACCCACCGGCGGCTGGATGTCCGCCCTCACCGTCGGGCCCTCCACCATGCCCGCCTCCGGCCCCCGCATCATGCTCGCCGCCCGCGGCAGAGACCAAGCCGAATACGCCGCCGACCTCGCCAAAAAACGCGGCGGCTCGCTCTTTGTCATCTTCGTCCGCACCATCCGAGTCCTCGACGTCGCCCCCGGCTCCCTCCCCCGCGTCGAAGACGATAAAGACGCCCAGATCACCCTCGGCACCGCGTCCGTCATCGCCAAAGAACACAACGTCCCCTTCTACCCCATCTACATCAGTTCCCCCGACATCGCCAACGAAATCCTCGACTACACCGTCACCTTCGGCTGCGACACCCTCATCATGGGCAAAACCAAACGCAGCCTCTTCGCCCGCCGCATCGCCGGAGACGTCGTCGCCAAAGTCGCCGAATTCCTCCCCGACGACGTCAGCCTCATCACCCGCTCGACAGCAGCAACCGCGGCAACCACCCCCCGCACGCCATGAATTACTGAGCCCCGAACGCACGCTCGGGAGAATCACGCATCGAGCGCACCCCGCCCATTCACGTACAACCTCCACTCCCGCACTTCCAAACAGCCCGACGGGCTCGAAAGTAAGTAGCCGGGGCGTCGGAGCCGCTTTGGGCGACACCCCCGGAAAGCCAACCCAAAACGCTCGGCAGCCTGAAAGGCTGTTACCCGAATCACCCGAAGCGCATCACCTCACGCCCCACGTCCACGTCACCCCCGCGCCCTTGCGACCGGCGGTCCACCGCCTGGACCCTTGTCGCCCACGCTCCCCGAACCCGTGTCACCCTGCCCGTTCACGCCGTTCTTCGCTGCCATGAGAGCCTCCCGCCCCCATTGTTGAGTGCCCAACGCTTATGGGGGACGGAGCAGCGGGCGGCCCGTCGAAACCACGAGCAGCGCACACGCCGGGACTGGGATCGGCACGTGCGTCGGTTGGTGGACATCGATCACACGCGTGCCCAGAAGATCACGCCGGTGATGGACAACCTCGACACGCACCGCACGGCCAGCCTGTACTAAGTTTTTGGGCCCGCCGAGGCACGGCAGTTGGGCGAGCCATTGGGCTGACGTTCCGCTAGAACCAGAACCAGTACGACCCGATCGAAACGGGAGGCACGGCCCATCCCGCGGCATCCCACACCTGATTCGGCTTCACACGAAGTGAGTACGAGCCGTTATCCGCAGGATCCCAAGTACCTCCGCGAGCCGGAATTCGATACCCGACGGTGTAAGTATTTGTCGCGGCGGAGTAAGTCCTGCTCACCAGTGTGCTCGCACCAACGTATCCGCCAAGCCCGGAAAGTTCGATATCGCCGGAACCCAACGAAGACCAGTCCATGTACCTGTTGTTGGCCCGGTACCCAACGGAGACAAATATGTCGGAACCTCCGGCTGCCACCACTATGTTCACAACTTCTGCGCCCGGAGTATTGAAATACAGGTTGTACGAACGAAGAGTTCCGGGTGCCAACACGTACCCTTGAAGATCCCACACCTGTGCCGGTCGGGAGCGCATGGTGTAGAGCCCGTTGTCGGTCCAGTCCCAGTAGTTGCCCCGAGCGGGGAAGCGGTATGTGGCGAAAAGGTTGCCCGGCTGAAGAATTGAACGCGAGCGAAGTGTGGCTTGTGCCAGATAGCCCGACGGTCCAGCGAGTTCAATATCTCCGTCGCCCACCGAACCCCATGAAATTCCGATCGGATTGCCGGCGGTGTCGTTGTAGGAGATCGCGACGTCCATATACGTGAGGCCATTCTCGACAATTTCCGAAACCACGACCGCATTCGGGTTGTTGAACCATAGGTTATATGAATTGAGGCTCTGCGCGGCAGCGGGATTTCCGAGGTTGTCCCACACTTCATTTGGTCGTTGCCACACCGAGACGACGCCGTTGTCACTTGAATCCCATGCGCCGCCGGGTGCGGCGAATGCGTACACCGCGGTCACGACGTTCGCCGGGCCGAGCACACGGCTCACGAGTGTGGCCGCGCTGATTGCTCCGCCTACGTGACGTAGTTCAACATCACCGGCATTGATCGAATCCCAACTTATAGACTGATTGTCGGTGTATCTTACGGTGATGCGGAGATCCGATGTTCCGGAACCGGTGCTGACAACAGCAGCGGTGATGACGGCGGTTGGCGAAATGGTGACCGCCGCAGCGTCGCTGGTTGCGCCGCCGCAGGCGTTGCCGAAGACAGCGGTGAAGTTGCCCG
>CAZJXA010000145.1:1262-8568 GCA_964549785.1 uncultured Phycisphaeraceae bacterium | reverse complement strand
CGGGTCCTCGATGCTTGCCATGATGGCAGTGCAGATAAATAGGTCCCGGGAGGTCTCGAATGGCGCGGGCGAGTTCGAGTTGGCGGCCGGCATCGATTCCGTTGTAGCCGTGCGGGAGATGAACATACCGCATCCCACGGGCTTCGGCCCTGGCGATGTCGGGGTGCGCTCCATCGACCGAGATCACTGTTTTAACGCCCATACGGGCAAGTTCATCAAAGGCGGCATCCCCATCGGGTAGGGCGCCACTGATGAGTTTGTCCGAGGCTCGGTGGACGTTGTGAAGGGCTGACTCATGCTGGGCAGGAACGGGCGACCGGGCGGGAGCCCGGACGGACGGTTCGGGTTCCGGTTTCGGGGTGACCATGACGGCCGACGCCCCGTCCGGCTGCGGGTGGGCCGGGGGGATGTTGGTGTCGGGCGTTGGAGTGCCGCAGCCGGCGACCGCACTGATAACGGCTGCGACGATCAAGAGACCGGCCCCGCGCATCAATTCCATATAGAATGCTACTGGCGTTCGCGGACAGAGTTACGAATTTGCAGCGAATTTCGAGTTCGAGATGCGGAAGACCGCCGGTTCAAGTGGAATCCTTGGACCCCTTTGCCCGGTGTTGTCGGGCCACACGTCGAGTTCGTGTTTCACGAACCGGCGCACTGCATTCTTAATGCAGTCTTAACGTAAATCATGGGCAGCGTCCTCAGCGGCGGACTACAAAAATGAGGCATTTGTCGGCATGCGAAGACGGGGACAGCTTTTCCACAAAGGACAGCAGATGAAACTGACGGCATCGGTTCGAGCGCTGGTTGCGGTGGTCGGCTTGTCGGCCGCCGCGAGCATCTCCTCTGCGCAGATCACGATCAAAGTCGATGGCTCAAGCACGGTGCAACTGATCACCGCTGCGGTTGCGGAGCAGTTTGAGAACGCGAACGCCGGGATCAAGGTCGAGGTCGGGACGTCCGGGACGGGCGGCGGCTTTAAGAAGTTTGTGCGGGGCGAGATCGATATCGCGGACGCGAGCCGCCCGATCCTCGCCCAGGAAATGGCGGAGGCGAAGAGCGCGGGGATCGATTTTATCGAGATTCCGATCGCCTTTGATGCGCTGACGGTGATGGTGCACCCCGAAAACACGTTCGTGGATAATATCACGGTCGCGGAACTCAAGAAAATCTGGGAGCCCGCGGCCAAGGACACGATCCTGCGGTGGAGCCAAGTTCGCGCGGGTTGGCCTGATGAAAAATTGTCGCTCTACGGGCCGGGGACCGACTCCGGCACCTTCGATTACTTTACCGAGGCCATCGTCGGCAAGGCGAAGAGTTGCCGCAGCGACTTTACCGCCAGTGAGAATGACAACACGCTGGCGCAGGGCATAAGCCGTGACGTCCACGCACTGGGGTATTTCGGGTACGCGCACTACTTCGCGAATCCCGGGAAACTGAAGGCGATCCCGGTGATCAACCCCATCACCGGCTTGGGCGTTCTCCCCTCGGAGAGTTCGGTCCACGATGGAACCTACGCGCCGCTGTCCCGCCCGCTCTTCATCTATGTGAACCGCAAATCCGTGGAGCGCCCGGAGGTTCGGCGTTTTATCGCCTACTTCCTCAGAGAGGGGGCGTCCCAGGTGACCAAGGTGGGGTATGTCCCGCTGACCGAGGGGGCGTATAAGAGCGCCATGGAGCGAGTGGCGAAGAAACAGATCGGCACCGCGTTCGCGGGGCACTCGCAGGTCGGCCTCCACATCGACGAGCTGTTTGATCGACCCTTGAGTTCTGAAATCCCTCCGGCGGATGCGCCGCACGACGGCGGTAAGCACGCGGACGAGAAGCCGATGCCGCCGGTGCGGGCCCCGATAAAGAAGTAAGTTCGGCTCCATGAAGAACCGGGAGCCGATTGAATGCCAACCGGCCTCGACGCGAACAATTCTGAAAGACGCGACCCCGGAGCGGGAGGACCACCCAGCGGCGGGCGTGGCGGCCCATCCCTCCGGCGTGGCACGTCGCGCTGGGGCGAACGGGCGATTGAATTTCTGCTGATGTTGGCGGCCGCGTCGAGCGTGCTGATTACGATCGGCATTGTGGCGGTTCTCATCAAGGAGTCGATGGCGTTTTTCCGGGAAGCCTCTGTTCGTGAGTTCCTCACCGGCCCGTCGTGGGCACCCGCTTTCGAGCCCCCCGCGTTCGGAATCCGATCGCTTGTTTCCGGTACGCTTGTCACTACAGCGGTGGCCCTGTTGGTGGCTATCCCGGTCGGGACGATCGTCTCGGTGTGGTTGAGCGAATACGCCAAGCCCCGGGTTCGCGAAACCGTGAAGCCAGCCCTCGAACTGCTGAGCGCGATCCCGACGGTCGTCTTTGGGTACTTCGCGTTGCTCTTCGTGACCCCGGCGTTGCAATGGCTTTTTGCGCGGGTCGGAATCGAACTGCCGGGCTTCAACATGCTGAGCGCCGGATTGGTCATGGGTGTGATGATCGTCCCCTATATCGCCTCGCTGAGTGAAGACGCGATGCGGTCCGTGCCCGCCGCCCTGCGGGAGGGCGCGCTCGCCATGGGCGCCACCAAATTCCAGACCGCGGTCAAGGTTGTCTTCCCGGCGGCGCTCTCGGGGATCACCGCTGCGTACATCCTCGGGATCTCCCGGGCCTTGGGTGAAACCATGATCGTCGCGATCGCCGCAGGACAGGAGGCCAAGTTCACCTTCGATCCGACGGAACAGGCCCAGACGATCACGGCGTTTATCGTGCAGATCAGTGGCGGCGACCTCCCGCATGAGTCCACGGGGTACCGCTCGATTTTCGCCGCCGGCCTGACGCTCATGCTGATGACCCTCGCCTTCAACGTTGGCGGGTTCCTGCTCCGGCGTCGCTACAAGGAGACCTACTAGGTGGGTTTGACGCCGATCCAGCACAAACTCCTTCTACGCCGAAAAATCGTGGACAGGTTGTTCGTGGCGCTCGGGGCTGCCCTCGCGGTTTTTTGCCTAAGTGTGCTGGCGATGATGATCGCGGCCCTCATCCGCGATGGCTCGTCGCGCTTCGGATGGTCGTTCCTGACACAGTTCCCGTCGTCGGATCCCGAGATCGCCGGGGTCCGTTCGGCCTTTGTGGGCACCATCCTTGTGATGATCGTGACCGCCGCGACGGCCATCCCGTTGGGCGTCATGGCGGGGATTTACTTGGAGGAGTACGCCCGCAAAAACTGGTTCACCGCGGTGATCGAGATCAATATCGCGAACTTGGCGGGCGTTCCATCGATCATCTGGGGCTTGATGGCGCTGGGGCTACTCGTCCAATACCTCAACACCGGTCGGAGCGTGCTGACGGCCGGGCTGACACTCGGGTTGCTGGTTCTGCCGATCGTGATCGTCGCCACCCGCGAGGCTATTCGCGCGATCCCGCAGGCTATCCGAGAGGCGTCGTACGCGTGCGGAGCGACCCGCTTGCAAACCGTCCGCTACCACATCGTGCCCTACGCCATGCCGGGCGTCTTGACGGGGTGCATTATCGCGATGTCCCGCGCCATCGGAGAAACGGCCCCGCTCGTCACCATCGGCGCGCTCACCTACGTGGCGTATCTGCCGCCACCGCCGTTGAGCGAACGCCCTTGGCTGCTGGGGACGGTTTCGGGACTGACCTTCTCCGAGGAGGTTCGAACGACCCCATTCGCTGCGCTCCCGCCGGCGTTCGCCGTCGGGGCCACGCGTGCCGGCGAAATCGAGTTTGACGTCCGACTTGAAGCGGCGGGTCCGTCTCAGCGGACGGTAGTGAACGTCGAGGACTCAGCCACTCTCACGCCCGCGGGGCTGGCGGAGGCCGTCGACGCGGTCCAGGGTGTGCTGGCCCGGTTCGACGACGACGGGCACCTTCGTTTCGAGAGTGAACTCGACGAATGGTTCCTGATTTCCCGCGACACGACGGGGATTGTCGAAGGACTCGGGATGGAACGAGGCGGCGGGCGGCACGGTTTCCTGGATTGGGTCAATTCCGGCTTCACGGTGGTGCCGATCCAGATGTACGACTGGGTTTCTCGTCCCGAAGGACAAGGTTTCAAGGCGAACGCGGCGGCCGCAGGAATCCTGCTGGTTACCATGACGCTGGCGATGAACGCGTCCGCCATTTATCTGCGCAATCGGCTTCGGAGGAGCATCCGGTGGTGAACGTGGCAACGCCAGCGGTGGATCGGCCGGAGAGCGCCCCGGGCTCGGGGAGCGCCGGGGGAGGCCCCCTCAAGGCACGGGTCGAATCGCTCAATTTTTTCTACGGGAAGTTCCAGGCCCTCAAGAACGTCTCGATGACGATCGCCGAGAACAAAATCACTGCCCTGATCGGGCCTTCGGGATGCGGCAAGAGCACCCTTCTCCGGTGCTTCAACCGCATGCACGATCTGGTGCCGGATCACAAATACGAGGGCCGCATCACGCTGCTGCCTGACGGCGACAACCTCATCGGCGCGGACATCGATCCGATCGCGGTCCGGATGCGCATCAGCATGGTCTTCCAGAAGCCCAACCCTTTTCCCAAGAGCATCTTCGAGAACGTGGCCTTCGGGCCGCGGCTGCGGGGGATCACCCGCAAGGATGAGTTGATGGCGGAGGTTGAGCGATGTCTGCGGGCGGCGGCGCTCTGGGACGAGTGCAAGGACCGGCTCCCCAAGAACGCGTACAACCTCTCGGGGGGGCAACAGCAGCGACTGTGCATCGCGCGCTCGCTCGCCAGCCGTCCCGAGATGATCCTGTTCGATGAGCCGACCTCGGCCCTCGACCCCATCGCCACCAGCCGGATCGAGGAGTTGATGTTGGAACTCAAGAGCAGCGTCACGATCGCAGTGGTTACGCACAACATGCAGCAGGCGGCTCGCGTTTCTGACTTCACCGCGTTCATGTACCTGGGCGAACTCGCGGAGTTCAACTCGACGAACAAGATATTCATGAACCCCGGGAAGAAACTCACGGCGGATTACATATCCGGGCGCTTCGGGTGAGCCGGCTGGGACTGCCGAACGGTCGGCGAGTGGGCCGGGCTTAATCCGACGACGGTGAGAGCGCCAAGATACGGTCGGCCAGTCGTGAGAAGGGCAGCGTCTGGAGCCAGAGCGTGCCGGGCCCGCGGAAGCGCATGTTAAACATGCCCTCTCCGCTGAAGAGTTTGTTCTTGATGCCGGGGACCGACTCGATTTCATAAGAGACGGTTTGCTCGAAAGCAACAAGACAACCGGTGTCGGCCCGGAGAACTTCACCGGCCGCGAGGGTCATCGTGATCATGGTGCCGCCCGCGTGCAGGAAGGCCTGGCCCTTGCCGTCGGGGGCGGAGATGCGCTGCAGGATGAACCCTTCGCCGCCGAAGATCCCCGCCCCGATGCGTTTCGTGAACGCGATGTCCACCATCACGCCGCGGGCGGCGCACAGGAACGAATCTTTCTGGCAGATCAGAACACCGCCGTGCTCGTGCAGGTTGACGGGCAGCACGGGCCCGGGGAGGGGGGCTGCGAATGCAACGCTGCGCCGCTGTTGGGAGGTGTTCGTAAAGAAGGTGACAAAGAGCGAATCACCGGCGAGGGCACGCTTGCCGGCCTCCAGCATCTTGCCCATGAGCCCGCCGCCGCCGTCGGACTTCATGGACAACCGGGCCTCCATCACGATGCCGTCCTGCATGTAGAGCATCGCCCCGGATTCGGCCACCGCCGCCTCGCCGGGGTCGAGCGTCACCACCACCGCCTGCATGTCTTCACCGAGAATCTCGTAGTCCAGGACGTCCGCCGCCATACCCAACTCCCACAGTTCGGACCCGGGCGGGCTCGGACGCCGCCCCGAACAAATCACTCGGCGGCGGCACCGGCGAACGTCACCAAGCTTCGAAACCCCGCCGCGTCATAGGCGCGGACGCCGAAAAAATAGTTGTCCTTGCTCGCCTCACTGGTCCACTCGGTCGCGTCGGCTGCATCAACGGCTCCTTCCCAAGTGGGTGAAGTCGTCTTCCGCCACATCACCTCGTACCCCGCTGCGTCCGGCTCGAGGCTTTTCTGCCAGCGGATGGTTGTGCCCGGCTCAAGTTTCGCGGTGACCATTCGGACACGGTGCGGCGCGGCGGGCGCGCTCGCCAGGTGGAAGAGCGTGGCGGCGTTGAGTTTCGCGACGTCGGCGACGTATCCCGCATCCACAAACGCGGCCACGTCGCCGTAGGGCTTGCCGTCCTTCTCAGTCACGTTCTGGTGCTGGCGCGAATAGTCCTCGGCGGGCACGGTGAACCGAACGCCCGCGAACCCCGCCTCGTTGAAGGCCATGTGGTCGCCCCCGCGGAGGAAGCGATCGAAGCGGAAGATCGGGACGGGACGAACGGGGAGCGATTCGATCTCGGCGATATCAAAGATGTAGCGGGCCAATTGGCGGCTCGCGGAGTCACCTTCCTGGCCGAGTTTGCGAATCTCCGCGAGTTCGGCGGCCGAGGTGTTTCGCGGGAGCCCTTCCGAAAACAGCCGCACATGGTTGCGGGACTCGCTCCACCCGTTCTTCATGTCAAAGTACTGAACGCCGGGGTCGCCGACGATGTCGTTGCTCAGGACTCCGCTGATGACGTCGCCCCGCGTCGCGGCGGCCTCGGCGTGCAGTTTGGCGCCGACCAAGCCCTGCTCTTCCGCGGCGGTGCATAGAAAAACCACGGTCGCCTCGAGCGGGTGCTTCGCGAGCACCCGTGCGCATTCCATCACGACCGCGGTGCCCGAGGCGTCGTCGTTAGCGCCCGGGGCATCACCGTTGGGGTCCATGCGATCGCCGTTGATGGTGTCGTAATGCCCGACGACGTAGTAGCGCCTTTGGCGTGCGGTCTCCGAAGTGCCTTCCAGCACCGCCACGACGTTCACGATGGTCGCTCCGCCTGGGAGGCGCGGGAGCGCGGCCGACTTGGGGACGTCGAACGACTCCAGCGAGACCGTCATCCGGCCGCCGCTGGTCTTGGCGATCTCGTCAAACTCGGATTTGAGCCAGTTTCGGGCGGCCCCTATGCCCCGGGTTGGGTCGTCGGTCGCGGAGAGGGTGTGACGGGTTCCGAAGGAGCAGAGCGTGTCGACGGTCCGGCGGCAGTGCTCGGGTGAGATGGCGGCCACGATGTCGTCGGCGGGTCCCGGGGCTGAGAGCACGAGCAAGGCGGCGAGGGTGGCGATCATGCGACCAGTGTACCGCGAAGTGGCATCGCCGGGCTTTCCGGGCCGCCCACTATCATTCCGGATGCACCCACCCGCTACGCCCGCCGCCCGACTTCGTGACTTGATGGACGCTGGCTGCATCGCCGCACCGGGGGCGTTCAACGCGTTGGCGGC
>CAZJXA010000145.1:0-1252 GCA_964549785.1 uncultured Phycisphaeraceae bacterium | reverse complement strand
GGCTATCGCCAAGGCTGGCTTTGCCGCCGCGTATGTCTCGGGGGCGGCGACGAGCGTCTCGGCGGGAGTGCCGGACGTCGGGCTGCTGACGATGGAGCACTTCTGCCGGACGGTCCGCGAGGTCGCCGACGGCGGGGGGCTGCCGGTGCTTGCAGACGCTGACACGGGCTTTGGCGAAGCCGAGATGGTGCGGCGGACGGTGATCGAGTACACGCGGTCGGGGGCTGCGGGGTTGCACCTTGAGGATCAGAAGTTCCCCAAGCGGTGCGGCCACCTGGATGGCAAGGAACTTATCCCGACCGACCACATGATCGAGAAGGTGCAGTGGGCGGTCAAGGCGGCGGCGGAGCTGAAACCGGGGCGGGAGGCGACGGTGATCTGCGCGAGGACGGATGCCCGCGGGGTGGATGGGTTTGATGCCGCGGTCGATCGGGCGGCGGCGTATGTGATGGCCGGGGCCGACATGATCTTTCCGGAGGGATTGGCGAGCGAGCAAGAGTTTGGAACGTTCGCGGCGGCGATGCGGCGGGTGCGATGCCCGGCCCGGGGGGCGATGGCCGGGGAGGGGCCGTATCTGCTGGCGAACATGACGGAGTTTGGCAAGACGCCGATGATCCCGGTTGCGCGATTCGCGGCGATGGGGTATTCGGTGGTGATTTACCCGGTGACGCTGCTGCGGATCGCGATGGGGGCGGTGACGCGGGCGCTCGCGACGCTGCGGCTGGACGGGTCGGCGGAAGGGCTGTTAAAAGAGATGCAGACCCGTCAGGAGTTGTACGACCTGGTGGAATACACGCCGGGGACGCCGTGGGAGACGCCGGCGCGATAAGACGCGGATTCGACTCGGACGCGTTCCCTGCTACCATTGCCGACTTCCGGGGCGGTAGCTCAGTTGGTAGAGCGCATCGTTCGCAATGATGAGGTCGCGTGTTCGACTCACGTCCGCTCCACTTGGATGGAAAGGCCCTGTTTTACAGGGCTTTTTCGTTTTTGGGGGGAGGTCTGAAAGAGGGCTAAAACGGGGTCGGGCGGTTTCTCAGGGCCTCACACCCAAGTCCGCCCTTCGTTCGGCGATTTCTGACTGGATGCCCGCGACGAAGGCGGCCAAGGGCATCGCGCCGAGGTCTTTCTCGGTGCCGCGCATGCGGACGGAGACGTTGTTGTGTTCGGCGTCGCGTGGGCCGACGATGAGCATGTAGGGGATCTTTTCGTCGGCGGCGACTTTGACCTTGGCCTGGATGCGGTCGTTGCC
>CAZJXA010000144.1:0-8630 GCA_964549785.1 uncultured Phycisphaeraceae bacterium | reverse complement strand
GCATCGCTATCCACCCCGCCGCCCCTTCACTCCCGCAAAGCGCGCTGCGCCGTCGCACCCTCCATCGCCGCCAAGATCGCTTCCAAATCATCCGCCACCCGAACCGGCGGATTGCTCACCCGCCCCGTCGGCCGCGACGCCGACAGATCAACCGCCGCCGCCTTCATGTTCAGCCCCGTGTGATACCCCACCGTCACGTCCGGGTCCTTCAGCACATGCCCCGTCAGCACGCACGCCACCGTCTCGTGCGATCGAATCACGCCCTCTTTCAGCAGCATCGCAGCGCCCGCCACCGAGGCCCCGCTCGCCGGCTCACACCCAAAGCCGTACCGCCCCACCAACGCCTTGTGCTCCACGATCTCCGCGTCCGAAACCGTCCGCACGACCCCGTTCATCGCGTGCAAGGCCCGCAACGCCTTCGAAAGATTCACCGGCCGATTGATCTCGATGGCCGTCGCCACCGTGTGGGCACGCTCGTTCGCTGCATCCATCCGTGCATATTCGGCCTCAACCGCCGCCACATCAAACCGCCCCCGCAAGCACAGCCGCGGGCACGCGCCCGGCCTCGGGCACGCCGCGCACGCGCGCCCCCCCGCCCCCACAGCGGGAGACCACCGCACACCCAAATCGTTGTACACCCGGTCCAGCGTCCGTGATCCCTCGGCCTGAATCACCGCAAGTCGCGGCAGCCGTTCAATCAACCCCAAAGCCTTCAATTCCATGAACGCCTTGCCGAACGCCGAACAATTCCCGAGGTTGCCGCCCGGAACAATCACCCAATCGGGCACCTTCCAATCAAGACCCTCCAGAATGCGATACATGATGGTCTTCTGGCCCTCAAGCCGGAACGGGTTCACCGAGTTCATCAGGTACACACCCGCCTCCGGCATGTGCTCCGCGATATGCCGGATCCGGGCAAGGCACGCATCAAAGTCGCCCGCCACTTGCAGCGTGGTCGCGCCGTACTCAAGCGCTTGGCTCAGTTTGCCATAGGCGATCTTGCCCTCGCCGATAAACACAAAGCACTCGACGCCCGTGAGCGCCCCATACACCGCCAAGGCCGCCGACGTGTTGCCCGTGCTGGCACACGCCACCCGCTTGGCCCCCACCATCGCGGCATGCGTGAAGGCCGCCGCCATCCCATTATCCTTGAAACTCCCGCTCGGGTTAAACCCCTCGTATTGCAAGTACAGTTCGCCGCCCGCGTCAGAGGTGAACCCCAACTTGCTCGCCAAGCCGGTCGCCCGCTGCAAGTTCGTGCGGCCCTCGCCGATGGTCACAATGCGGGATTCATCCGGGCAGAACGGCAGCAAATCTCGAAACCGCCAGACTCCCGAAAAATCCAGCGAGGCCGGCGTCGATCGGCCGCCCCCCGCGGCATTCCGCTGCCCCTTCGTGACCGCGCGCCCCTCAAACGTTTCCCACGACGGCCTGATCCCGCTCCAGTCATAATCGACGTCCAGCAACCCGTGACAATTGGGGCACGCCACCAGCACACGGTCGATAGGAAACTCGGCCGCACAATCGGCGTTGATGCAAGATTGAAAGGCCCGATTGCTCATGGCCCATGCTAGGGAGACACGCTTGAGGCACCCGAGCCTGGAGATGGCGGCGAAGATGCAGGCCCCGGACGCCCGCATTCCGGGCAAACCTTCGCATGCAGCCCCGAAAGGTCATACCCGCACCCGGTGCACCGCCCGGTGACGGCCCGACGATTCTTGCGACCCGCAATGAAGATGAGCATCGGCCCGAGTGTCACGAGGCCCACACCGCCGATCATCAGAAGCGACCAGAACGAGGGCTCAAAGCAGTAGCAACTCCGCTGCCGCCGCACGATGACGTCCAACGGCAGAATCGCAAGAGCCTCGATCGCGGTGCCTTTGAAAATCAGCGTGACGACCCGGTCCATCGGCTCCACCTGATGGCTGTTGCGCACATACGCGAAAAGGATGGGCGTCGAGATAATCCAACCCGCCACCGGCGCAGCGAGCATCGCATACCCGATCGTCGATGAACTCGCGTTCGATGTCAGGAGCAAAAGCACCTGCACCGCCGCGCACACCACGACCGCCAGAAGCAGCCCGCACACAAGCCCGGCAACCATGATGCTGGTCTTGATTGGGATCCCCCGCGTCCACCGCTTCCGCAGCACCGGGACCAGAAACCCCGTGATGACCGCCGCCGCAACCAGCGTGATCAGCGGAACCAGGTTGTAGTCAAGCCCACGGATCCGCGCCCACGAGAACGCTTGCCCCACAGCCGTAACGAGATATCCAATCGGCACGCACACCACCGTCGAAACCGCCCCCGCCGCCGCGACAATCCGAAGGATCCCCGGACCGCGTCCCTCACCGTGCTCCCGATCCCGCGGCCGCCCAAGGAGATCGGTCGTCATGGGTGCCATCAGGCCGCCCTGAAGCACCAGAATCACGAGCACCACAGGCCCAGTGATCCCGAGGTACTCAGGGTCCACCAGGGCCGAACCCAGTCCGTCGAACGAAGGCCAAGGCGAATTCATCAGCACCGAAGGCAGAACAAGTCCGACCGCGCACTGGGCCAACAGAAACAACCCGATCCACACATACCTTCGGTGCATGGCACAGAATACCAAAGGCATCGTCTGCGTTTACATCCCCGGCAACGGTTGGAACGACCCATCCGCCTTCACCCGCAACTGGTCCGACTCCAGCAGATACTGCAGCACCGCGTTCCGCAATTGCGTCCGCGCCCGATCCCGTTGGTTCTCCGCGTTCAGCAAATCGTTATCCGCATCAATGAAGCTCTGCGTATCCACCGTGTCGCGTTTCAGTTCCAACCCGCGCTTGCGCTTCAGATTGATCCGCACCTGCTCCTCCGCAAGGCTCAGTTGCAACCGCGCGTTCTCCACCGCCCGGAGCGCCGCCCGCACGCTGATCGCGATCTCGTCCCGCGTCTGCTCATACAACCGGGTCGCCCGCTGAAGCCGCACGATCGCGGCCCGCCGGTTGAGCCGCTCTACCTCCCGGTCGAGCGGCAGCCCCAGCGTTGCCGATGCCGAATACTCCGTCTCGTCCGGGTCGATCGAAAGCCCCCCCGTTAAATCCGCCGGATCCGTCGGAATCCCCACGCTCGCCCCGACGTTCAGGTCGGGCAGCAAGTCGTTCTCCGCGTTCGCCACCGCCCGCCGCGTGTCCTCCACCCGGTCCCGAACGTTCTGAAGGTCAAGCCGATATTCCAGCGCCAACCGCGTTGCCTCTTCCAGTGTCGTCTCCGGCTCCGGCGGGTCAATCAGATCGTTCGACAGGTCAAACGCCAACCCCGTCGCCAACCCCAATCGAATCTTGAACCGATCGAGCGCAAGGATGTACGACTCGCGCAACTGCGCAAGGTCCGACTGCGCCTGCCGCACCCGGTTCTCCGCATTGTCCCGCTCAAACGCCTCCCGACGACCCGCCTCCACCTGTGCCAACGTCTGCCGCTGCAACGCCACCAGGCTCGCCAACTGCCTCTGCTGGTTCCCGATCCGCGCCTTGATCTGCAACAAATCGAAGTACACGCTCGCGATATCCACAAAGTACGACCGCCGGAACCGCTCAAAGTCCCGGGCCGCATACACCATGTCTCGTTCCGCCTGAATCAGGTCTTCCCGCGCCACCGACCCCGCCCCGCGCAGCAGCGGAATATCCGCCCGCAACGCCAACCGCGACGACTGCACATACGACCCCGTGACTTCCTCCCGCAACTGATCCGTCGCCGACACCAACGCCTCCGCCTCCACCGTCCCGCCATACGGCAGCCGCTGCGACACCCGCAGCCGGTTGATCACGTCCAGCGCGTGCGAAAAATCCCCGCGCTCGCCCGACCCCCGAATCGTGGCCGTCGTTTCGTTGAAAAACCGCGGCCCCCACAGGTGCCGCTCCTGCAACAACCGGATCGCCACGAACAAATACTCTTCCTCCGCTGACAGATATTCCCGCCCCGTGATCTGCGACGCCTGGAACGATTCCTTCAGTGTCAGCGTCGGCAACCCCGAGTCTCCCTCAACCACAATGGCGCCGGCCTGCGCCGCGTACCCCTCCAGCCGCGATTCCACATCCCGCTGCTCGTCCGCCGCAACAAAAGTGAGTTCCTCCGCAGCAGGGTTCAGCGTCGCAGGCCGCGTGGACCGCGAAGCCGCCGTCACTCCCGCTAAACGCTCCTTACTTAAAGCCGGCAGAACCGGCCGACCTCCCAACGAATCGCTCCGATTGGTTATCAGACGTTCCAAACGGTCGTCAATCGCAAATGGATCGCGTTGGCACCCGGCAGAAACTGCCAGTCCAGCCCCCAGCACCGCACAAACGAAGTAACATCCTGTTTGCAAGAGACTTACATCCTCTCTGATCAAGCCGGTTCCCCACACCCATCGCTCTACCGTACCCCGAGTATAACACGAACTGCTGCCACAAACCGAGGTCCAGCAAGCTCTTTGTATAGCCCTTTCCCCGCAACGTCCATACGCTTGCTCCCTTCGCCGGTCCAGAGCGGACAGGCAGTCGGTTCTTTGGGCCTCTCACGCCCTTTTTCCCGACCTTCCTTCACTTTTTCTTGCCAGGGGAGCCACCGCTTCTCATGCCCTCAGTCACCCATGACGGTCGCAGTTTCATGCTCGATAACCGCCGCATCTGGCTGGTGTCGGGCCAGATTCCGTACGCCCGCCTGCCCCGAGAGTTGTGGGCCGAACGCATCCACGCCGCCAAACTCGCCGGTTTCAACACCATTGAGACCCCCGTCTTCTGGAACCGTCACGAAGCCCGGCCCGGAAAGTTCGACTTCTCTGGCGACAACGATCTCAAACACTTTGTAACGCTGATCGGCCGGGCGGGGATGCACTGCATCCTCGGAATCGGCCCCTACGTCGGCGGCGAGTGGGACATGGGCGGCCTCCCCGCCTGGCTCGTCGAGATCCCCAACATCACCCTCCGCGCCAACAACCAGCCCTTCCTGGAAGCCTCGTCCCGCTTCATCACCGCCGTCGCCGAACAGGTCAAGGGCCTCCAAGTCACCAGCCCCAACGTCGGCGGTCCCATCGTCCTTGTTGAGTGCGAAAGCGACTGGAACTGCGGCCACGACGGCATGGCCGCCGGCTACATCGGCGAACTCATTCGCTATATCCGCGAGTCCGGCCTCAATGTTCCCGTCATCAACTCCAACAACCTCTGGCAAGGCGTCGAAGGTCAGATCGACGGTTGGTCCGGCACCCGCGAACTGCTCTCCACCATGCGCCAACTGGCCTCCGTCCGTCCCAATCAGCCGCGCGTCGTCGTCGACTTCTCCCTCGGCAACCCCGCTTTCTGGGACCACCCGGCCTCCGCACCACCCAGCCCTTCGCTCACCCAGCGCCGGCTCGCCGAGGTCTTGGCCGGCGGCGGTCAATACAACGTCCGTCCTCTCACCGGCGGCTGGAATCCCGCCTTCTGGGGCGGGCGCTCCGGCCGTTCCGAGTTCGCCTTCGCCGCGGCGGAGTTCGGAACCGACGCACTCATCTCGGCCTCCGGCACACCCAACGCCGCCCACGGCTTGGTGCGCCGCCTCAACTGTTTTGCCGTCCGCTTCGCCCGCGTCTTCGCGAACCTCGACCCCGCCTATCACCCCATCAACGTCGATCCTTCCCCCATCGAACGCGCCGAAGGCCGACCTGAGGGCAAACCTGGAACGTCCGGCCGCCGTCAGCAGCAGGAACTCGCGGTCGTGCAGGCCAAGGGCTCGCAAGGTTCAGTGCTCTTTGTCTTCGCCGACCAACGCGAAGAGCGTTCCGGCCACCGCGAAACCCGCCTGCTCCTCCCCGATGGCACGTCGATGCCCGTGACCGTCGGCGAGCAGTCGGTGGTCTGGTGCCTGATCGACGCCCACCTCTCCCCCCGCGTCCACCTCGATTATTGCAATCTCTGCGCCTTCGGTTCCGTCGGCCAAGTCTTTGTGTGCTTCGGCCCCGTCGGTGCCCGCGGCATGCTCAGCGTCAACGGCTCTCCCCTCGAAGTCACCGTGCCGGGCGGCAAAAACCCCCTCACGATCGAGCACGAGGGCCTCACCATCGTCGTCGCCAGCGAAGAACAGATCGATTCTGTCTACGTCACCGACGACGCCGCCTTGCTCGGCGTCGCCGGAATCTCGGCCGAAGGCCTCCCCATCCTTCCCACCGGCTCCAAAACCTACACCCGCGCCGGCACCGACGGCTCCGTCCGCCAGATTTCCGTCGAATCCGGCCGCACCACCTCGCATCACGGGACGGCCCTCCCGCTCAGCAATTGGTCCTGCGCTCCTTCCGACGAACATCGCCTGGGCAGCAGCCCGCGCTACGCCTCCATCGCCGGACCCGCCGAGTTAGGCGCCTTGGGCTGCCCGTTCGGCTACGGCTGGTACCGATTCACGGTGAAGGCCGACGCCGCCCGCAAAGTCCGTGTCGGCTTCCCGTCCTCGGGCGACCGGCTCGCGATCTACGTGAACGGAACGTACACGGGCACCGTCGGTTTCGGCCCCGCCGCCGCCGACACGCTCACGATCCCCCTCGTCAAGGGCGTCAATCAGGTCGTCGTCCTCGCCGACAATCTTGGCCGCTACGCCGAGGGCATGCACCTCGCGGATCGGAAGGGCGTCTGGGGCGAAGTCTTCGAGGTTGCTCCGCTCAAACTCCCCCCCGCCAAGATCGTGACCGCCGATCCCGAAGAAATCCTGCGGCCCAAGATGCCTATCTGGGAGGTAAGCGAAGGCGACACGTCCAGCCCCGAACGCCTCACGTGGACCATCAACCACAAGCGCCGCACCCCCATCATCATGCGGCTCCTCGACCCCATCCCGGCGGGGATGCTCATGCTCAACGGCAAACTGATCCACATCCTCGATTCCACCGGCCCGCTCTTCGTCGTCCTTCAGCCCGATGCGCTCGACAAAGGCCAGAATCTCCTCCAACTCACCTTGCATTCCTCCACCCACGCGCCCGAAATTCTCACCAACTTCAGCAAGTCCGTGGAGTTCATGGAAGGCGTCGCATCGTTTTCCGCAAAGGCCGAGTCCGCCTTCGCCAAGTGGGAGCCGCCCGCGCCCGGCGCGTTCCAGCCCGCCAAAACGCCTGTCAAAGCCAGAGGCCCGGCCTGGTGGAAGGCCACCTTCACCCCGCCCGAAGTCGAAACCCCGATCACCTTCGACGCCGCCGGCCTCAGCAAGGGCCAACTCTACATCAACGGCCGCAACGTCAGCCGCTACT
This sequence comes from uncultured Phycisphaeraceae bacterium, assembly GCA_964549785.1. Lineage (GTDB taxonomy): Bacteria > Planctomycetota > Phycisphaerae > Phycisphaerales > UBA1924 > JBEIUO01. The sequence continues at coordinate 1,408 of CAZJXA010000144.1, read as the reverse complement.
TCGTCTCCGCCGACGGCAAGCCCGTGCCGCCGCAGTCGTCATACCTCATCCCGCGCCCTCTTCTCCGCGCCAAACAACCCAACGAACTCCTCTTCTTCGATGAGCACGGTGCCGCCCCGTCCAAGTGTCGGATGCTCTACCTCTAGCCCGCAGAATTCTTGAGAGAGCCGCGCGCGATACCTCAGCAGCCTCTTCTCCGGCCAGCGCGTGCGGAATCTCAGATTCGTCGTAACTCTTCAGCCGCTGCCACTGCGCGGGCTCGGATGCGCGGACATACCGGCTGCCCCGGCTGGGGGGCAACCGCCCTGTGATTTCGGTGTCGTCTCTGCGATCTCTGTGGTAAACCGCCTTCACCGCCGGAGCGTCGGCTCCCCAAAGTGCAGATCCAGATACCGGGCCACATAATCAATGATCGAACTCACTTCCGGGATATCGGGATTCCCGGTCGATCCCATCGGCTCAAACCGCATCCCCTTGAATCGCACCACCGCCTCGTTCACGCTCAACCCATATTGCAGCGCCAGGCTGAATGCGCGGCAGAACGCCTGGCACATCCCCGAGATCGTCGAGCCTTCCTTCGCCATCTTGATGAAAATCTCCCCCGGTCGCCCGTCCGCGTACAGCCCGATGGTGAGGTACCCCTCATGCCGCTCGATCGAAAACTTGTGCGTGATCGATTCACGCGTGTCGGGCAAAACGTTCCGGGGCGCGGCAATCATCGTGGTGTCTTCCTTGACCGACTGAGGATCAACTTCAAGGGGCGTTCCTCCGCCCCCGCTTCTTGTATCGGGCGTTTCCCCGCCGACAGCACCAAAGTCTCGCCCCGACCACGGAGCGGGTTCTCCCGAACCCTCCCTCGGGCGCTCACGCGGCTGATCGGGAACTTCCATGTCCGCGCAATGTAGCGAAACAAACCATCCCCGTCGAGCTCTCGCGGTTGATTCCAAGTGAGTGTTTATCCGCGATTTTCACTCCGATGTGGCGACGCATTGCGGGCACACTCCTTCTTCGCCGCGCGAGTTGTGAGAGTCATGTCAATCACCGGTCTCCCAACTTCGAATAACACCCGATTCCTCTCAATCGCCCGCCGGCGCGCTCCTTTTTCGGTCGATCGCCTCAAATTCCCCCAACTCCCCCCAACTCCCGCTTGACGCCCCTTCCACATTTGCTATCTTCTGTTCATGACCACACAAACACCAAACAACGCGTTCGACTCGCTTCTCCACTCCGCCCATTTCCTCGCCCTCCACGCCCTCACCGAAATCCTCCAAACCGCCACCGACGTCAAAATCCGCCTCCTCGCGGCCTCTCGAATCCTCGCCTTCAAACTCCCCAAGTCCTCTCTCACCGGCCCCTTCACCGGCTGCCCACCGCTCCCGGCCGTAGCCACCTCCAAATCTCTCCCGAC
>CAZJXA010000143.1:0-8781 GCA_964549785.1 uncultured Phycisphaeraceae bacterium | reverse complement strand
GGAAGCCAAGTGGGCCGCCGGCGAGTGGGGACGAACGGGCGGCGGTGAGATCGGCGCTGGGCGCGGTGCGGGTGAGTTTGGGGCGGGAGAGCAGGCGGCCGGGGCGGTGGGCTCGCCCCGCGTGTTGAATGCGGAGACGGCGAGGGTTATTGGGGCGGCAACTGGGGGAGCGCCCCGCGATGGGTATGCGATGTGAACGGCGGGAAGTTTTTCGGACTCGCCGGGGCGTTGGGCGGCCGGGTCGGCGGGTGCACGCTGCAACTTGAAGGCGGAGATGGTCTTGATGACCTGCAATTTCTCTTTGATTCCGACGACGGTTGAGAGGAGTTCGAGAGCCTGGTCGAGGGCGGCCCGTTGGACGAATTCCAAGAGGTGGGGGAGAGAGAGGAACGCGGTGGAAGGTGTGGATGTGTTCATGGAAACGAAGATACGGGATGGACGCGGTTTCGCAAGGGGCCGGCGCGCGTATCGACCGAAAAGAGAGCGAGCCGGCGGGCGAAATGGGGAGAAAGTCCGGTTTTGGAGTGCGCCGGCGGGCGATTCCGGGTTCGCGAAAGCCGGTTGGGTCGGGTACGCTCTGACCACTTATGGGCATTGTCGCGAACGAGCGGGTGAAGTTGTACACGGTCGGAACCGCGTTGGTCGCCGAAATTCTCTGCTCGAAGGTCGGGGACTTTGAGAAGGACGGGTTGCACGCGGACATCAGCGGGGCCGCGGCGAGCGCCGGCTGGCGGGTGGTCATCGACCTTCGGCACGTGCTGCTGGTGGGTTCGTCGGGTCTGGGCCTTTTGATCACTCTGCGGAAGCATGCGGAGGCGGCCAAGGGGAAGATCGCGGTGTGCGGGGTAAGCCCCGAAATTCTGATGTCGATGAAGATCACCAACATCGACCGCATGCTCAAGATTTTCACGAAATTTGACGATGCGGTTGCATTCGTTTCGTGAGGCGTTCCGCCAATGGACCATCCTTCACCGGTTGCCGCGGGGCTGGAAGTGCGGAGGGGAGTGCTGATCGCGCGTCCGTGGGTGCCGCTGGAGACGGTCTTGGCGCGCGGGACGGTGGTCGGGCAGGTGAAGGACGCGATGGGCCTGCACGCCAACTCGGTGGTCTTGGACCTGTGCGGGGCGGATGTGAGGGTGGAGAGGGCGCTGACGCTTGCGATCATTCTGATGCACGAAGTCCGGGGGGTGTGCGGGTGGTACGCGGTCGCGTGTGATGATGAAATCTGGGGGCACGCGATGCGGCTGACCCATATGGATTCGCTTTTGGCGACGCGGGGGACGGTGGACGAAGCCGTCGAGGCTGTGCTGGAAGAGCGGGGCGGTTCCGGCCGGCGAACGCCGAGGCTGCTGGCGATGATCTCCGGAGGTGGTCGCACGTTGTCGAATCTTCTGGACGCCATTGAACAACGCCGGGTGAACGCGGCGGTTGTCCACGTGATTTCGTCCCGAGAGGGTCCGGGCGTTGATCGGGCCCGAACGCGTGGGCTCTCGGTCGAGATTGTGGCGGGCTCGCTTTCGAGCGAGCGGTTTCAGGCAACTTTGGCCGCGCACGCGATCGACCTCGTCGTTCTCGCGGGCTATCTGAAGATCGTTCCGGTTCCGCAGCCGTATCGGGGGCGAATTCTCAACATTCACCCGGGGCTGCTTCCCAAGTTCGGCGGCGCGGGGATGCACGGCCAGCGGGTTCACGAAGCGGTGTTGGCCTCCGGTGATATCGACAGCGGCTGCACCGTCCACGTGTGCGACGAGGCCTTCGACACCGGCCCGATCATCCTTCAGCGGAGGTGCCCGGTGCGGGCGGGCGACACGCCGGGAACGCTCGCGGAACGGGTCTTTGAACAGGAGTGCATCGCGTATCCCGCGGCGGTTCGAAGCGTTCTTGACTCGCTTGGATTTCCGCAACCGAGACTGTCCCCGGGGGGAGCCGCCGCGTGAGGTTTCGACTTCATCTTTGCGTCGCGATCGGGGCATGCTCGGTGGTGCTCGTGGCACGGGCCCAACCGGCCGGGTCGGACGTCGCGAAGACGACCACGCTTTCCGAACCCGACGACGCGAGCATCGGTCGAGATGCGCGGGCCGCCTTCGGTGAAGGGAGGTTTGGCGAAGCAGCCGGGCTTTTTGCGCGCGAGCGCCGCCTGCGTCCGGGCGATTTCATCGTGACCTACAACCTGGCGTGTGCGCTGTCGCTCTCGGGTGATGCGGACGAGGCCGCTCTGATGCTGCTCGAATCCATCGAGGAGGGCTTCAGCGACCTGCGGGGGATGCAGCGGGACGGGGCGATGATCCCGCTTCTTGATCGCCCGGAGATCGCCGAGGTGGTTTCGCAGTGGCCGAAGGTGCTCGAGGCCCGTCGCGATGCGAACGTGAAGCACGTTGAATCGGTGTACACCAGCGGGTACACGACCACGCCGGATGAGGCGCTGCGCCTCACCTATCGCTCGGCCTTTGACGCCGGGACGTTTGAGGGAGCGCGGGCCGAACTCTCAGCGCTGGCGGTGTGGGCCGACACGGGTGTCCTGAGGGGCGTCCTGGGCCGCGAGGCGTCGAAGTTGGAACCTTGGGTGACGGTGGTCCTGCCGACGTCGCGGGACTTCACGCGTTGGGTGATAACCAAGTTCGGCCCGGACGCGGTCGAAGGGCTCTCGGGGATCGGCGGGTCGTACGACCATGATTCGCGGCAGTTGATCGCGATGGACCTGGGCAGCACGCTCCGCCACGAGTTCTTCCATGTCCTGCACTGGCGCGACATGGACCGGCGCGGCCAGCGCCACCCGATCTGGGTGATGGAGGGCTTGTGCAGCCTGGTGGAGGACTACGACGTGGGCGCCGACGGGGTGCTGATCCCGGCGACCTCGTGGCGGACGAACATCGCCAAGCGGATGGAAAAGGGGGCGGGGCTGATGCCGCTCGAGCGGTTTTTGTCGTTGCCGCAGATCAAGTTCACGGGATCGCGGCCGCTGGCCAATTACGCCCAGGCGCGGGCGCTTTTTCTATTTTTAAGCGAGCGGAAACTGCTGGAAGCGTGGTACAACTCGTTCACGAAGGGTTTCGATCAGGAACCGACTGGTCGGGCGGCGTTCGAGGAGGCCTTTGGCAAGCCATTGTCGGAAGTCGATCGCGAGTTTCGGACGTGGCTGCGGGCGTTGCCGAGCGTGGCGGAGGAGATCAAGCCCGGGATGGCGAGTTTGGGGGTTGAAGTGGAATCGGGTTCGGGTGATGGTCTGCGGATCGTGGGCTTTTCGGGCAAGCGTTCGGCGGTCAAGGGGCTGAAGTTTGGGGACCACATCACGTCGGTCAACCATCGCCCGACCCGAGACATGGCCGAACTGGTGCGGGTGCTGGGCTCGCTCAAACCCGGCGACACGGTGCCCGTGGCGTATCGGCGCGGCAAACGGCACGGCGAAGCGGAGTGCGTGCTGCTGGAGAAATGATCGCGTCGGTCGCGACGTGCCCCGAAAGGCGCATAGGCGTCGAGCGGTCGCCACGCTCCGACCGGACCCGGCGGTCTCTGGGCCTCCGTGGTAGACCGCCGTTAGACCGTTGCCGGCGACCGGAAGGGGATCGCCTTCCCCGTCTCATCGACCGCCACCATCGTCAAGGAGGCGCTGGTCACGGGGACGGTTTCGCCTGTGTGATACCGCTCGGCTTCCACCTCCACCATCATGGTGACCGAACTCATCCCGGCCCGCGTGGTGGTCGTGAAAAAATTGACCACATCGCCCAGGCCGACGGGGGCCTTGAAATCCACACGGTCGATCGCGGCGGTGACCCAGCGGTGTGCTCCGTGCGTGCGGGCCTCGACAAAGCCCGCCTGATCGATGTACGACAGGATCACACCGCCGAAGATTGTTCCATAATGATTGGTGTCCTTGGGCATGGTGACCACGCGGAGTGACAGGCGGCGTTGCGGGGCGTCGGGCATAGACGGGGAGCGTACGGCCTGAATCGGGGGATTCATCTCCGCCGAACCTATCGTTGACGTTGAGAAGCGTGTGCCAGTGAACGAAGGGAACGACCATGTCCGCATCGAGCGAGTGTTGCAAGGGAGATTCCGGAGCCCCTTCGGGCTGTTGTGGGGGTGCGGAGGCCGCCGCTCAGTCCGGGGGATGCGGGTGTAAAGCCGGAGCGCCGATGGTCGCGATGACCGTGGAGCAGCTGGAGGGGCTCCCGTCGCTCGCGCTGATTTCGCGCTTCCGGCGCGGCATCGAGGCCTTCGATCGCCGGATTTTTGACCTGACGGAAGCGCAGATCGACATGGCCTTTCTCCCGGACGCGGAGGTGGGTCGCTGGCCGGTGCGGGTGTTGCTGGGCCACCTCGCCGATGCCGACCTGGCCGCGGTGCACCGCATGCGGAGGGCGGTCGCGGAAGACCATCCGGTGTTTGCCGAGTGGGACGAAAACGCGTTTGTCGATGGCAACCTGTACGGAAACAATCATGAGGGCCACGCGGACGACGCCGAAGGCGATCATGCCCGCGTGATGAGCGCCTTGGGCGGCCCGATGGCGACGATCCACACGCTGCGTCAATGGACCGGGCAATGGCTCATGACGCTGAGCGAAGAGCAACTCGATCGGGCCGGGATGCACCCGACCAAAGGCCCGCAGACCGTCCGCCGCATCGTGGCGATGTATGCCTGGCACCTCGAGCACCACGCGGGGTTTCTGACGAGGAAACTTGATCGGATGCTGGGGCCCGCGGACCAAACGCCCGCCCCCGCGGGTTCATGCGGCAGCGGTTGCGGATGCGGCTGAGGCGTAGCGCGCCCAACTCCACCCATGGAAAAACTTTTCGATCAACGCCGGTATCTGATTCCTTTTCGTTCGACTCTGCTGCCGCAGATTTTCACCGACACGCTGGTGATCGGGGGCGGGGTGGCGGGGCTGCGGGCCGCCATCGCCGCGTCCGAGCACGGCGAGGTGATTGTGCTCTCGAAGGGCGAACTCAAGAACACCAACACGGCCTGGGCGCAAGGGGGAATCTCGAGCGTCATGGACCCGGGCGATGGGTTTCTTTCGCACGCGGAGGACACGCGGACGGCGGGTGCGGGGTTGTGCGAGGCTACGGTTGTTGATCTTGTGGTGGAGCGCGGACCCGGGCTGCTCGAAGAGTTGATCTCGTGGGGGATGAGGCTCGACATGGATGCGGCGGGTCGGCCGCTGTTGGGGCGCGAGGGCGGGCACTCGGCCTCACGGATCGTTCATGCCGGGGGCGACGCCACGGGCAAGGAACTGCAGCGGTGCCTGAACGAGAAAACCCGCACGCTCGCCAACGTACGGGTGTTCGAGAAGTGCTTCGCGCTGGATCTGATCACGCCCAGCAACGGGCCCGGGGCACCGGTCGTCGGCGCGATCACGCACCACCCCAAGTTCGGCCTGCAGATGATCTGGGCTAAATCGACGATCCTCGCGAGCGGCGGCGCGGGCGTTCTGTACCGGGAAACCACGAACCCGCCACTCGCGACCGCCGACGGCCTGGCGATGGCCTACCGGGCCGGGGCCACGCTGTGCGACATGGCATTCGTGCAGTTTCATCCGACCACGCTTTACCTCGCCGGTGCCAGCCGCGCCCTGATCACCGAGGCCGTCCGCGGCCACGGCGGGTTTCTGCTCGATGACGCCGGTCGCCGGTTCATGCAGCAGGTCCATCCGCTCGCGGAACTCGCCCCGCGCGACGTGGTGAGCGGGGCCATCGTTCGGCAGATCGCCAAGCAAGGCGGCCAGCACGTCTGGCTCGATTGCCGGCACCTCGCCGACTTCGGGGCCCGCTTCCCGGAGATTCAGGCCCTCTTGAAACGCTTTGACCTCAATCCTGAGGTTGATCTGATCCCCGTGCACCCTGCGGCCCACTACATGGTGGGCGGGGTGCGGACCGATGGGAGTGCCCGCACGGACGTCCCCGGTCTCTTCGCCGCGGGCGAAGTCTCGGCGACGGGGCTCCACGGCGCGAACCGCCTGGCCAGCAACTCGCTGCTCGAAGGGCTCGTGTTTGGGAAGATCGCCGGGCATGCGGCGGCCGAGAGCAGGACGGCGAACGGACGTAATGGGGCCGACCCCCGCCCCAGCCCGCTCTCGATTGTCAGCGATATCCGCCCCAGCGACCGGGGCGAACTGGACTTGGCCGACGTGCGCTCCAGCGTGCGCAGCGCGATGTGGAAGAACGTGGGGATCGAGCGTACCGGCGAGAAACTGGGGGGCGTCGTCGAAATGCTGGACTTTTGGGCACGGTACACCCTCGACAAGATATTCGACGATCCGCAAGGGTGGGAAACCCAGAACCTGCTGTTGGCGGGCGCGCTGGTGGCCCGTTCTGCGCAGTGGCGGCTCGAAAGCCGGGGGTGTCACGATCGCACGGACTACCCGGCGACCTCCGAGACGTTCGCGATGCACGACTGCTGGCGGCGGGGCAGGGCCGAGCCCGTTGCCGTGCCCGTGGGTCAGTTGTCGCGGGCGGACCCGTGATGGTGACTTTTGCGCGAGGCGAGCAACCGATGCGAGTGCGATGGAATCAGTTCGGGGAAGGTGGAGCCGCCGGGTGCGGGCGTCTGCTGCTGGGCGTCGCGGCCGTCGCACTGGTCGCGGGGTGCGAGAGCCGGGTCGTCCGCTACGACCCGATGCTCGGCGGGTTGCCGGGGGCCGAGTCGAACACCCGCGTCGTGCGTGATCTCGGCGACTACAAAGACCCGACCAAGGTCGAGGGTAACAAGATCGAAGTGGAGAACGCCGACGGCACGACCACGCTTACCGCCAAAACGGGCCGCCACCTCATGGTGCATATTTATAACGCGCTCGTGAGGGACGAGAAGGAACTCTTCGCCGATCAGGTTCTCAGCCAAGTGACGCGGGAGGAGTTTGCGGCCCGCGGCAAGGTCCCCACCGAGGCATTTGAGACGCTGTTAGCCCGCTTCGATGACATCCAGGAACTCTTTAACCGCATGCCCCTGGGCGAATATACCCCGGGTGTGTTTATCAAGCCCGTCGGGAACCGGGTCAAGCGAGTCGCCCTGGACGACGTCACCGCCCGCGACCTCGTCTACTCAGGGTTCGACATGGTGATGGAGGACGGGAACTATCGCTTGCGCTGGTTCGTGCCGGGCGGCGCGAAACCTGAGCGTGATACACCACCCGCGGACGAAAAGATCCTGAAGCCGCGGTGATCCAAATCTGTTGATGGGCTTATCTGGCGTCTGGCATCGTGCATCTGGCATCTGCCTCACCGCGGCATGACGATTGGGCTGATCTGCTTGGCCTCGAAGCGGTTGGTCGCGAGGTTCCACACGATCGACTGGGCGCTGAAGGGTGCGCCCTTCGCCAAGTCGAGCATCGAGACCGGGTTGGCGCCGCCGTCGCCGTTGGCGGTGACGACGTCGGTGGTTGCGTCGTAGGAGAGCACCCGACCCGTCAACTCGCGACCGCCGTAGCGCATCCACACCCGGTCGGTCGCGACCGCACCGGCGAGACGGCCCGATGAAGCCCGCGTTACATCTGAGTTGTCGGTGTCGAGACGGGCGTCCAGTTGACGGCACTCCAGCAGCACTCGCTCGCCGCCGTCCTGGCGATCGTGGACGAGTTTCACATTTCCGAGCATCCGCGCCAAACCGGTGGTGCGTTGCAGCGACATGAAATCGGACCACGAGAAGAGCGAGTTGCCCCGCGCATCGGTCATGGATTCCGAGACGCCCCCGGCGGCCGGGGAGGTGTCGGGCTCACGCCGATCGACCGCCAGCAGCTTGCCGCCGCCCGGGACGCGAAGTTCGCCGAGCAGGTTGTCGGCTTCGATCAACCCCGACTCGAGGTAGAGCAATTGTCGCAACACCGGGATATTCGCTGAATCTGCGGCGTACGAGCGGCTTTCGACTTTGGCGGGTGCCGAAGAGCCGCCAAATGCGCGGACCAGCGCCACGCCTCGCTCGGTTGATTCCGGGATTGGTGAGAACCCGCCCGCAGCACCGTCGCTCCCCGACGACAGGAAGATCTCCAGACGGGAAGCGTCCATGGTGTCACGCTTGGTATCGGTTTTCCCGGTCCGGGTGTGAGAGACTACCCGAGTGGAGCCGTCGCACACGAGGCGGCCCGCGACGTCGTCGAACTGCATCGATCCGGTCCACTGGGCGTTCGAGGTCGTCAGCGTTTCGGCCGTGCCCGACTCGTGGACGAAGATACCGGCACCCGGCATGCCGAGGGTGCGTGCCATGCCGTCCATGCAGATGACCGGGCCGGCGATCATCGAAGCCCCCTTGCTGATGGCCGCGGTGGGGCCGCTGAGTTCGATGCGCTGCGCGGTCGGCCACGCCACGAGTTCATCGGATTGGGCGGCGACGCCGTCGGCATTCTGATAGAAGACGGGCCCCGAAGCGAACGCCCGGGTCGCCGCGAGTCGGCCGTCGATTCGGGCGAGCGCGACATCGAGCCCATCGGCCCAGAGGGCGGTCTCGGGCTGGGCACCAACCACGTTGCCGCGGGCGCTGATGTCCACGGGGAAGGAGGATGCCGAGTCGGCGTCCTCGGGTGCGAAGCGGACGTCGATCGTGTTGGCGGAGAGTTGGCCGCCCGCGCCGTCGCTGCCCCAGGCGCGGCCCGCGAGGAAGAGACGCGAGAGCCGGCCCTTGTCGCCGACGGGGTCGAAGGAGGCTTGAACCCGTGCGGCGTTGAACTCGCTCTCGTGGTCGGCGGCCCGCACGGTGCCGCTGAGGAACGCTTCCGCGAGGCGCGACGTCATGCGCCCGTCTTCGACGTCGAAGCGGAAGTCCGCCGACTCTGACCAAGTGACGGATCGGGGCGT
>CAZJXA010000142.1:0-8838 GCA_964549785.1 uncultured Phycisphaeraceae bacterium | reverse complement strand
GCCGAAGACCTGAAAGATGACTCGGTGCAGGTCGCGGTGTTCGTCCGCCGCATCGACGCCGGCATCAGGCTCGGCGATCGCACGCTTTCGGACCTCTTCGCCGTGTTGGAGAACCCGCTGCCCAACAACGTCTCCCGCGTCCCCGTGGCGGCCGATGCGGACGGGCGTCCGACCTCGGACGGCCTCGGTTTGGGGACGGGCAACTCACCCAACTACAGCGCGATCTCGGAGATCGATTTCCGGTACGACGACAACGGGCGGAACGCGATTGACGTGGTGACGTTCGACAGCAGCGAAAATCTCTCGGCTTTCGCCGCCCAGCCCGGTCAAAAACTGATCGACCAGACCGGCATCATCCACGACGTGCTCGGGTACGTAGAAGATGACGACGATTCGACTGTTTCGATCCGTCTCTTCCCCCCGCTGTCTCCGGAACTTTTGGATCTGGCCGACGACGAGCGTTACAGGACGTTTATCTTCACCCCGCAGATTCCCGCCGGCGTGCGGGTCTTCACGGTGGCCCCCGAGCAGAGCGATTGAGCCCGTCTTTCGCGCCGCGTCCGTCGTTTGATGTCTTCCCTTCTTGTGAGAACCGAACAATGCCCGCCACGATCGAAGATTGCCGCGAACCCCGCCCCGCACGCCGCCCGGCGCTGCGGAGCGGGTTCACGCTCATTGAGATCATGGTCGCGGTCGGCGCGATCGCTCTGGTCGCGGTGGGCCTTGCGTCCATTTTCGATGCGGTCGGCAAGACCGTCAGCGGCGGTCGCCGCACGTCTTCGCTCAGCCGCTACGCGACGCTCCTCGAGAGCCAGATGCGGCACGACTTTGACGGTATGACCCGCGACGGCTTCCTCGTGATCCGCCAGCAATGGACCGACGGCGTCGGCACCCCTGGCGGGGTTTCGCCGGATGGCCTGTTCGATCCGGGCGATGCTTCCGACCAAGTTCCGCTCTATCCGGACGACCCCGCACCCCGTGGCCGCCGCATCGATGAGATTCTCTTTTTCTCAAGCAGTGGTCCCGATGGTGAGCTCTTCCGCACCCGCAATCAATCCGTCGTTCCCGGGGTGACGGTCACGTCGGAAACCGCGATGATCTATCTCGGGCACGGTCAGCCGAGGCGGGTGGATGCCGGCGTCCCCTACGTTGACCCTCGTATCGATGACCTGAACGCCGACGGGGCCACGATCCTCGGGGCCGCCGATGCTCTGGGCACGCCGCCCGAAGATCGAAATCCGAATCGCTTCGCATCGAACTGGATTCTGACCCGGCGGGCCACGCTGCTGGTGCCGCTGGAGAGCGCGCCCATCCCCTTCAATGTCGGGACCACTCCGCCCTTGGGTCTGCGACCGAATCAGGTCGCGAATCAGGATGGGCAGGTCGGGCTTCTGCCCGCAGCCGCATCGATCTTCCGTTCGTACAACCGCGCGTTTCCGCTGGAGTTCCCCGGCGCGACCGATTATGTCCGTCCTCCGTTCGCCGAGACCGGCCCGATGCTCGCCAGCGGCCTTGTTGATATCGCCACGACCGACCTCGCGGAAATCCGCCGGATCGTCATGAGTTCGGTCGCCGATCCGGTCCCGCCGCCGACGAACCCGTTCGAGGTGTTCCTGCTTCCTCGCGACATCATCCGCGATACGAATCTGCCGCCGAACCCGAGCGGAAGGTTCGTGTTTGTGGCGGCTGAGGATCCCGCTCCCAATCGTCGGGCCGATCCGCCTCTTGCGCTCGATGGGCAGCACGCCTGGATGGCGGATGCGTTCCCCACGCAGTCGGATCCGCGTCCGGACATCGGGAACGATTACCCGGCCGACGATGTGGTCGACCCGCAGGGAGTTCGCGTCCGCGTCGAGTCGCAAGCGCGCAATTTTCTGGAAACGATCTCGCGGCCTGATCCGCTGGAATCCATCACCGCCCGCGCCGACCAGCTGATGCTGACGTCGGGGGCGTTGCTCCCGCATTGCAGCGAGTTTATCGTCGAGTGGTCGTTCGGCCAGATCGATGCCCTCACCAACGAGACGTTGTGGTACGGCCCTTCCCGCCGGCCCGCCGACACCAGCGGTGACGGGCAGATTGATGTTGCCTCCGATGCCTCGGTCACGACGCCGTACCCCAAAAACGATGACGATCGTCTCCCGGTTCCCTTCCGTCGAGATGAGTTCAAGCTCAATCGCGGCGAACCCTATGTCTCGCAGCACCTGATCTACGGCCGTGCCCCCCGCGAGGAGGACGCCGTTCATACGTCGTATTTCGGTTACATCGACCCGACCATTTCTCCGACGGCGCCGGGCGGGACGGGCGGCCCGGCCGCCGATGGCGTGATCCCGTGGGCCTGGCCCAGGATGATCCGCATCACCGTCTCGCTCACGGACGCGATCGACCCCTCGATCGAATCCACTTTTCAGTTCATCTTTGACGTTCCGAATGAGTGACCACGGTGTATTGCAGTTGTCAGAGTCGAAAAAGTTCCCGCCGCGCCGATTTCACATGGCGCGGCTTGCCGGAAGCACCGGCTCCCGGCTCGTAAAGGAGGTTGATCTATGTTCACTTCACGCTTGAATCGCTTTCGCCGCGTCCCGGCCGCTCGGGTCGGCTCTGAAACGGTCACCCATTCGGTGAGTCAGGCGGGCCTCGTGCGCTCGCTCGCCGGCGCACCCGCGGGCTTTGAGGTGGTTCCCGCCCGTGCCTTGAGGAACCCCCGTGCCCGGCGCGGCTCGTTCCTGGTTCTGGTGGTCGGGACGCTCGCGGTCCTCTCGGTCTTCGCGATCATCTATGTGACCATCGGCAACCAGGACGCCCGCCTCCAATCATCGGTCGCGCGTCGGGCCAGCGCCGCCGACGTCCCCGTTCAAGTCCGTGATTACGTCGGCTCCATCATCGCCAACGACACCCTCTCGACGTGGTACGACGACAACCGATTTGTTCAGGCGGCCCCGAACAACACCACCCCGGTCCTTTGGCGTGAGGCGATGGATTATCCCTTCACCGGGTTCGACCGCCGGTCGAATTCCACCGACCGGAGTACCGCGTTCGATCCCACCGGTTCGGCGGGCGAGCGCTCCAGCGTCAGTTCGCAGCGATGGTCGGGCGGGGCATGGCCCGCTGCGTGGCAGCCCTCGGACCCCTTCCTCGCCTCCAGCGAGCCCGCCTGGGTCCGTTGGTCTCCGACGGAAACCGGCCAGGATACCAGTTTCAACGCCATCGACCGGCAGGATTGGATGCACATCTCCAATCTTGCGCCCGATGGGCGGTTCGTCAATCTCGTCAATCTCCGCGGCAACTTTGCCGCCGAGGCGGGCGTGGGCAACGGCACCAACGGTCTGCCCCGTCTGAGCAACTATCTCTCGGTTATGGGGTCGGAAGGCGCTTCGCAGAACACGTCGTGGTTCGGCGCAGCGCTCGATCCCAACGTCCCCGCCCACTTCGATTCCTGGCAGCGGTTCCTCTTCCGTCCCGCCAAAGACCTGAGCAACGATCCCGGAGCCCGGGCCTACCTGTTGAACCAGTATTGCGACGCCGACGGCGACGGGATGCTCGACTCCCGCTGGTTTGAACTTACGGATAATCGCGGCGGCAACAATCAGCCACCGGCCAACTTGCTGGAGACCAATGGCAACTACCGCTACTTCTTCGCGGCCCGCGTCGTTGATCTTTCCTCCCGCATCAACGTCAACACCGCGACCGATCAGTTGTTCGGCAGCGCGGCGGGCGCGGGCCCGACCGCCGAGGTTCCGATCGGCCTGACTCCCGCCGATGTGGATCTCCATCGGTTGCTCACGCTCACCGACACGGGCGATGACAATAACGGGTACGGCTACGACAGTATTTATAACGGCGACATCAACAGCCTTATGGCCGGTAACTACGGCCGATACGACACTCCCCGCGGTCTTCAGGTCGGCACCGCCGCCAGCAAGTCGCTCCGTCTGGCGCACGCCGCCGGGGAGGTGCCCGCACTCTTTGATGGGCAGGGACTCAACCAGATCTATCGGGGCGACGACCTTCAGGATGAGTTTGCGCTGCTGCATGAGCTTGACGTCCTTCCCCGGCGAACCCTCTGGGATTTTTCCGCGAACCCGATCGACCGCTGGAAGTGGTACATGGCTCGCTCGGGGCGGAATCGCGACTTCGGCTTTGACACCGGAAATGGGTATTCCGTGGTCGGGCCCTTCGGCCTCACCGACCTCTCCGAGCTCTTGACGCGCAACGGCGTCAACGATGCGGAAGTCACGAGCAATCTCGAGAAGGCCCTGACCGGTCGCGACGACACCGGTCCCGGCACGCCACCGATCTCCTTCCAGTTTGACCCGCTTCGCAGCAACCGCACCGCCCGCTTCGAGCTCAGCCTCGATGAAGACGGTGATGGCTTTGCCGATCCCGAAGCGCTCCTTCGGCATTCGCTCGACCCCCGCCACCGGCTGACCACCCTCAGCGGCGGCCGCGCACTCCGCAATCTGCGAGACGTCAACGCGGATTTCCTCGGGCCCGTGGCCGACGGAGTGGGCATCGAGAGCAAGCGCAACATCCGCACCCTGCTTACGCCCGGCGGCGTTGATGTCGAAGGTCTCTTTGAGGCCTATGTCTCGGTGCTGATGCCGCACGCGAACGAGGCCGCCTTAGGCGTCTGGGACAGGTCTTCGGGCGCGGGCTTCGAAGAATGGCGCACCGCCTTCTACGGCTACGACGGCCCTGAACTCTCCGCGTACATCTCGGCGTTCATGGCCCTCAACATGGCCGATCTCTACGACGCGGATCAGGATGCCCGCTCCTTCACCCTCGTCCTGGACGACGAATTCCGCGACCGCTCACCTGCGGACACGGAGGGCCGCACGTTCATGGGCGAGGACGACGCGGACGTTGACGCCGAGGCCGACTTCGAGCAGTGGCAGTTCCCCGCGTGGATCGACAACCGCCGCTTCGACCTCGGCGCTGCCCGCCTTACTTCCGAGGAAGACGACGTGACCGCCCGCGCGGTGAACCTCTTTGGCGTCGACAACCAGCCCTTCATCACCCAGGTCGCGACCTTCACCGTCTACTCCGATTCCCGGGGCGGCGAAGGGGCCGGCGATACCGTCAAAATCGATGGCAAACTCATCGCGAGCAACGAGGAGGCGCTCTACCGGGTTCTCGCGTTCCAACTCACCAACCCGTTCGGCACCGCCGTCACCCTCAGCGGCGATATTTTTTCACGGTCCAATTTCTGCGACGTCGCCGACTCCGCTTTCCCCGCCCTCGACCGCGAGGACGACTACTACTACATCGAGTTCGACGGAAAATTCTACAAACTTTCTGAACTGGTGGAGCAGGTCTTCGTGACCACTGCCGAGGCCGATTTGGCCCGTGACGCGGGGCTGCCCGCCGTGGCTGACGACGGCCGACTGGGCCAGTACACGATCCCGTTGGCCGGTGGCGGAAAGGACATCACCATCCAGGGCATCTCGATCCCGGCGGGCGAAACGATCGTCTGCTACGCGCTCAGCAATATACCGCGCACAATCCTGGGACGCATCGCCGATAACGATCCTGACCTGATAGCTCCTGAGAGGGAGCTGCGTGCCACCATCGTCAACCTCATCGAAGACGCGATGGATCAGTCCGACGACGTCGCCGGCGCGTACTGGATCCCCGAGTTCACTCCCGCCGACGGGAGGCTGAACCTCCCGGTGTCGAGCGAATTCCGCACGCTCGTGGACAACGGCAACGCGACCGCGCACTTGTGGCGCACGGTCCGTGTGGGCAAGGGCGATCCCGACGACGGCGTCGACGACGAAAACGATACGGAAGAGGTCAACACCCCCAGCAAGTATTGGGACGGTGTCGCCCCCGCCGACCCGACGGAGCCGGCGCTCAGACTCCCGAACCGGATGTTCAACGACCGGCTCGTCGACCGCTTCCGCTCCAGCGGCCTCAACCGTAAACTTTCCAGCCTCGATAACGAGATCGGAAGCACCAACGGCACGGACCACAACCGCGGCCTGACGCTGACGCTGTGGGCCACCACCATGCGGCCCTCCGATCCGCTATTCGGGACCGACGTTCCGCGTGGTGCTTTCCCCGGCTATTGCATGGAGCCGAAGTACCGCGCTGGTTGGAACGTGAGCGAGACCGATGGCATCGTTTTGCTGACTCTTAACCTCGCCGACTTTAACAGCGCGGATAAGCCGGTCGGTACGACCGTCAAGGAGTGGCGGGACGCGGTCACCCTCGACGGTTTGGAGAATGGATACGTCACCGGCCTGGCCAAAGGCCCGAATGAGCGGCCCAGCAACATCATCAACATCAACAGCCTCGGCATCGGGGCGATCGCTGCCACCGAGGATTACGCGGCTTACTACCCCGAAATCTACGTCGCCAACGATGAGTTCCGCTCGGTCGTCGGCCCCGACGCGGTGGGGGTTGATCGTCTCCGCGTGGCCGATACGTTGCTGCCTTGGGGCATCGGCCCGATGCAGAACCCCGTCGGCACTTTGACACCGCTTGTCGACGATTTCCTTCCGGACGCCGGGAAGCCGGCCCGCTGGACAACCCTGTCAGAAGCCATGGCGATGGTTCTGGGGTACGACACCGGAACCCCCGCGGCGGGCGACCCACTTGGTCTCTACCAAACCTCCCTTCCCGACCCCGCCGGCGGTCTGTTGACCATTCTTGACCGCGGCCACCTCCGCCTCGATGGGTTCGTCGGCTTCTTCGACGACGACGCTGACCTCGTCTATACACCCGGCTACGCCGGCGGAAACGACACCCCCATCGGCTTGGGAAGCCCGATGGCCTACGGCGTCCTGGACGCGTTCACCGCCATCACACCCGGCCTCGATTCCTACACCAAGGCCCAGGCCGGAACCATCAACATCAACACCGCTCCGCTCATGGTCATGCGGGCTCTCCCCATGCTCTCGCCCCCGCCCGAGATCCTTCCGAACAGCCCCGACCGTCCGTGGTGGTGGTGGCCGTCTTCCTCGCTCCTCCAGAGCGCCGACGTCGCCGCATCGCTGCTCTCGTTCCGTGATAAAATGGTCGTAGGTCTTCGCCCGTCCGCAGCGCCCGCGGGGATCGAGTTTGTTTCGTTCGCCGATTTCGACAGCTCACCACTCCCCCCGGACAATCTCATCCCCCATAATGGCCGCTCGGCCCGTTCCGATATCATCGGCGTCCGGGAGCAACCGGGCTTCCAATCCTTCGGCGAACTCCTGGGCGTCCGCTACCGCACCGATCCTGCAGGCACATTCCTCGCCCGCGGTCTCCCCATCAGCACCGACTTCCTCGGTAACAACACTACTGACCCCTTGACAGGCATCGTGATCAACGACAGCCGTGTCGGCGTCGACTCGGTTTCGTACTCCGACGGTCCGGGCGGTTCAGAGCCCGACGAAATCGGCAACGAGTACGACGAGCAACTCGCGATCATCAACGGCCTCTCGGGTTCGGTCTCCACCCGCAGCGATTATTTCGCGGTATGGTTCGTGATGCACGGCTACCGCGAGTCGGACGTCGCCGGCCTTGATGCCGCGCAGCGGATCGACGACCCGCTCGTCCCCAGCATCGCCCGCCGCTTCGTCGTCGTCTACGACCGCTCCAACGTCACCCGCCGCGGCGATCAACCCCGTGTCGTTCTCTTCAAGGAAGTCCCGCTGTAACGACTGACGGAGCGACTCAAGAAACGCCACGAACGGGCGCCGAAATCGGTGCCCGTTTTTTTTCTTCGTCTCTTCGAGGGGTATCCGCCCGAAGCGACCTTGACGCGCCGGCGCGGGCGGTGCTCTCCCGCCGCGAGATAGGGGTCTGCTCCATCAGCGGGTGTTCGCGGCCATGAGCTGCGGCGTGTCTGCCCCGACCGCCCTTCCCTGATGTCGCAGTCGTCGAGATGGCTTCGTCAGCGCGGGCGGGCGCGACTATGGCAACCACATCGCCCGCTGAAACGCGATGAAACGGCCGGTGCCTGGCAGGGCGAGTTCGTTCGGCCGCTCCAAGGGCGAGTTCGAGCAGAGGGAACCGCTGGAGTGATCTATCTGCTGGACACGAACGCGTGGTCGAGATCTCTGAACAAACGGCCGTCGCCTCTCAGGACGCCACTTGGCCGAGCCCATCGTTGGACGAACTTTTACGGGTTCGGAGACGGCGGCTGCGGCCTCACGATGTAGACGTGATCTTGAGACTCCGGGGGTTCGCGAGAGGGATCGCTCGGCGTGCTGGCGGCTGCTGACAAGCCCGTCGGGCTATAGAAGCCCGGACCAGCAGTTCGCGTTGGCGTCCGAACGGTTCGAACACCATCTTTGGCTCAGGATTCTCTATCCTCTCACACCGCCGCCGCGCTCAGGACTTCGCTCAGGGTCGTGACGCCCCGCCGGGCCTTCTCAAACCCGTCGTCCACGAGGCGGGACAATTGACCCTCGGCTTTGGCGGCCTTGGCGATCTCGGGGGCCGAGGCCTTTTGCATCACGAGTTCACGGGTCCGTTCGGTCACCCGCAGCAATTCATAGATTCCCACCCGTCCGCGGTACCCTGTGTTGCGGCAGGCGCGGCAGCCCGAGCCCCGGATCATCGTCCCCGAGGCTGGCACCACAAAGCCTTCGGGAACATCCGCCCGGTCGATCTGCACTTCCGCCGCACAGGCCGCGCACACCCTCCGCACCAGCCGCTGGGCCAGAACGCCCTCGATAGAGGATGAAACCAGGAACGGTTCGACGCCCATGTCGAGGAGGCGCGTCATGGCCCCGCACGAGTCGTTGGTGTGCAGCGTGCTGAGGACGAGGTGGCCGGTCAGGGAGGCCTGCACGGCGGTCTCGGCGGTTTCCTTGTCGCGGATTTCGCCGATCATCACGACGTCGGGGTCGTGGC
>CAZJXA010000141.1:0-8876 GCA_964549785.1 uncultured Phycisphaeraceae bacterium | reverse complement strand
GTGCGGGCCAAGCGGCGGGCGGCCCAATTTCGGGCGAGCGGGCTGGAGGCGGACGAGGCGGCGATACTGGAAGAGATTAACGCGCGCGATGCTAGCGACCAGCAGCGGCAAGTAGGGCCGCTCGTGTGCCCGAGTGACGCCGTGGTGGTGGATTCGTCGGCGATGGAGTTTGGTCGCGTGATCGACGAGATGGAACGACTGGTTCGGGAACGCGCGGAAAGGCCTCATTAGAACGGCAAGGCAACACCAAGCAACCGGGGTGGCTCACGAACGCCGCTCCGAGCGGAAGAAAATGAGCGAAGGGCCAGCGAGCAAAAACATCTTGCGGTTCCCGACGGAAGCCGGCCGGCGATGAGTGTTCCGCTTCGGCTCCGGCAGCCCAACGCCGGGCTGCTCCGAACGTTGTGGTACGAGATGTGCCGTTGGGTTGTCCGCGGCGTCTATCGCGTGCTATACCGACCGATCATTTCAGGGGCCGAGAACGTGCCTTCGACAGGGCCTCTGTTGCTGGCTGCAAACCATCAGAGTTACATCGATCCGCCGTTTGTGTGCCTGTACATCTCACGGCATGCGAGCTTCGTCGCTCGCGCCGGGCTTTTCAAATGGAAATTTTTCGGGTGGCTCATCGGGTCGTTGAACGCCACGCCGATCAAGGAGGAGGGCGGTGACGGGGCCGCCATCAAGGAAATTCTGCGAAGGCTCGGCGAAGGGCACGCGGTCATTATCTTTCCAGAAGGATCGCGGACACAGGACGGCTCGATGGATGAGTTCAAGCGAGGAGTCGCGTTGCTCGTCAGGAAGGCGGGGTGTCCGGTGGTACCCGTCGGGTTGGAGGGCTGCTTCGACGCATTTCCGCGGGGCGGGTGGCCGCGGATATGGGGCAAGCGGATCGGGCTTCGATATGGAAATGCGATCGCCCCGGAAGAATTGATGGGTGCCGGAGCCGGTGAAGGGCTGGCCCGGTTGGCGCGAGAGGTGGATGCGCTGCGTCTCCACCTGCGGCGCGAAATGCGCGAAGAAACGCGGGGCAGATATCCGCCCCCCGGACCCGGCGACGAGCCCGCCTGGGCCAAAACCGAGTCGGCGGCCGGTCGGCGGGCACGTCCGCCAGCCACTCGTCAGTCGGGCGAACATCGTCCGGGGTGATGTGCAGGCGAGCATTCCGGAAAGGCTGCTCGGAGTGTAAATCGCCATCATGAACGCGGGTTCACACCTGGTTCAGGGTTTGCTCGATTATTGTAAGTAGACTAGTAGCTAACAGTAATCCCGTTTTCGCTTGTTTGGGGGATCGGCCCGGTTATGTTCCAAAAGGAAGAATCCATCCGTCTCCAGGCAGCGTTGGCGATCGTGCTGGCCCTGTTCGCCGCAGGCTTCGGACACGAGGCCTTGTTCGTCCCACATCAGGCGTTTGGCGTGGTTTGGGATGTGGGGTTTGTGGTTGCGGTCATTCTCCTGATCGCGTGTGTGGTTCATTTGATTTGGGAACGCGCTAGCCGGGCTCTGCTCGCATCGCGGCCGCCCACCAAAATCGTACTCGGGGGCCATGAAGTGGCCCCGGCGGGCCATGCATCTTCGCTGGTTTGACTCTAAACCCATAAGCAGAAACACTCAAAATCGTACTGGGCGCGACCAACGCAGCCACGCGCAGAGGTCGGATGCGTCGGACGGCTCGGCTTGGTCGCTCAAAATGGCGGTCTCCCAGCCGCCGTTTTCCCGCGCATCTAACCCGAACGACGTCCGGCTGCCGTGCTAAGATCAGGGTTATCATCTCTACGGTTTGTCTGGGCAGGGCTCACTGCCATGGGGGCTTTCGCCTATGAGAGCAATTGGCGGAGTCCGTACGCCATCCCAGTGCTCTATTACCTCGCTTGATCAACCCCCACCATCCCAATCCCGCCCCCAGTCTGATACGGGTTCTCTGCGTGGATGACTCGGTCAAGCTGACGGACGCCTATCGAATGCTGCTCAACCGGCAGTCCGACATGTGCTGCATTGGATGCCTCTCGACCGCCGACACACTTCTTGATGACGCGCGGAGTTTGAACGCGGACGTCGTGCTGTTGGATCTCACTATGCCCGGGCTCCCGCCCCTGAACGCGTTGGGTGCCCTTGCGGCATCGGGGTCGCCAGCGCGGGTCTTAGTTTTCAGCGGGTACGACGATTTGGAAACCAGCGACGCCGTTTTCGCCGCAGGCGGATGGGGGCTGATCTCCAAACTCGCCGATCCAATGGATGTTTTGGTAGCGATTCGGCGAATTGCACGCGGCGAAACCCTGTTCCCCGGCTGATCCGCAATTCCGGAAATCCGCTCTGTGGAGTCCCTGAGCCGCATTTCACCGCCAAAACATCTTCTTCACGGAAGTGGAGCCGACATTCTCACGTAGGCGAATAGGTCGCCACATTTACACGAAGGGACGAAACATGAAAAGTTCCACAAACGGTCGCGCCAAGGCGTTGGACCCCCGTACCGCCGATCCTCTTGATTTGCTCCGCCAGGATCTTTCTTCACTCAAAAGAGACATGGCCAGCCTGCTGGGTGGCGGCATCGATTCCGCTGCCGGGCACACTCGCCATGCGGTCGACTCGGCAAAGGAAACGATCGCAGAACTTGCGGAGCAGGGGCGAGAGCGGGCTGACGAAGCCCATCTTAAACTCGGCGAAACGGCTGGCGCTCGACCTATCACGACAATCCTGATCGCGATGGCGGCTGGTGCGGTACTCGCGAAGGCGCTGGGCGTTTGGTCCCGTCGTTGACATCGCGGAGAGGATGCATCTGGGCTTCGTGATCGCGTTGCCGTCACTTTGGATCACAGAGGGGGAACGACCGTGGCCGCGATTTCACTACGGGATCGGATGATGGCTGCGGCCGAGCGCGCGGCAACGCGTGTGGGCTTATACATGCTCGTTGTCGGGCTCGGCGTGGTCGCCTTTATCTCGATGATTGTGACCGCCGCGATCGGGATCTACCCCTACATGGGATGGGTCGGTTCCGCAGGCGTCGTTGCGACAATTACCAGTTTGTCTTCGATCGTGCTTTGCATTGTCGCAGGCCGCTTGGGAGACCCTGTCCCGCCCGCTTCCACACGCGAACCCGTTGAGCGGGTGGAACGGCGACACACCCAGGCGCACCCCACAGGAGCGCACCAAGCCGCCCCGGCGGCGGTGGCGGTCGTGGCCCCTCGCGTGAGAGCCGAAGCATTCCCGCCCGCAGGGGCGGCACAATCCGAGACCGCTGTGCCACACGCGAGTGCGCCTGACAACAGTTGCGACGAAGAAGAGTGTGAGGCCGAGGGCGCCCAAGGGCGTTCGCCGGGAATCCCCGGGTCATGGATCGCGGCGGGGACGGCTGCGGCCATCGGCTTGGCGGTGGTCGTCGGTCCGGTTCGGCTTTTTCGCTACGCCGCTAGGGGTTTTTCCGCATACGTGACGCTCAGGCGGTTAACGAGCAGTCTAGCGGAGAACGCCGCCCCGCGCACCTAGACAGCGAATCCCACTTTACCCCCTTGACGTTCGCCCGGGCGTGTTGCCCGGGCGGATGTTTTTTTGACATTCCAGTTTTTCACGTCGGATGAATGACGACTCATAAAGAGTTCATCGCCGGGTGTCATCTCCCGGACGAGAGTGCTGAGGTCCGGGATAACAACGTTAAGGGCATTGGTAGAGTGCCGATGCCATGAGAAATAAACGCTGCGACCTGGCGGTCGCGGCCTCGAATATCAGGAGCGCAGTGTGAACAATTACGGAAATCAACGTCGCAACGACGGCTCGAACTCTGGCCACCCCTCCGATCCGTTCTTCAATCAGTGGGATGAGTCCGCACGGCACGGCCAGCGGGGCGGTCAGAGCCAGTACGGGCAGGGCCAGTACGGGCAGGGCCAGTACGGGCAGGGCCAGTTCGGTCAGAGCCAATACGGTCAAGGCCAATCCGGCCAGAGCCAGTACGGTCAGGGCCAGTCCGGCCAGGGCCAATCGCAGGGCAACTACGGGTCGCAAGGCTCGTCTGGCTACGGGCAGTCCGGCTACGGGCAGTCCGGCTCGCAAGATCGCAGCAACCCAAACTTCGACGCCAACTATGAAACCGGCGGATCGGGCAGCAGCCGCGGCGGCTCGTCCTATGGCTCGTCGGGTTATGGGCAATCGAACTACGGATCCGGTCAATCCGGGTATGGTCAGTCGAACTACGGCTCAGGCCAGTCGGGCATGGGCTCGGGATCGTCCGGCTATGGACAGTCGGGTCAGAGCCAGTATGGCTCCGGGCAGTCAGGCTATGGCCAATCCGGTCAGGGCCAGTACGGCGCCGGTCAGTCGGGCTATGGCCAATCCGGGTATGGGCAGTCGGGTTCCGGGCAGCGCTCGAACCAGAATCTTCAAGGCTACGGCTTGGGCGGTCAGCAAGGACAGCAATTCGGCTCGAGCGGCTACAGCGATCCTTCCCGGGATTCCGCGTCCTACGGCTATTCGGCTGGCTCCCAGCAACAGGGAAGCGGTTCCTATGGCAGCGGCGGCTCGTCTTACGGAGGCCAATCTTCCGGCGGCTCGACGGGCTCCGGGCAGGATTACCGCTCGTCCTCGTACGGCTCGACCGGATACGGCCAGCCTTCTTACGGATCGTCTGGTTCTGGACAATCCGGGACGGGTGGCGGCGCTGGGTCGGGCCAGTCGGGTCGGCGTGGCAACCCGCCAAAGGGCTGGAGCCGTGCGGATGACCGAATCAAGGACGATGTGTGCGAGAAACTGATGGACTCGGCCATCGACTGCGACGAAGTTGATGTCAAGGTTGAAAAGGGAAACGTGACCCTCACCGGCGAGATCGCAGACCGTAACGACAAGTATCGCCTTGAGCAGATCGCGTCCGCTATCTCGGGCGTGAACGATGTTGATAATCAAGTGAAGGTGTCGAAGCGAAATCAGTCGACCTCCGGACAGTCGGGCTCCAACTGGGGCGGCTCGGGCCGTTCGGGCAGCTCCGACTCTTCCTCGGGCGAGAATAAGTCGTCGACGGGCATCGGCTCGGCGGCCACAAAGGCAGCAACCTCCGGCTCCTCTGCGGGCGGCAGTTTGTCTGGCGGCTCGTCGTACGGCGACTCGTCCAGCAGCATGAGCGGTGGCTCGAGCTCGGCCTCCGGTTCCACCACCAAGCGGTAACTGATCCTTCACAACGGGACGATCGGCGGGCGGATGAGAGCCTTGAATCTATAGAACCGCCAACCGATTTTAATTTGCCCCCGAAGCGTGGCCGGCACTCGTTCCTGAAGGGGATTAGTGCCGGCTGCATTTTTGCGAGCGGGAATCAGTTGGGGCCCGCGCGCGTCGATGGCCATTCATCGGGCC
Source organism: uncultured Phycisphaeraceae bacterium (assembly GCA_964549785.1). Taxonomy (GTDB): domain Bacteria; phylum Planctomycetota; class Phycisphaerae; order Phycisphaerales; family UBA1924; genus JBEIUO01. The sequence continues at coordinate 3,545 of CAZJXA010000141.1, read as the reverse complement.
ACGACGGTCGTGGCATCGAGCGCAAGTATCTCAAACATTACATGGGCTGCGAAGAACGCCGTGAGGTCAGAAACATCCCGATCGGGCAGGACTTCGACGACGTCGGCGCCGACGATCGCGAGGCCCTTCAGCGAACGGAGCAGGCTGAACGCCTCGGTCGTACTGATGCCCCCCGGGCATGGCGTGCCGGTGCCTGGCGCGAAGGCGGGATCCACGACATCGACGTCGAAGGTAATGTATACTGGGCGATCCTTAAGGGTTCTGGCGAACTGCGCGAGTTGCGTATCTCCCCCAATACCGATTTCGTCTCGAGCGATGATGGTGACTCCGCGGTCGCGTGCGAAGTTAAGGTCTGAGCTGGAATTGAGGGGGCCCTTGATCCCCACGCTCACCATCGCCTCGGGGTCGATGAGGCCGTCTTCAATGGCCCGCCGGAACGGCGAGGCGTGCCCCCATTTCTCGCCCCAGACTGAATCGACCGTGTCGAGGTGGCTGTCGAAGTGAATCAGCGCCATGCCCGCGGGCGGGATACCGGCGCTTTCGCCGAGCCGCTCCCTCGTCGCCCGAATGTTGGCGTACGCCACGGAATGGTCGCCGCCGATCGCGAGCAGTTTTCCCGGTCTGGGCAGGGCCCGCGCCCACTCAGTAACGCCGTTAAGCGTTCCTCTGACGTCGTAGGGATTGACGGGAGCATCGCCGGCGTCGGCGATGCTGAGCCGGTCGCACACGTCCACCTCGTGCCCGAGGTGGTAGCGTTTGACGTACTGCGAGGCCTCGCGAACGGCGCGCGGTCCGAAGCGGGCTCCGGGCCGGTAGGTGACGCCGGAATCAAACGGTACACCATAAAGAAGCCAGTCCGGTGGGCTGTTTTCCGGCAGCACGTCGGCCAAGCGCGGGTAGCGGCAGAACGTGCAAATGCCGGCGAAGCGGGGCGACACCCGAGGATCGGGGATTTGAGTCTTGCGGGAAGGTGTCGTCACGGTGCAACAGTCTCACGGAGGTTCATGGAAGCACCTTGGGCAGCGATGGGGCGGTGTTCACCCACGCGTGCACTGCGAACGCGCACCACACGACGGCCGCGAGCAGGAGGTGGGAACCGAACACCGGGAACCAGTCTCTGGGGTCTCGGCGGCCCGTAAGCAGCAGCACCGCGGCGTACCCGAGCAGACCGAAAATGGACTCATCGAAGCGGCCGGGGATCGGGATGTTGATGGAAACCAGAAGCCCGAAGGCCGCGACCGCGAACAACATGCGGGCCGCCCCTAGGGCGATGGACCCTAGTGGACGTCCCGCCAGATGGGCCCCGGCACCGATCGCGACCACACCGGTCGCGGAGTGCAGAAGGATGTTGAAGAGCGCCCCGATCGCCGCGGGGAACCACGGCTGTTGGGCGCGGGATGCAAAGATGGCGGCGGCGATCATCGCGGCAACCGTCACGCCGCCGCCCACAGCGGCGATAATCGGGGCCTCGCCGCGTCCAGGGACGACAAAAGGCGCGAGGCGTTCGCCGGCGTTGGTGGGCGTGGTTCCGTCGATGGCGGGGGACGCTTGGGGACTTCGTGGGAGGTTGGCGTCGTCGGAGAAATCGGTGTCGTCATCAAACTCGTCGAGAAACTTTTTATTTCCAGTGTTGGGCGTGGTCGAGAAGGAAGCAGGCGGGCCGGCTTCGGGTGGCGATGCGGGCGGAGTCGGCGGGGCCGGCGGCGCGGGGGCAAGGTCGTAAGGATTCAAGGAGTCGCCCGGCCGCACCGGGCCTTGTCCGAGCGACGCCTGGGGATGGCGTGGGTCTTCCGGATTCATGCAGAGCCCTTGCGACCGGCACGGACGTCGCGCCGCCCGCTGCGGAGGAAATACTCCATCAATTCATGCCCTTCGGCGATCACAAGGTCGCTCTCCTGCGATCCTTGCTCGCTCATCGGGCGTTCGACCATCGCCCGCACCCAGGCGCCAGCCATGACAAACGGGACCGGCGTTGCGTCATGCTTACGGGTACTGCAGAGCGTGAAATGGTCGGGCAAGATGAGGAGCCTCCACCCGACGTCGCGGGCGTTGGCTTCGGGGTCGCCGTATTCGAGCAACCGCTTGATCACGGGCCCGACGACGTATTCATCGATCGCCTCGAGCGAGGCGACCTTCGACTCCCAATCGCCTTGATGCGACATTTCGTCCGGGGCCTCGATGTGCGAGCACACGAGGTCGTAGCGGTCGATGGCGTCGCAGGTGGCCGTGCCCTGTCCCGCGTAGTCGGTGTCGTGATAACTTGTCAGGCCGGGAACTGGGAGACGGTCCCAACCGATGTAGGAAGCGATGCCCGCGAGCAGGTCGACAGACGTAATCATGGCGCCGCGAAGGCCGAAGCGGGACTGGAATGACGGAACCTCGGGCTTGGTTCCTTGGCCCCATATCCACGCCATGCTGGCGGGGCGTTTGCCCGCGGCGAGGCGTGCGAGATTGACCGGGTGGGCGGCAAAAAACGGGATCGAACCGAGCATCAGCCGAGTCAACACGCCGGCCTCGGCTTCGGACCCCTCGGGGAGGTGCTTGGACCACGGCTCGCGCGGGATAGCGTGCGGCGGGGTGGTCGAGAGTCCGGCATAGCTACGCCCGGACGAATCGATGAGGATGTTGCGGTAACTGACGCCGGGATGAAGCGTGAAATCCGGCGCGATCTCGGGCTCGATGAGCCTCCAGTGAGCGACCAAGTCGACGACCAAGATGCGTGCTTCCTCGTCCGAGATCGCGCCCGCGGAATGATCGAGCATCAGGCCGTCGTCGGGCGTTCCGGGTTGGCCCGTGGTGACAAAGTTGAGGCGGAAAATCCACTCGCGGCATCTGAGGTTGAGGCCCAAGGCGGCGGCTTCCAGCGGGGCACGCCCGGTGTGATACCGACGCGGGTCGTAACCCAGGAGGCTCATCGAGCACACGTCGGAGCCGGCTTCGAATCCCGGAGGCGTGGTATGCACACATCCGACCTTGCCGACCGAAGCGAGGCGGGCGAGGTTCGGCATCCGGGCGGCCTCAAAGGGCGTCCGATCGCCGAGCTCGGGGATCGGGATGTCCGCCGCGCCGTCGGGGATGATGATGACGAACTTCACCGGTCTCGAACGGTAGCCGGGATATGGGGTGCGCCGGGCGTGGGCTGCGAAACGCGTGCACGTTGCAAATGGCTGTCGGAGGCAGACGGCCAAGGGTAAACGGCCGCGTGATGACGAGAGTTTTAGTGCCCGGAGCAACAGCCGCCGCCAGCACCATCCGCGGGTGGCGAGGGTGGCAACTCGGGAAACTCAAGTTCGGCAGACGGGAGTGACGCATCGTCATAGTCGGCGCGGTCGCCGCCGTTGAGCTGGATGATGGAGGCGTCGATGTGGGCCTGACCCAGGCTCTTCGCCCGGATTTCGCCGTCGGCCCGAAGCGTGACGTCTTCTTTGCTGGAGAGCGTGACGCCGTGGGTTGTAGCGACCGTAAATTCGCGGCAGTTCACCGCGACGGTGTCGGTTGAGTTGATTTCGAGCCGGACGCCCGACAGGGAGAGCACCGGGCCGTCC
>CAZJXA010000140.1:0-8934 GCA_964549785.1 uncultured Phycisphaeraceae bacterium | reverse complement strand
CCGGCCGCCCCCGACTTCGCCTTGGGCGCCGACGCCATGAGAGGAATGGCGGCCGGAGCCCAGAAGGTCTTCGCGGCGATCAAGGGCAAGATGGAATTGGTCAAGGGCGGCGACAAGGTGCTGAACGGCCTCGAACTGATCGACACGCCCGGGCACACGGCGGGTCATACCTCCGCGATCATTTCGAGCGGTTCCGACCAACTCGCCGCGATGGGCGACCTGGCCCACAATCACGTCGTGATGTTCGCCAACCCCGCGTGGACCATCGGCTTCGATTCTGACAAGAAGGCCGCGGTCGCGTCGCGCGTCAAGATGTTCGACCGCCTGGCCGCCGACCGCGTCCGTGTCTTCGGCTATCACATGCCGTGGCCGGGCCTCGGGCATGTGCGCAAGGACGGCGCCGGGTTCGAGTGGGTCATTGAACCGTGGGCGTGGACCGCGAAATAAAGGGTCCGCGTCGTTGAGGGGCGCCCTCGCTACGTTTCCCCGTGCCTCTTCTCGTCCCCATCTCCGACGCTTCCGACCCGCGTCTTTCAGACTTCACCCGCCTCACCGACCACGAGACCCGCGTGGCGGACGCCGCTCCCAACGCGGGTCACTTCATCGCCGAGGGCGAGTGGACGCTGGATCGGCTGGTTGAATCGGCGTTCCCGATCCGGTCGGTCCTGGTCACGCCCCAGCGACTCGAACTCATCGGCGCGACCTTGGGTCGCCTGCCCGAATCTACCCCGGTCTTTGTCGCCCCGACCGAACTTCTGCAATCGATCGCCGGTTTTCCCTTTCATCGCGGCGTCCTCGTCAGTGGTGGACGAACGCCCGACCCCCTCGGTCGCAACGCCCAACGTCCGATCCACGCGTCACGACTCATCGTCGCTCTCGAAAACGTCTCCAACCCGGACAACGTCGGGAGTATTTTTCGGTCGCTTGCCGCGCTCGTCGGCCCGCGAGACGCGGGGGTGGTGGTCGGGCCCGGATGCTGCCACCCGCTGTACCGAAAAGCCATTCGGGTTTCCATGGGTCACGTCTTTTCGATTCCCTTCATCCACGATCCCGACTGGCCTGCCTCGCTTCTCGGACTGGCGCGATCAGGCTTCGACGTCGCGGCTCTCACTCTTACAGCCGAAGCCCGCGCGTTGGGCACCTTCAAGCCCGGGCGCCCGGTGGTGCTCGTCGTGGGCTCCGAGGGCTTTGGACTTTCCGAGCCGGGGTTGGCGTCCTGCCCGTGGCACTTGGTCATCCCTATGGCCGCGGGCGTCGATTCGCTGAACGTAGGCGTTGCGACGGCCATCGCGATCCACCATGTCCATGCCGTGACCACCGCCGATGCGTCTCCCTCTCTGCCGACATCAAGTGCGGCGGAGGCCTCGTGACAACGAACCTTTTGCCGTTTCGCGCATCTACTTGGTTGGGCCGGACAGAGGACCCGATCCGGCATCCGCGCTCCGATTCTTGCCCGTCCTTCCGGCTTAACATCCCATCCGCATCGTTCCCCGCGTTCGCCAGGAAACCACACCATGTCCAGTCGTCAACCGGCCTGTTTTTCATTCCGTCGGGTGTGCGCGTTGCTCGGCGCTGTAGTGGCTGGCTGTGCCTCTGCCCAGACAACGATTCTGCGCGAAGGGGAAGGCTCCCGCCGCACCGAACTCAACTCCCTGGAACTCCAGGCGTTTCCCGACGACCTTCTCGGAGAACTGTCGGACTGGCAGAACGGCGCGGCGCTCACCCCCGCCGACTACGCTGGCAAGCCGGTGCTGATTTTCACATGGAGCGACTGGTACGCGCCCGCCAAGCGGTCGATGGCGACGGCCCGCAAAATGTCGGAAAAATACTCAAAGGACGGGTTGATCGTCGTCGGGGTTCACAACCCCGAAGGGTGGGCGGATTCCGTCAAACCCCCGGCGGCCGCGGACACGGCGTTCCTGCTCGCGCACGACGCTTCGGGGGACTTCCGCAAGGCACTCAAAGTTGATCAGGACCCCGATTTCTACCTGATTGATCGGGCGGGGCAGTTGCGATACGCCGACATCCGAAACGAATCGCTGGAGGCCGCCGTCGCGGAATTGGTGGGGGAGAAATCCGAAGACGCCGGCACTGTCAAGGGGCGGCTCGCCAACGACGCGAAAGCGCGGGACGCCGCAGCGCGCCGCACGGCGGCCCTGCACGGCGGGGCTTTGTTCACGCAGATGCCGGAGCAGGAATTCACGGTCCCCGGCCCTGAGGCGTACAAAGAAGTCAAATGGCCCGAGATTCCGAAGGACCCAAATAATCCGACCGGTTTCAGCAACTCGAGTGCCGCGGCTAAAATCGTGGTACTGCCTCAGTCTGACTGGTTTCCCTCCAAGCCCGAAACCAAAGGTCGGATGATTGTTCTCTACTTTTGGTCTCCGATTTTCACCGAGACCTATTACTCCGTGATGCCCTTCGCGGATCAGATGCAGACGCAGTTCGGGCGCGACGCGGTGGTGATCGGGGTCATGAGCCAGTTTGACAATATCAACGGCGTCGCGCTCAAGGACGAGGATAAAGATACCCAGAAATTGCTGAAGCGGATGAAAGGGATCGCGGAGTCGCGCGATCTCAAGCACTACATCGTCGCCGATCCCGGAAACGTCCTGCTCAGTTCGCTTCAGCAGGCCACCGGCGAGCAATTCTTTCCTTTCTGGGCGATCGTGAGTTCCGACAACACGGCCCGGTGGTGGAGCGCGACCGCGGCCTCGAGCCCTTGGGGAGCAATGCAGAAGATTATCGAGAACGACCCCGGAATCAAAGCGCGGCGGGCGGCGGAGGCGGGTTGGCTCGGCAAGAACAAGTGAGGCTTCGAAGTTTTGGCCGCCGCGCGACATCTCCGTGAAAAACCCGCTCTTTCACATTGTCCTCCACCAGCCGGAAATCCCGAATAACACCGGCAACATCGGCCGGACATGCGTTGCCACCCACTGCGCCCTTCACCTCGTGCACCCGCTGGGATTCGATACGTCTGAGAAGGCCTGCCGTCGGGCCGGTCTTGACTACTGGCCGCGACTCGCCGTGACTGAGCACGACTCGTGGCGGGCCTGCCAGTCCGCCCTTGCCGATCGGAAGCTTTGGCTCTTCTCCACCAAGGCCACTCGGAGTGTTTTTGACGCGAATTTCACGCGGGGGGATGCCTTCGTCTTCGGGCGAGAGTCCGCGGGATTGCCCGACGAGATTCTCGCGAGCCATCCGGCTCACCTTCTCCGCTTTCCCATGGCCGCGGGCGAACGCTCCCTCAACCTGGCCACGGCGGTGTGCAACGCCGCGTACGAGGGTGTCCGCCAATTGCTCGTTCAGGGAGCGATTTCGCTCACTCCACGCGGCGATCTCGTCATCGTGTGAAACGGCCTCCGGGCTGGCTGCTCGTCGCAATTCAGCGAGAATTCGGGCTAATCGTGAATTTTTTTTGATTCTTTACGGATTCTGAAGCGAACTTTCACACGGCGTGAACCGTAGAAATACCGGGGATTGCGGCCCGCACGGCCGGCGATTCCTGAATCTCCTCTCTCTGGCAGTGTGCCGTTTCCCTTCGGGAGCGGTACACTGCTTTTTGATGAAGACAGCGTTCCAAAGTCGTTGCGCGACCGTTGCTCATTCTCGGGCCCGTTCTGGTCCCGATTTTCGCGCCGCGTCGTGCGTGAAGGTCGTTGGGATGGCGATCGCGGTGGCCGTTGCGGGCGGCTGTCAAGAGCCCCTGTTTTCGGGAGACGAGCCCCGGAGTCAGTACGATCGCTTTGATGTTGTTCGCGATCAACGCGCCCCCGGCTTCGTGATGGACGAGTTTGGTCGGAAACGCCCCAACGTTCGCAGCCGCCTGCTGGTCTTTGAATAGCCAAACAAAGTTCGAACTTTGAACTCACGCGGGGCACGCCGCCAAGATTTTTACGCTTCGCACGGCATAGACGTTATTATTTTCCATTCTCCTTCACCATGCAACGGGAGCGCAGTCGATTATTTCGGAGCCATTTGAGTCGGAAGGAATCGTCGTTTTTGCGGCCAGACGGAAGTATGCCAAAGTCAACCCCACGCACCAGTTCGCGCTCGAGTAAGCTTAGCCGCAGCACTCCCGGCCTCTCAGGTCGTTCCCGAGTGGTGTGGTGTTCATTGCTGGGCGCAATGACGGGCGTTGGCGGGCTGCTTTTCGTGCTCAGCGGCGGAACACCCGCTCCGTCGAGTGAAGGGCTGTCGTTGCCTCCTCTGCTCGCAATCCGCGGCCCCCGCACCCTCGAGTCGATCTTCCAGACCCCGCAAGCGGTCACCGCCGGGCGTTGGGCTTCGATCGTCATTCACGACAGCGGTACCGGCGCGGGGACCACCGCAGACTTGGAGGCCCAAGCCAAGGCTATGAATCTGAAGGGCTTGGGGTATCACTTTGTCGTGGGCAACGGCAAGGGTATGGACGATGGCGAACTCCATGTCGGGAGCCGCTGGCTCAATCAGCAGCCGGGAGCCCATGCGGCCGGTTCCAAGGCCGACTGGTACAACCATAATTCGATCGGGATTTGTCTGGTCGGAGATGGCGAGCGTCGGAAATTTACCCCCGAACAGATGAGCCGGCTGAGCGAACTCGTCAGCGCCCTTCAGACTGAGCTTGGCATCCCCGCAAACCAAGTCTACCTGCACCGGGACATCGCGCCGACGCCCAGCCCCGGTCGGTTTTTCCCGGCCGCGGCGTTCCAGCAGTCGCTCGCCGGTCAATAACCCACACCACTGAACGTTGGCGGCATCCGGCACGCCACCTCTACCGATGAGGGGTCGATGCGTCGTGGCGCGGTGTGATAGCTGTTCGAGCGACGTCCGACCGGAAGACGTGTCGGAATCGTCCTACCGTCATGTCCCTTCGCCGAGTCCGTTCTGGGCTCGCATGGAATCGGTGGGTTGGATGGGACCAATACAATCCCTGACTGGGGAAACCGTGTTTAACGCCCGATTGCGGTCGATCGGGCGTGAATCAGGGCAACAGCCGTAGGCGGACTTTTCGATGCAGCATCCGGTGGCATTTTTCAAGGCGGGCGACACGGTTGAGGATTACCGCGTCCTGAAAGAACTTGGAAAAGGCGCCGCCTCGGTGATTTACCTTGTTCAGGATCCGCGGACCAAACATATATGGGCCTTGAAGCATGTGCACCGGGGCACCGAGAAGGACGACCGCTTCCTTGAGCAAACGATCGCCGAGGCGGAGGTCGGACAACGACTCGACCACCCGCACCTCCGCAAGATCCACAAATTGATCAAGAAGACAAAGGGTTTTTTCAAGCTCTGCGATGTGTTCCTGGTGATGGAATATGTGGACGGGCCGAGCATGGACCTCGTGCGCCCGCGGAGTTTCGACGAGGCGATCACGGTCTTCCAACAGACCGCCGCGGCCCTTCTGCACATGCATGAACGGGGCTTTGTTCACGCGGATATGAAGCCCAACAACATCGTGCTGATGCCCGGGCCGATGTGCAAGATCATCGACCTGGGTCAGTCGTGCAAAATCGGGACGGTGAAGCCGCGGATTCAGGGGACGCCGGATTACATCGCGCCGGAGCAGGTGCACCGGCGCGAGATCACTCCGAAGACCGACATCTACAACCTCGGCGCGACGATGTACTGGACGCTGACGAAGAAAACCATCCCGACGGCGCTGGCGAAGGCGGACGCCCTCGTGAGCCGCATCGACGACGATCTTCTGCAGAAACCGACGCCCGCCATCGATCTGAACAACCGCATTCATCCTCGCCTGAACGAACTTATTATGCACTGCGTGGAGATCAACCCCGACAATCGTCCGGACACGATGTCTTATGTCGCGGATCGTCTGCAACTGATCCTCGGCATGGTGCGTGCGAAGGCCGAGGGCCGGGCCACGGAAGCCCAGGCCGCGAACAGCGCGACGGGGATGATCGATCTCTCCGGGTCGGTCGGCGGAATCCGGTTTGAGGAAGCGAGGAAAGCCAGCAGCGACACCGACGATCTGGATCCGTGAGGGAGACGTCACCAAGCAGTCACTCGAAGTCACGGGAAGTCAGAAGGACGTCGCAGGACGTCAGGAAGAAATGTTTCAGGTCGCGTTGACCGCTCATCTGCCAGTCTGCCCATTGGTCTTCTGCCGATCTGCCCAGTCGGGCATCCGCCATCCGCCATCCGCCGTGCCCGTTTCACTCCCATCCCGCTTCGATGCCGCGAACGCCGAGATTGTCGCGTCCTGGTTTCGCGCCGGGGCCGAGGCCCTCCTTAGCGCCGGGTGTCGGCAGCACTCCATCGACATCGTGGCGGCGCCGGGCACGCTGATCGCGACGGGTGACCTGCACGACAACCCCGGGCACTTCGCCACGCTGATGGCCGTCGCGGGTCTTTCGCTTGACGCCTCGCCACCCCACGATCCCCCGGCCGCGCCCGGCTGCACGCACCTGCTCCTGCACGAATTGATCCACGGCGACCGGCTCGTCAACGGGCTTGATTTTTCTTATCGCACGCTGGCGCGGGTGGCGCAACTGAAGGCGATTTTTCCCGAGCGCGTCCACGTCGTGCTCGGGAATCACGAACTTTCGCAGATTGTGGGCGCGGGCATTGTCAAGGACGGGGTCCGCGTCGTCGAGGCCTTCAACGCGGGCGTCGAGTACGTTTTCGGCGGCTCCGCCGGGATGATCCACGACGCCATCGCTGACTTCGTGCGTGCGATGCCGATCGCGCTCGCGGCCGACACGCCGCGCGGCCGCATCCTGTGCTCGCACAGCCTCCCCAGCGCCATGATGATGGCCAAGTTCGACCCGTCTCTCCTCTCCCGCGACCTCGTGCCCGGCGATTATGAACCGCGCACCGGGGCGGCCCACCTGATGGTGTGGGGCCGGGGTTACGATCTGGAACTGCTCGAAGACCTTGTTGAGCGGTGGGGGGTCAGCATGTTCATTCTCGGGCATGATAAAATTGAGGAGGGAGCCCGATTCGTCCCGCCTAACGCGCTTGTGCTCAATAGCGACCACGCCAACGGTGTGTACGTCCCCATCGATCTGGCGAATCCCGCCAGCGCCGAACAACTGGCCCGCTGCGCCGTCCGCCTGAGTCCATGCTGAACTTGGTCACCTTCATCCTCTTGTCCGCGTTGGTGCAGCCGGAGCACATGGGTTCTCCTCCGCGCGGCACCCCCGTCACGCTAAGAGTCGCCACGTTCAACGTGCAGGACCTCCGCACGGCAGACCTGACGCCGAAGCCATCCGCCCGCGCCAAGGCCATCGTCTCCATCATCCGCGCCGTGCGCCCCAACATCATCCTGCTCAACGAAGTGGCCTATGACACCCCGCCGGCCACCCCGCCGGCCGCCAGCTCCGGTGACGGTGAGGCCTCGGGGAAGAACGGAACCCGCTTGGCCGATCTGCTTTCAGCGTCGGGCGGCGATATTCGGTACATCGCCTTCGCCGCTCCCACGAATACCGGCGTCCCGAGCGGCTTTGATCTCGACAACAACGGAACGATCGTCACCGCGTTCCCCGAACCGGAACCCGCAGACCCCATCACCGGGCACTATCCCCCCGCATCGCCCGAGGCGGTTGCCTACGCGGGCGATTGCTGGGGTTTCGGCACGTTTCCCGGCCAGTACGGCATGGTTCTGCTCGTCGATTCCCGGCTCACCATCGACCTCGCGCGAGTCCGAACCTTTCAGCGCCTGCCGTGGGACTACGTCACCGGGGCGTTTCTTCCATCAGACCCCGCCGGCAAACCAGGCAATACCGACTGGTTCACTCCGGAAGAGAAGGCGGCGGCCCGCCTCAGTTCGAAAAGTCACTGGGACGTCCCCGTCGCTCTGCCCAACGGCCGCGTTCTGCATCTTTTGTGCAGCCACCCTACACCCCCCGTCTTTGACGGCCCGGAGATGCGGAACAAGAAACGCAACTACGACGAGATCCGCTTGGTCGCCGACTACATCGACGGCCAGCCGTACCTCGTCGATGATCTCGACCAGCCGGGCGGGCTTGAGGAGGACGCACCCTTCGTCATCCTCGGCGATCTCAACGCAGACCCGGACGAGGGCGACAGTTTCAAGAACCCGATCAAGAACATCCTCTTTTCCAACCGGCGGATCAGCCGGGCACCGAGTCATCCTCCAGTACCGGTTGCCGACGTCCCCGTTCCGGGCCTGGACGCCGACGACACCGCGACGTTCGGGCTGCGGGTGGACTACTGCCTGCCGTCAACCGACATCAACATCGTGGGCAGCGGCGTCTTCCGCACGTCGGAAAGTGCCGCCCCGTCTGCGCCGTCGGACCACTTTCCGGTGTGGTTGGATATCACGGTGAGGTGAGTCTGGTTCAGGTCGTTAACCGGCACGGTGCTGCCGGCGACGAATGAGAATCTGCACCGTAACTGGGGCCTTGATGACCGCCTAAAGTTCTTGTCAAACCGGATAAATTCCCGCCCTGCGATACGAAACATCACTTTGAGCCAAGTTACCACCTCAGTCCACAGTCTCCCGGAAGCGATGGCGTCGTCTCGTCGTGTCGGTGCCGCCGCGCTCCTCGAAACCACCAAGCCGGGCATAACTCGGCTCGTGACGATCACGTCGATGGTCGGTTTCGCCGCGGCCGCGCTCTCTCGCCCTTGGCAACTCTCCGACTTGATTTTTACGGGGCTCGCGACCGCCTTCGGCACGGCCCTTTCGGCGGCAGGGGCGAACTCGATCAATCAGTGGATGGAGCGCGACCGCGATGGGTTGATGAAGCGGACGCTGAATCGTCCGCTTCCGTCAAGGCGGGTATCGCCGCAGGCCGTGCTCACCCTTGGAATTGTACTGGGCGGACTGGGGTTCTCGACGTTGGCGGCGTTCACCGGCCTGGCGCCGGCGGTGCTGGCCTTGACCTGCCTCGCCGTGTACGTCTTCTGGTACACGCCGATGAAAGTTCACTCGACGCTGGCGACGTTTGTCGGCGCGATCCCCGGGGC
>CAZJXA010000139.1:8253-8967 GCA_964549785.1 uncultured Phycisphaeraceae bacterium | reverse complement strand
CCCACAGGATCTCCGCGATGCGGCGCTGCTCGTCGCGGGGCGGCAGGGCGAACTCTTGCTGAGCGAGTGTTTTCCAGTTGATCGTCGGTGACAATGAGCCGACCGAGATCGACATGGCCCGCTCGAAAAAGATTTCACTTTGCATAAAGAAGGGCAAAAACTCAGGTAGGACGACCTCCTCACGAGCGCGCAGCACCAGCGCGTGAGCGGAGCAAATACCCTCAAACTCCGCAACCGCGAGCTTGCGTTGATAGGCTCGCCGGCGGCCGAAGATGATGTCGCCTGGTTTGAAGCGGAGTTTCGTTGCCTCTACATCTGTCGGCTGCCCCCAGCGACGAATCTTCAGTGACTCTGGATCAAGGTGCTCGAGGCCGACGTAGTACTCAACGCCGGCCTCTGCGGGGTGATCGACGCGATCTCCGATGCTGTCAGCCATCTCGCCGAAGCGGACAACGCGCCAGCCGGGAGAAAGTGTGCCGTTCGCGGGTTTACCGTTGGTTGTCGTCGTAGCAGTCATTGGCTCTTATATATCTACAGGCGATGCTGGGCGCGGCTAGGGCGCGGGCTGCTCGCTCAGAATATCCGTGACCAGATCGAAGTTGTGACTCCTGGCCCAGGGGCACTTGCCCTTCTTCATCAGGCGCAGGTTGTAGTGCCGGAGCGCCGGGATCACCTCGGGGTCGGTGACGAAGCGTAATGCCGTTGCAGCATCCC
>CAZJXA010000139.1:0-8243 GCA_964549785.1 uncultured Phycisphaeraceae bacterium | reverse complement strand
AGCATCCCATAGCCAGGCGGAGACCTGATCGCTGCCCCCCGCCCGGTAGTTCACCTCTTCCAGCTCGACGTCGGGGTAGCGGGCGCTCAGCCCGTCAAGCCCGTCGCCGAAGGCCCGCTGAAGCTCACGCCGTGACAGCAAGAGGTAGAAGACCAGCCCGTCCTCAGAAGAAATGGCGAAGAACACTTCCTGCCAGTTGACGTTGACCCGCACCAGTGCTGTGTAATTAGGCGGCAGCACGGAGGCTTGCCAGTAGCTCGCCTCGCCGCTCATCACCGCCGGCAGGGCACTGCGCACGTAGGCGCGTACGACAGGGAACACATCGTCATACCACTCCATCGCCTTGAACTGTGCGTAGCGCTGGCGATAGATCATATCGCTTCCTGTCACGAGTACCCGCGTGCCCCCAAGATCAGCATAGGAGCTATCGGTAAGCCAGTGCTGTTGGCGCTCGGCGTCCATCAACTCATCGAAGGCGCCCGGCTCCGTGGCCAGGATGCTGGTCATATCGATGTTGCGTAGGCGCAGCCGCTTCATTTCGAGCAGTCTGATCAGTTGGGCCTCATGGAAGCTAAGGGAGCGCCGGCCGAGGGGACGGAAGCTCACGCGGGCGATGTCGGCGTGGCGCTTGCGGTGCTGGAGGAAGCGCTTGGTGATATCGACCGTCTGCCCAACATAATAGGCGCCGTCGGCGAAGTGCAGCACATAGACCCCACAGCGCCTGGTCTTCGTGCGGAACGCCGCCGTGATCGAACCCTCGGTCGGCGCGTCGACGGGGTTACGGAAGCCGAGCGCCTTGAGCATTGCCGTGACATCGTCGAGCTTGCTGGCCTCGGCATACGGGCGGAAGTCGGCGAGCCATTCGAGGGACTCCTCGGCAACGATAGGCCGGCGGGCGCGCTGGTCGCCCCGGGCGACAATGTCGAAGCTGTAGTGGCCGGCTGGGGAGACAAGCCAGGGCAAGAAGCCGTCGAGCAGGGTCGCGTGCATGCGGTTGCTACGCGGTAAGAGCTTAGCGATGGCGAGCGCACCACCGAAGCTATAGGTCTGCTGGTCGTACGGGTCGTAGACCTGGCCGTGGTAGAGCAGGTTCGCCGGGCCATAGGCTGCCTCGAAGTGGCTGTGCGCCTGGGCCACGTCGGCGAGGTCGGGGCTGTGCTTGAGGGTGCGTGTGACTGGCATGCTACACCTCCACCGCCTCTCCGGTTATGAGCTCATCAGCTGTCAGCGCGGGCTCCTGGGCAAGGGCCGGCGTAACACCGAGGCGCTTCCGCAGCTCGGAGGTGAGCAGCTGTCGGCGGGCCTCGTAGAAGGTGCGAAAGTATGTCAGGGTGAGATCGGCCCCTTGTGGGAGCAAGGCGAGCGTCTGCGCTACCGCCGGGGACGGATGCTTCGCCAGCCAATCTGCGAGCGGGCGGTCCGTCTTGCTGATATTGTCGGTGCCCGGTAGTAAGCTCAGGTTCGGCAGATTGTTGAAGCACGTGAGGGCAAACGCGACGTCGTCTGCCGACATCCCGGCCTGCTCCAGCTTCTTCTGGGTGAACTGCGACGCCGGGTGCAAGTGATCGAGGTGGAAGGTGGTGTGCTGCGTATTGAGACCAGGCACCAGCAGCGCCAGAATCATAAAGGCCGCCGCGCTGCCGTAGGTAGTGTCACTGATGAGCCCGTTGATGTGCTCTTCGGTGAAGCTCAACCCTCGGCTTGCTCGTAGCTGGCTGTTGATCGCCTGTACTGGGAAGCCGGCACTCAAGTCGGACTCTTGAATCACACGCCTGATGCTTGTGAGTAGGCGATCTGTCTGGCCACCGAAGACTCGCCCCAGCAGCATGGTCAGCAGCCAGATCCTGATGCGCTCACGGTCCTCGGCGTACTGCTGCTGTGTTCGGTAGCCGTCGCCGAGCTGGCGCCGCTCGATGTAATAAGCGATAGGAATCGCGGCGTTCGAAGCCGTCAAGGTATGGCGGCTAAAACCAAGATCGCGGAGCAAGCGCACGGTGATCTTTAGGCACTCCTCGACGCGCTGCCAGCTGTTCTCCAGACCCTCTTTTCTGCGGATGTTGGCTGCCTTGAAGCGCACGTCGCCGTCGCTAAACACCAGCGCGGTCTTCAGCACGAAATCCTTTGAGAAGTCGAAGCTGCCGTACTTTGTATTCAACGCCTCAACGAGGCTGTAGACCTCCTCACGGGCATCGTGGGTCTTCCAGGTGGCGGTGGCGAGCGAAAGCAGCAGGTCCGAGTAGCTGAGCGGGGTCGCACCACGGTTGAGCCGGACGAAGATCTGCAGCACCTCGTCAAGATCCTGCCTGGTTTCTTTGAAGAAACTCAGCGCGCGGTTCTCGAAGATCAGCGTCCATAGCCGCCCGAGGGTGTCCTCGAAGGTAGCGTTATCCCGATGCGGTGTCAAGCGCCGAAAGGCGCGGAGGTCGTCCTGATGAGGGTACTTGAGCACCTGACCGACCGGAAACCAGTAGTCCTTCTCGGTCTGGCGTGCCTGGCCCTCAGTAAGGAATTTGATCTGGTAGCGCTGATCGTTGTCCTCTGCCGGCTGGTGAAGCAAGTTGATATAGAGGCGCTTGCAAGGAAAGGCGTTGGGGTTGTCCCACCACAAGCGCGGCAGCTTTTCGGTATAGCTGCCCATCAGGCCGATGTAGAGCGAGGTGATCCGCTGCTGGCCGTCGAGCACGCCGAGGCACTCGTCACGAACGGTCAAGTTTGCCTTAATATTATGAGGCTTGCGCACGTCAAAGTCACGGATGAGCTGGTAGAACTGGAACTCGTGGATCGCGGGCTTCCGCACATCCCAAAGCAGCAGCACGCCGATTGGGTAGCCGCGCATCAGTGAATCGAAGAGGGCTTCGATTTTGTCCGAGGGCCAGACAAACTCACGCTGGATCGCCGGCAGGTAGTATTTATTGGCATCGACACCGCGGATCAGGTCGGCTATGGTCATACTCTCAGCGGCGTAGCTCATCGTGTGCCTCGCTTTGGCTCGGCAAGCCCGGCCTGCTCCAGCGTTGCGAAAAGCTCGTCCATGGTGATGCGCAAGTCCTGCGAACTCTGCTCCCACTCGGCGATCACCGCTGCGAGCGGCTTCTCTGCCAGGTGGGCTCCATTACTGTTCGAGACCGGGCGAACGTAGAGCGCAATGTTGAGGTTTGCCTGGTTCGCCTGAATGTCGTCAAGGGTGGCGACACGGGCGAAGCCATCCTCGTCGGCGAAGGCCTGGTACGCCGCGACGATGTGCGCAATGTGGCGCTCCTCCAGGAAACTCTGCGCCCGCTCCCGCGTGACCGCGTTGACCGCGTTGATGAAGAGCACCTTGCCGCGCCGCTCGACCGGCTTGCGCATCCGGCAGATCACGACGCAGGCCTCCATGGGCGAGTTGTAGAACAGATTTGGCCCCAGGCCAAGCACGCATTCGATGATGTCGTGATCGAGCAGCTTGGCGCGCATATGCTGCTCCTCATCGCGGAAGAGCACCCCGTGAGGGAAGAGGATCGCACAGCGGCCCGTATCGGGCTTCATACTCACAACAATATGCTGGAAGAAGGCGTAGTCGGCGCGGCCCTGTGGCGGAGTGCCGTAGAGGTTGCGGCCGTAGGCATCTTTCTCCCACGCCTTGCGATTCCACTGCTTGATCGAGTAGGGCGGGTTCGCCAGCACCACGTCAAACTGCTTGAGTCGGTCACCCTCTAGAATCTTGGGCTCGGCCAGGGTGTCGCCTCGCTCGACGCGGAAATCCTCGATCCCGTGGAGGAACAGGTTCATGCGAGCGATCGCCGAGGTCATCAGATTGCGCTCCTGCCCGTAGAGTTTCAGCGTGCGCCATGCCTGGCCAGGTACGCGCCGCTGGGTCTCAGCGGCTGCGGAGAGCAGCATGCCGCCCGAGCCGCAGGTCGGGTCGTAGATACTCTCGCCCGGCTGCGGCTCCAGCATCAGCGTCATCAGGTGGACGACAGTGCGATTGGAGTAAAACTCGGCGGCGGTGTGGCCGCTGTCGTCAGCGAACTTCTTGATCAGGAACTCGTAAGCCTGGCCGAGCTCGTCCTCAGGCACGTTCGCGATCGACAGCGTATAGGTCGAGAAGTGCTCGATGAGATCGCGCAGCGTGGCGTCGGAGAGCCGGTCCTTGTTCGTCCACTGGGCGTCACCGAAGATGCCGAAGAGGCGCTCATTGGCCTTCTCGATCTCGCGCATGGCGCTCTGGATCGCCTGGCCGACATTGGTAGCGACGGCACGGACATCACGCCAATGGGCGCCCTGGGGGATCCTGAAGCGGTGGTGCTCGTCGAAGGCGGCGTACTGCACATCACCTTCCGAGTCCTTCAGAGCCCGCTGGTACTCCTCGTCATAGACGTCGCAGAGCCGCTTGAAGAAGAGCAGCGGGAAGATGAACTGCTTGTAGTCGCCGGCGTCGATGACACCACGGAGGCGGATCGCCGCACCCCAGAGGTACGACTCCAGTTGCTGCTGGGAGATCGGCAGATGCGGAAGAGCGGTCGTCATCGCAGGGCCTCCGCAATCGGCTCAGCCACAGGGCTGCCCAGCACATCGGGGATGATATCCGTTAGATGGCGGCGGAGCACCGGCACGAAGCGCTTCGCAGCCTCAACCGCACGCGCGCGCAGGTTTGCCAGGGCGCCGGTAGTGTCGTTGATGGTGCCAGGGTAGTAGCGCGCGATACGCGAGGGTCGGTTGTCGGCGAGACGCTCCCAGCTGAGCTTGTCGCCAACCTCGGCCTCGATTGGCTCTTTCCGCTCCTGGAGCCTGTTGAAGAGCTGCTTATTGATCGCTTGATCGTAGCTTTCAATATAAAGCTCCACCCGGAAGCGCTTGGTTCGGGTGAATGAGCAGTAGAAGGCCGCCACATTCTTGTTCCCACTCCGCACAGCTCCAATCCCCAGCCAGGAGCGGCCCTCTGAAAAGCGGAATGCGAAGAGGCCCGGAGCTGCTTGTTCCAATTCCATCTGGAGAGCGCTAAAGAAGGCTAAATAGGCCCGCTGGTACTCCTTGTTCCGCGTGAAGACAATCCGCTCCTCGTCGAGGCTCACCCGTGACACCCGCCAGCCCGCGTCGATCCATTGCTGTGCTTGGGGCTTGTTGGTCGGATCATTGGCCCAGGCTGCGCGGTGGCGGCGAGCAGAGGGCGGCAGCGAGTCTCCAATGATCTCCTCGATAGCCGTCAGGGAAAGCTTGATCGACTCAATATCAGCGGGCTGAACTTGGAGGTAGCGTGCGAGGGGCTCGTAGCGGCTCTCCCCAGAGCGAGTCTCCTCAACGACAGGTGGTTGTACCTCTTCGAGAGCGGGCTGGGGCTGAACAGGGCCCCGCGCCTGCAAGACATCCGGTGCCTCTGTGAGCTCAGCACTGCCAAGGATGGGCGCGACAGTGATGAGCGGAGTGGCAACGAGTTGCGCGGCAGGCAGGGCAGGCTGATGGCGTGCCAGCCAGTCGGAGCAGAAGCGCAGCATATCGCGCTGCTGCGCTGAGATCTCGCCCCGGAAGTGCGCAAGGCCGTTGCGGATCTTCCGTACCTCATCAAGGACTTTGAACAAGGCACCAGACTCGAGGCCAAATGTGGACTGGTAGAATTGCCAGCGGTCCTTCCGCGTGAGTAACGTCACGTAGTTGGCAAGGGTCAGGTCAGCGAAGTCGCGCTTCTTGCCCTTCGTAGCAATATGCTGCCAGGCGGTGTTGAGCAGGTTCTGATCAAGCTTGGGTCTGGTGCCGCTCTCGCCGGTCAGGTAAGCACCGAGCGCTTTCGCGAATCGTCCTCTCAGGTCGTTGTTCTCCGAGAGCGTCTCGGCGACAAACGCATCCAGCTCATCCTGCTTGAGGTCGCCGTTCGGATCGGTGAAGGCCGCGAGGATGTACTCGCGCACCATCATCTCAACGTCCTCGACGAGCATGATGTCCTCGCTCCGCCGGCGAAAATACTCCGTGGCGTCGTAGCTCGTCACAATGCCGACGAGCTTGTTGCCGCTGTCGACGATGAGCACGGCGTACGTGTCGCGGAGCACATCGAGCAGCTCGAACAGGTCATCCTCGAGATGGTGACGGGCCATCTTCATCAGCGCATGCGAGACGCGGAGCGCCGGCAGCGTAATGTCGAAGTAGTGGAGCGCTCGAACAATGGAGTCGCTGCTCACCATACCGACTGGCCGCTCATCAGCGTCAATTACCGGCATCTGGCTATAGTCATGCTCGATCATCACGGCGAGTGCGGCCTGCGCCGGTTCATCAAGCTTACAGCACATTGGCCGGGGACGACCCTCGATGAGATCTTTGACGAGGAAAGGCATGGGGCACCTCGAACGAGAACGGCGGCGTTAACTAGCTCATCAGCCCTGATTGGCGCAGCAGATCGCGTAGGCGATTTTCTGCTGCATAGGCATCGGCCAGAGCCGTCTTCAGGTTGACTAGAGCCTCAGTGACCGTCACCGTTTCTTCTTCGGCGACAGGCTCAACGTAGCGGGGGATGTTCAGATTCCAGTCGTTCTGCTCAATAACATCAAGTGTGACGACTCGTGCTGCTCCTGGAACATCCTGGTAGGCCTGATACCACTTGTAGATCTGAACGCTGTGATCCGCCTCAAGGGTATTCTGATTGCGCCCCTTCTTGAAAAGTCGCGAGGCGTCTACCATAAGCACCTGTCCTCGGCGCTGCGGCACCTTATGTGCGCGAAAGACCAGGATGCACGCCGCAAGTCCGGTGCCGTAGAACAGGTTCGGTCCAAGGCCAATGACCGCGTCCAGCAGATCGCGCTCGATGATCTTCTTGCGAATCTCACCCTCGGCGCCCATGCGGAAGAGCACGCCGTGAGGCAGCACGACGGCCATGCGCCCGTTCTTGGGCGCCATAGACAGGATCATATGCTGGACCCAAGCGTAGTCGCCGCTGGTGCGCGGAGGCAGGCCGGCGAAGTTTCGACCGTAGGGGTCCTTGAGCCAGAGGTCCTCGCCCCAGCGCTCGAGCGAGAAGGGCGGGTTGGCAATCACACAGTCGAACGTCGCCAGGCGGTCGCCGGAGAAGAACGCCGGTGTGCGGAGAGTGTCGTCTCGGACGATCTGAAAATCCTCGACGCCATGGAGGAAGAGGTTGATGCGGGCGATACCCGAGGTGGTCAGGTTCTTCTCCTGGCCGTAGAGCTTGCCCCAGAGCGTGCGGATGTTGCCGCCCCGCTCGCGGACATGGTGAACGGCCTCAAGGAGCATACCGCCGGTCCCACAGGCAGGGTCGTAGATAGTCTCGCCTTCCTGTGGGTCGAGGATGTTGATCATCAGGCGCGCGATGCTGCGCGGGGTGTAGAACTCGCCCGCCTTCTTGTTGGTCGCATCGGCGAACTTCTTGATCAGGAACTCGTAGGCCTGGCCGAGCACATCGGCGGGCACGTTGCGGTTGGCCAGCGTCAGGCGCGAGAAATGATCAAGCAGATCGCGGAGCAACGCGTCAGAGAGGCGCTCCTTGTTCGACCACTGCGCGTCGCCGAAGATGCCGTAGAGTGTACGCTGGTTCACCTTCTCGATCTCGCGGAGGGCGTGCTGGATGGCCTGCCCGACGTTGCTCACCGTCGCCCGCACATCGTTCCAGTGACAGCTAGGTGGGATCTGAAAGCGGTGGAACTCGGGGAGATGGGCATACTCCTCATCGCCGCCAGATTCGGCGAGGGCAGCCTTCGTCTCTTCGTCGTAGACGTCGGAGATGCGCTTGAAGAAGAGCAGCGGGAAGATGTAGGTCTTGAAGTCGGCGGCGTCGACGGGACCACGGAGGATGTTAGCGGCCTCGAAGAGATGGTTGTCAAGTTGGGCCTGGGGAATCGAGAGGGTAAGCGGGAGTTGCGTCATTGCGCTCAGTCAAGCTCGCAGAAGTGGGCACACGTTGGCTGAAAGTATAGCATACGGTATACGCGAAATCGCGTCAGTGAACAGATTGACACGGCGACGTACTGCGGGCGAGGAGCGAGAAGTCAGGTGAAACTTCTGCCGCCGGTTCCAGGTATGCTGGCTGCGCTCAATGCATCGTGTCCTGAACCCTTCAGCGTAGGTGATTCAGGTCGAGCTGTTCATGTGAGCACCGTTGGTTGCCCAGCGCGCGGCAGCCATACGGCGGGCACGGTCTCGCGTTCGTGGCCGTCGCTATGCGGGCTAAACATGTTGCCGCGCTGAACAACTGAGAGGATTCGCCGCTCGTCGGCAATCAGGCCAAAGTAGAGCGTCAGGATGTGGTCGGCCTCGGGGACGCT
>CAZJXA010000138.1:0-8971 GCA_964549785.1 uncultured Phycisphaeraceae bacterium | reverse complement strand
CCACCCGCGCGCTCACTCCGCGGGCCCGCGCCTCCTTCTTACAGACCGCCGCGCTCCTCCTTCGAGCCTCTTCTCCGATTTGCCTATCTGCCCATTTACCCATGTTCCTCCCCACTCCAACCCTCTCCACCCGCCTCATCGACGCCCTCTGCAGCGCCGATCTTTCCCTGCGCGACGTCGCCGACATGGCCGAAACCTCCTTGGAGGAACTCACCCTCTGGCTCGAAACCGAGCAAGTTCAAACCCGCATCGCCGCGCTGCACTCCGCCATGCTCATGCGCACCCGTCTCGTCTGCGCCAACTCGCTCCCGCTGGTCGTCACCGCGCTCAAGACCATCCTCAAGGAATCCCTCCACCTCCTCGACCGCACCCCGCAAGACACGCGCGACCTGCGGCTCGTCAGCATCCGATCACGCACCCACGAATCCGCCCGCCGCGCCTGCGGGCTCCTCATGCGGCTCAGCACCATCAACACCCCTCTCAACCCAAAGCCCCGCGCGCCGTCCACAGCCCCCGCCGCGACCGCCCAAGGCGAAAGCACAGGCACAGCGGCCCAAGCCGCCCTCGCAACTCCGGAAGCACCGTCCGCGACCGCCCCGGGCGCAAGCACGTGCATCCCGTCTCCGGCTCCGGCCCCAACTCTCAAACCGCAAAGTTCCAATTCTTCCTCTCCCGTCCCCGTCCCTTTCCAAACTCCCAAATCTCAGATCTCAACTTCAACGCCTCCCGACGCCGCCCCGGAAGCGACTTCCATCATCTCCGCCGCAGACCCCCGAACACGAGCGACCGGCCGCGACCTCACGTTGCCCGCACTCCACCCCGTCCTACAGACCACGCGCACTCTCCCTGCAAGCCTCTCCTCCGATTTGCCGTCTGCTATTTGCTCATCTGCTATTTTCCTCACCCCCGCCCTCGTCGAACTCACCATCGCCGAATCCGGATAAACCCGGGCGGCGCCGGTACGCATAGACAACTGGACGGGGCTCGCACGTCTTATGGATTGCTGAGGCCGCGTGCCAACGCCAGGGCCGCCGCTGGTAGGCGTTTCTCTTGCCAGCATTGCCAGCGTTGTCCCTAGTTTGCAAAATTCCCCAAATCCCCGCGCCGATGAATCCTTTCCGCCTCTATCCCATAAGAGGGCCTGAGCGGTTTGCAAAGGAAACCGCCCCTCAGCCACCGGGTCGCGTTGGGGGATTCCGTTGTCGGAAATCGAAAAGGGGGAGGACGATCTCGTCGTTCTCCCCCGGAACAGGAAATGGTGCCACGCATGCAGAGCCGACCCGACCCACTCGCCCATTCCGCGGTTGCGCACCCCCAGATCATCCTCGTTCGCACCGACCCCCTGCCGCGATGCCCCGCGCCACCGCACCCACGTCCGGTCATCGACGAACCGACGGTTCCCGATTGGCTTCGCGACCATGTGGCGTGGGACGCCCTGGTGGCGTGCAGCGGCGCCTCAGTCTACCTCGTCGATGACACTTTCAATGTTGTATACGCCAACCCAACCGGCGCTTCCATCGTGGGCGCCAAGTCCCAGGAGATGGTCGGCACCCCGCTCGGACTCCGGTTCTCCGATGCCCTTGCCGGGGTGATGCGGTCGTTCATCACGAACGCACTTCTCTCCGGCCGCGTCCAGGTCGAGCCCCTGCTCTACCGAGGCGAGTTGCGGCGTTCCCACTTCGTGCCCGTCAATTCGGGTTCGGGACGATTCGATCATGTGCTCATCGTCTCCCACGGAGCCCCGGACCTCGAACACCCCATCGATAGCATCGACACCATCGCCCCGCTCCTGGGCTCGTCCGACACCCGGGCCGAGGCCCTCGGCCCGCTCGCGAAGCTGTCACGCCGCGAACTCGAGATCATCCGGCTCATCGGCGACGGCATGAAGACCGCCGTGATCGCTTCCACGCTGAATCTCAGCCCCCGGACGATCCACAACCACTGCGCCTCAATGTCCAAGAAAATGGGCGGATGCTCCAAGTCGGAAATGGCCAAGCGTGCGGTCCGGGCCGGCCTCTGCCGGCCACGAGCATTATCCGATCCCGTCGCCCTCGTCGAAACCTATCCCAGGCTCTTTAAGCCGCCGGGCCGCTGAACAACCCTACTCAACGATGCGTCGGAGGGTCGCGGCGTCAAGATTCCATTCACTGAACGTGCGGAAGCCCAGGGGCGTGGGCAAAGGGGCCCGGTGCCAAACCACGAGATTTTTGTCGACAATCAGCGTCCCGCCCACCAACAGCACCCCGTCGAACGTCGACGACTGTTTGAGTGTGAGATTCCCGCTGACGTATACCAGCCCGGATAAAACGGGCGCATATACATCATTCTTGTCGCTGTCGGTGACGCCGTCGTACGCCGCACCGGGCGGGTTCAAGTTACGGTTCTCCACGCTCTCGCTAAAATCCCCGGGCTTGAGATCCATGATCATCGACCCGCTGACGAGGAGTACCGGCGCGTCCGGGGAGTTGGGCTCCATAGTCACAAACCCGTTGAACTCGCTCGTTGGATCGGGGTTGATGAGGATGAGCGTCCCGCGCAGCCGCATGTCCGCAACATTGATCTCCTGGCCGCCGCAATCGATGACATAGATGCCCTGGGCGTTGCCGGCCCCGTAGGGGTTCAAGTTGGGCCCCAGAACCACGTTCTCTAACTTCTTACCGGAGAGGCTGCTGATACTGATTGCGGTGGCAACGCTTGTCCATCGCGAGAACACCGACGCGTCGACGGCGGGCAGCGCGGGTTGATTGTTCAGTGCCGCTGGCGTGTAGCCGCTGCCGGAGGCGGTGCCGACCGCCCGCAATTGGCCCACAATCGTGGACGAGTTCGTGGAGACGCCCCCGCCGGAAAACAAACCGGCACTACTGAAGACGGTCGCGCTGTTGAAGGTCATGCCCCCTTCCGCCACCACGCCGTAGGCCAATCGCGGATTCGCGACGAACTCGGGATCAAACGTCGCTCTGGTGCGGAACGTCAGGCCGCGATGCGCGGCGGTCGAATCAACCGACAGGGAGTCGGTCTCCGAGTCGGTCAGGTTGCCGTCGTCCGGGTCCGTGATGGTGACGGTAAGCGTGGTTCCACCAGGGCCGCCTCCGGAGTAGAACGGGCTGCCAACCGTCGCCCGCGAGGACGACGCCGCGCTGATGGTGTTGACCGCGAGTTCGAGCCCGCTCGCGGCGACCAGGCGGGCCTGCGGGCCCGACCCCGCGTCCTTGGCGACGTTCCGTTCGAGGCGTGCGATGATCATCGACGAGAGTCCCAGAACAGTCAGAAGGGTCGTGGCACCCAAGACAAGCATGTACGCCCCGCCCCGCCGCGGGTGGGCAAAGCCGGCTTGAAGTGTCATGGTGCCACCCCGTCATAGAGCCGCGTACGAACCGCACTGGCACTGGCGACAACCTTGCCCGAGTGTCGCACGGTGACGGCGATCCGTTTCACGCCGGTATCGGTAATCGAACCCGTTCGCAGGTTCGCGGCGGTCACCCACACAACCTCGGTGGAGCGGACGAAGGCGGATGCCCCCGCCACCGGCGTGCCGTCGCGTTCCGCGGGCGGATTCTCGACCAGCAGCGCGTAGTCATCGACGTCGTCGAAGGTGACCCGCGAGCGCGTGCCGACCGCGGCTTCCAGGCCGAGGGTGGTACTTCCCCCCGCGTCGGCGTACGCCTGCGAAGTGATCTCGGCGAGCAGTTGCTCGGCCATCGCTTGCGCGGCCGCACCCCGGCGGAGAGTGGCACGGCTGGCGAGGCCGTCCGCAACGACCGTGAGCGACGCGGTCATCATCACTCCCACGATGACCGTCGAGATCGAGAGTTCGATAAGTGAAAACGCGTGTCGATCCCGCGACGTCGGAGTCCGCATCGGTCAACCCCCTCCTAGCAGCAAACCCAACAGACCGCGCAGGATGTTGCCCTCGGGCGGGTCGCCCGGGTCCGACTGGACAACCGAAATCGGGTGCCCGGTGAAGCGGGTTGATGTGCGGTAGATGTCGCCGCCCTCAACCCCCTGACACGCGATCGTGACGGCGTCGGCCCGGGTGGAGAGTTCCCAGACCGTCGCGGGCCGGCGAACATGGCCATAAACCTCGAACACAATGCTCCCCGACGAACTGTGCGACCACAAGAGCCCTAGATTCGTCGAAGTGGCCAACCTGCCGCGGCGTGAGGGGACATTGCTGGGCGCGCCCGAGACCGTACACGAAGTCCCTGAGACCTGCCCGATGACAAGCCACAACCCGTCGCCGGGGTCCACGCCGGTAACTCCGTTGAAAGTAACCTGATGCCAGTTGTCGGTGGCCGAGAGAGAACCCGAGGCGACGGAGCGGCTTTGGATCGCCAACGCGGCGGGGGTGCCCGCGTTGTCGTTGCGAATTCCCCAGGTTGATGTTCCGGAGTTCTTCCGTCGCGCATACGCCCGCACCCGCGTCACTGAGTAAGCGGTGGCGTCGGCGGGCAGAAGCGGCTGAAAATACTGGGCGACCCACAGCCCGATGCCGGTGTCATAGGTACTACCCGCGCTGCCGGCGTACGCGGCCAAAAGTTCTTCGGGCCCGTCTGCTGGAGCACCGGTCACGGGCTCAAAGGCGCTCTCAGTTGTCAGTGCAAACTGGTACCTCGCCAGAGGCGGTGAAACCGCCACCGGCGGTGCGGCGTTCAACTTTCGCGTGATCGGTGATCCGCTCCCGGACCACGCGTAGACGATGGTTTCGGGAATCGAATCGGCGTTGCGGTCGGCGGTGGTGAAGGTGATGGAGGTGGTCGTGGCCGCCGTGACCCGGGTGGCAAGCGACAGCTCGGCCAGCATCCGCTCGACCGGCCCGGCGAGTTCGGAGGCCGCGCCCGTGTTGGCGGACGGGAGGGACCGCGAAGCGAACACGAGCGTGCTGGCGATTGCCGCCAGAAGAATCGACATGACCCCCAGCGAAAGGCAGAGTTCAACGAGCGTAAATGCCGGGCGCCCGCTGTTCGCGGGGTGGCGGCAAGATGGTTGCGGCGGTGCGTGAGGCATCACTTACGGTCGGCGTTGTCGTCCGAGAACCCCAGCGCGATCTCCCCGGCATTGAACGCGGTCTCCTTCACGATCGACGCGGGTATCAGTTGGACGGGGCGGGTGAAGGTGGCGGCTCCGGCGGTGTCGATGGTGATAGTCGATGCGATCGACCCGTGCCGAACCACGATCGTTCCGCCGGAATCGGGCGCTCCGTATCCGTCGAAAACGATCGCGGTGTCGCCGCCCAGGTCAACAGAGTTGATCACCGCCCAGTACGGCTCGGCTTTGAGCCATACCAGCGACTCCCGCGCCGCGCCGACCGTGTAGGTGGTCAGGAACGCGTTCTTCCCGCCGCGGAACGAGATGGTCAGAGACCGGCCAGCACGGCCCGACTTGTCGCGCACGCGGTGCACCTCCGCCACCACCCGCGTCGCGGCGGCCTCGACCCGGTAGCGGGCGACCGCCGCGCCGTAGCGTGGGATTGCCATGGCCCCGACCGTTGCGATGATCGCGAGACATGCCACCACCTCGATAAGGCTGAAACCCGAACGCGCCGCCGCCCGGCGAATCGTGCGGTGACGTTTCGCCGGGCGATCGGTGTTCATCATGGTCATGGATACATCCCGGGTCATACCGCCGATGCGACGATGGGGGATCATCAGTAAGACGAGTAGGCCTTGCCGCGGGCGTCGGACTCGGTCGCGTTAGCGTTGATCGCGCCGGTCGCGACAACGTAAATCCATCCCACGCCCGCCCCGTCGGTCGCGGAAATCCCGGTTGAGCCTTTCTTCGCCCCCACCGGCAGCGGCGGGATCGAGCGGAGATAGGGGCCGAAGATGTGGGTGGCGTCTTTGGTGGCCTGGGCGGCGCCGGAGTCGTCGGTGTAGGTTGTCAACTGGGCCACGATTGTGGACACCGCCGGGTACGAACCCGGGTGCTCAGTCTCGTAGAGGTCGATCGCGTTGCGCAGAACGGCGAGGTTGCCCGACAGGGCCGAGTCGGATGCGCCGGTGGCGCCACGGCTCATTCGGGGGATGGCGATCGCGCCGATGATCCCGATGATCACCACGACAATAACAAGTTCAATGAGGCTGAAACCCCGACGAAGCGTTCCACTGGCGAGCATGTGACCTCCGGTTTGGTGTGACAAAGGGCGGGCGTCTTGTTCGTGAGCGGGCGACCCATCGCACGCCGCGTTCGATCAATCGACCGCGCTGGGAGTCAGGTTCAGTCAGAACCCACTCGCCGGGGTCCGGGATCAGCGCCGTGGGCCGCACAACCGGAACTCCCTGTACACCCCCGCATGCCTCCACCCGTTGCATCGGCGACGTCTACCACCTCGCCGTGCCCGGCCTCAACCCGTTCGTAGTCCCCCGCAGCGATGCGGTTCATTCACCGTTCTTTTCGGTTGCCCGGGTTCGACCCCGCGTTCTGCGATCCCGGAGCGAAGGGCACCTCCCAAACGCGGCCCGCCTCGTCGCGAACCCGTACAAGGAAGGTGTTGCGAGGCTTCGCGTGCCTGTCGTCGGAATCGGTTTCGACGGCTACGAGCGTGAAACCCTCCACCGCGTGACCCCCGATTCTGAGGGACGCCCCGTTCATGATGACCATCGGGTGTGCTCCGCCGATCACCGACGAGATGGCGAGATTCGGCGCCTTCTTGGGATCGCTCTCCGAGCCGACCGAGGCGGTGACTTCCACCGCTTCGGGCTCGCCCACCCAGCCCATTGACGCCGGCAGCAGGAACGCATCGGTCCGACCCGGAGTCGGAGCGCGCTCGCCAAAGTCGCGGAGCCGATCGGCGAGCCCGGGCTGATTCGTTGCTGCGACTGGAGCCCCGAGGTCCCCGGCAACGGAGGTCGCGGCGTCTTGTGTCAAGGCCGGCGTGGGATTCGTCGTCACCGCCGTGGCCGAGGGTGCGAGCATGAACCGATCGACCGCAAAGGCCGAAGCGGCCACGACGAGGGTGGCGATGGCGATCCGCTGGTGTTTGGTGAGTTCCACGCGCTAACTGAGCAATATGAACTCGGACAATGCAAACGGAAAATGGGCGATTCTACTTATCAGTGCCGCCGCCGCCGCTACGGGCGTCACGCCCCGCGCCGTCGGTCCGACTGGGCGACCCTTCCGGCAGGGTGAACCAAATGAGTTCGGTCGTGTAGGTAGACGGACTCCGCGTCTCCCCCGGCTGCCCGGCGAGTGAAAAGCCGGCAACGCGCACGTCCGGGAAGTCGCTCGCCAAGTGGACGAGAAACCGCGTGAATGCCTCATATCCCCCGGACCCCGTCATGCGGATGGGGACGGCGCCGAAGCGGCGATCCCACGACGCCCCGCCCGGCTGCATCTCCACGAGCAAAAGCCCGCTCGCTTCCGCGGTCCGGGTCAGTTGCGCGAGTCGCTCGTTCTGGCTTGACACCGCGTGAAGCGGGGCCGCCGCGGCGAGGGTGGCCCGGGCCGACACGATCGCCGCCTTGGCCGCCGCCACATCATCGATAATTCCGCTGAGTTCACGCTCGCGCTCCGACATCGCGCCTTTTGCCACGCCCGCCTGGGCCGCGTGCGCACGCCAGGGATGAATTCCCAATCCGTACATGCCCCCCGCGATCGCGAGCACGCACATGGTCCCGACGCAGTGGGTCGCGCGACGGTCAAGGTGGACGTTCATGTTCGCGACCTCCGCTTGCCGACCCGTTTGAAAGCGCACGTTCTCATCGCGCTTTCTCCCCCGCCACGTCGACCGGTGCCACAATCTCACAGGACAATCGGAACCCCATGAAGAGCCGGTCGGCCAACGGTCGCGAGCGCGTCTCGATCAGGGTGACCGAATCGAACAATCGCGCGGTCTGAAGGTCGGCGAGATACCGATGGACCGCCGCTTGGTTCGTCGCGAGCCCGGAGAGTTCGAGCGCGTAGACCAGTCGGGTGCGTGCCGCCGGCTTGAGCGCCTTGCGCGCCGGCAGGCCCGCCGGCCCGCCCGACGGCGCATCGCGGGGCCGATCAAGTACGCACGAATCCAGCACGACATCGTTCCCCAGCCGGTCCGCGATCAATCGGAGAGCCGGGGTCCAGTCGGGGTGGTTGGAGACGGCCGTGACCGACTCGAGTTCTTTGTTGAGCAGACCCACCGAGGCCCGCAACAACGCCAGTTCTCGCTTCCGCTCGTCGATCTTGCCTTCCAGGTCGGTCACCGCGGCCCACGCGGCGCGGGCCGGGTTGGCGTCCTTCCAGACATTCGCGACGATCAGCACGCCCGCCACGATCAGCACCGAAAGCAACCGACCCCACGCGCGGACTCTCCGCCGCTGGTCGCGGGCGGCCCTGTATGCGGGGGGAGTGAGATTCAGAGCAATCACGCGGCCTCCGCAGCGAAAAATGAACGCCCTGCCAGCGTCCCGGTCCATGAACACAGGCCTTGGGCGACCGCGAACGCGGCGTCGGGCACGGCCGCAACCGGCACCGAGCTCACCTTGGATTGCAGCCGGTCGGCGAGGCCGGGAAGAAGTGCCCCATCGCCGCAGAGGTTAACGGAGACGATGGGAGTGGTCGGGAAGCGATGCGAGGCGTAGGTGAGAGAGCGGTCCAGTTCCTTCGCCAACGGCTCGATGACGTTGGAGATCGAACCCCGCCACCGAGACAGAAGAGTCGCGCGCACGACATCTGCCTGGGCGTCGGCGTGCATGGCACCCGCCGGAAAGAGCACCGAATCCACCGCCGCGGGCGTCGCCGAATCGCGTGCGGCGATGTCGTTGTATGCCGCCGCGAGCCCGCCGTCGTCCAGCCGACGCTGATAGATCGGAAGCCCACCCAGGACAATGCAGAGGACCGTGTCGTCCCACCCGACGTCAACGAACGCGTGGGCGCTCTCCGGGCTGTGGCGCGGCAGCCGACCCAGCGCGGCGGGCGACGCGTCGATCGTGATCGGTGTCATTGATGAATGGTCGAATGCGGAGAGCAGGTGCGAAGCGCTCGCGTGGTCCGCGACGGC
>CAZJXA010000137.1:7117-8988 GCA_964549785.1 uncultured Phycisphaeraceae bacterium | reverse complement strand
TTTTCCTCACCCCCGCCCTCGTCGAACTCACCATCGCCGAATCCGGATAAACCCGCTGCGCAATCGCTTAAGTCTGCGAAATCCCGAACGCGCTAAGCAGGCAGAGCCGAGCAGTGAGGAACACCCCGAAGCTTTCGAACATCTGCTTTCTGTGTTCACACCGCTGCCCCGGCACGCTCGCCTTTCTCTGTTTCGCTCTGCGCTCAGGCCTTTCTCCGCGCTGAGCGGTCCGCGGTCGGACGCTTTCGCCTGAGCTTGATCCGCGTTAGAATCCAGGAATGCTCCGTCGTCACACTCGGCCCCGGGAACCATTCATGCGAACACATCCGTTGCTCCAACCCGCGCTCGCCGGCGTGATGGTCACTCTCCTCTCGACCCCAACCCTTGCGCAGCCATCAACCCCGCCGCCTTCCCCGCCCAAACCATCCGCATCGACAACCGCAACCCTCTCCGTTCCCGGCTCCGCCAACCCTTGGCTCGCCGGAATGCCCCACGGACACACCGCCCGCATCGGCGACCGCGCACCGAATCACTCGCCGGTCTCCGTCCCCATCAAACTCTCGGGCGGCGCAACGCTGACGTTCGACAGCGTTACCGGTAAGGCCGGTTACGAAGCCGGCAAATCCTGCGGTCCCGACGGCTGCCCCATCGAGATCTGTCACGACGGCGAAGCCGAGAACGGCATCGCCGGCGCGTGCTTCGGAACCATCTCGGGCCTTGTGGGGGTCTTCCTCGGTGACTCGCGCCCCGACACAAACGAAGCTCCCGATTCGCCGGAAACGTTCGAGCCGCCCGCCGCCACCGATTTCCGCTCCGGCGAGTCGCGCGAGGCCGCCGAAATCGCCCCCGCGCTCAAGCAGGTCTTCTTTATCGGTGATGGAAAACAAACGACGGGCCGGGCTCAGCGCTTCATCGTGCCGCCCCACGCCACCCGCCTCTTCCTGGGCACCGCCGACGGCCGTTCCTGGAACAACAACACCGGCAGTTTTTCCGTTACCGTTTCCGCGGGCTGCGGGGGTATCGACGCCCAGCCCAAGGACGTCGTGACATGCCCCGGCGGAATCGCGATCTATTCCGTCGCCGCGACCCCGACGACCCCCACGAACGGCGACTCCGTTGTTCGCTGGCAGTTCGCCGAACCAGCATCAGACGTATGGACCACCATCGCCGACGGTGCCGTCAAAGTCGGCGGCAGAACCCGCGGCAAAGCCTCCAACTCTCGGAAACAACACCTCGTCATTGCCAATCTTCAGCCGGAGGCCCAGGCCGCCCGCTTCCGCGCGACGGTCACCAACTCCTGTGGCAGCTTCACCACGCGCGAGGCGACCCTCCGGGTCTGTAACGGCGCCCCGGGCTGCAAAATCCTCCGCGAATTCATCGCGGCGTACGAAATCGGTGACGTCAAGGCGGATGTAGATGCCGACAACGACATCGATGTCGATGACCTCGTGGCATTCTTCTCCACTTGGGATTCGGGGTGTTGAGCCCCGAATCAGAAACCCAGTGGCCCCCAAGACAAAAAGACCCCCGGCGGGCTTTCGCCCATCTTCGGGGGTTCTCCTCACTCGTTGTCGGGTTCACGCGGCCGGCGGAAGTGGAGAAAGGAGGAAGAAAATCGCTTGCGGCGGGTCAGTTCCGCAATGCGAGTGAGGAGAGTGTCAAATCCCTCCGGTCGCGATTGATCTCACGCGGCCGGCGGAAGAGGAGAGAGGAGGAAGAAAATCGCTTGCGGCGGGTCAATTCCGCGAAGCGAGTGAGGAGAGTGTCAAATCCCTCCGGTCGCGATTGATCTCACGCGGCCGGCGGAAGAGGAGAGAGGAGGAAGAAAATCGCTTGCGGCGGGTCAGTTCCGCAATGCGAGTGAGGAGAGT
>CAZJXA010000137.1:0-7017 GCA_964549785.1 uncultured Phycisphaeraceae bacterium | reverse complement strand
GCGAGTGAGGAGAGTGTCAAATCCCGCAAGTCGCCGGTTTCAGCGGTTCGCGAGACAACGAGGAGAGAGGAGAAAAACCATCGTGGTTCCCGCGTTGGTGGGAACGGCGGTCCAGTTCGTCGTGTATCCGGGCCTTCATCGCGGTGCTGCTCATCAAGGCGAGTTGAAGAAGTTCAAGGCCCGACGCGCTGCGGAGTTCCGTGTCGTTGAAGTCAGTTGCACGGTTCGTTGAGAGAAAGTTCATGGCAGGCTCTTTCGTTGATCGGTCTACGTCGGCACTCTTACAACGACATCCGCGACCCCCGGTCACGGTCCGAGGCAAGAATCTTTCAAGAATTCCGTCCCGGACCCCCGGCGGCCGGTGCCAGTACACTTGCTCCCCATGCGTTCGACCAAACCCTTCATCGGCATCGACCTCGGCGGCACCAACATGCAGATCGGGGTCGTTTCGCACGACCTCAAACTCCTTGCGCCGGCCAAACGCAAAACCAAGGCGGAAGAGGGCCCCGAGGCGATCTTCCTCCGCATCATCTCCGGCATCGAAGAAGCGTGCGAGCGGAGCGGCGTGCGGCTCCAGGACGTCGGCGGAATCGGCATCGGTGCCCCGGGCGTCGTCGATCCGTTCAAGGGCGTCGTGGTTGAGGCCGTCAACCTCCGGTGGGACAACGTCCCGATCGCCGACATCCTCACCAAGCGCCTCCGCGTCCGCACCTGGCTCGATAACGACGTCAATGTCGCCGTCTACGGCGAGAACAAACTCGGGGCCGGCAAAGGTTCTTTAAACCTTCTCGGCGCCTGGGTCGGCACCGGCATCGGCGGAGGCCTCATCCTCAATGGCAAACTCCACTACGGCCACTTCTTCTCCGCCGGTGAGATCGGCCACACCATCCTCTTCCCCGGTCAGCCCCGCGGCAACCGCACCCTCGAAAACAACTGCTCCCGAACCTCCGTCGTCGACCGCCTGATACGGCTCATCCGCAGCAACGCCAAGAGCCGGATCGTCGAGGACGTCGGCGATGATCTCGAATCCATCAAGAGCCGCTCGTTGGGCAAGCACTACCTCGCGGGTGACCGGCTCGTCGTTGAAGTCATCGACCACACCGCCGAATTGCTGGGGATCGCCATCGCGAACGCCGTCACATTGCTGTCGCTCGAACGGGTCGTTCTGGGCGGCGGCCTCACCGAAGCCGTCGGCAAGCCGTTCGTCGAACGCGTGCAGAAGTCGGTCCGGGACCACGTCTTCCCCGAACTCTGCCGCAAAGTTGAGGTAGTCGCCAGCCAACTCGCCGACAACGCCGGCGTCTTCGGCGCGGCCATGATCGCGATGGAGCGGTCCGGAGAAAAGAGATGACGAACCCCGAATTTGCCTCCGGGCATCGAACGACCGGCGGCCCTAGAGCTTGGGTGGTGCTCCTCCTCCTCGCCGCGACGTCAGCCCTACTGGCGATGACGGTCCACGCCAGAAATCGCGAGCCCGGGGTGAAGTCTGGCGTGGTCTCCGCAGGTCCGACGGAAGAACCACAAACCGATGCGACGGACGTCAGCCAAGATCGCCTCATGGAGACTCTGCGGTCGCTGCCCGCCAACCGCTCCGCGTGGGGCCCGAACGCCAACCGCGCCGCCCTCCTACAGACCGAGGAACTCGTGCTCGCCACGCTGAAGGGCTTCGGCTACAGCGTCACGGAGCAACCCTTCGAGGCCCCGATCCCCAAGAAGCGCTGGCGCAGCCCTGGGGCGGGCGCGATCCCTGAAGCACCGCATGTTGACGAACCCGAAACCGTCAAGACCCGGAACTTCATCGTCGACATCGCCGGCACCGAACACCCGAACGAAGTGCTGCTCGTCGGGGCCCATTTCGACTCCGTAGATAACACCCCCGGGGCCGACGACAACGGCACGGGAACCGCGGCACTCCTCGAACTCGCCCGCACCCTGCACGATTCCAAGCCCCGCCGCACCGTTCGCCTGGTCTTCTTCTCGCTCGAAGAAACCGGTCTCTTCGGTGCCAAGCACTACCTGCGCGAGTGGAAGGCCTCCCCCGCCGCCGAACGCATCATCGGCATGATGAGTCTGGAGATGATCGGGTACTTCAGCACTGAGGAAGGAAGCCAAGCCACCCCGCCCGGTCTGGAGAAACTCGCCGCAGGCCTGAAACTCCCGACCGTCGGTGACTTCCTCGCCATCACCGGGCTCCAGAAGCACCGCCACTTCTCAGGCCCGCTGGCCGACGCCATGGCCGTCGCCGTCCCCGAGCTCCCCCTCCTCCGGGCCGATTTTTTCCCCTTCCCCATCCCCGATCTCTACCGCTCCGACCACGCCCCGTTCATGATGGCTGACATCCCGGCTGTGATGATCACCGACACCTCCAACTACCGCAATCCCAACTACCACAAACCTACGGACACACCCGAGACGATCGATGCCGCCCGCTTCACGCTCGCCGTGAAGGGCATCCGGGCGGCGGTCGTGACGCTCGCGGAGAGCGGAATCGTGAACCCGCCTTCCGGGCCGGAGCAGCCGGAGGTCCCGCTCGCGGACCCGGAGAAAGGCGAATAGGTTCAGGACAGCTGCGGCGGTCCTCGCCGCGCCAGCCCGGCCGAGTACATCGCCTCGTACTGGTCGAGCAGGGCGTTCTCATCGAACGCACGGAACACATACGGCCGCGCCTTCTCCGCCATCCCCAGCCGGGCGGTCTCATCCCCGAGCAGCCGCTGGATCTCGTCCGCGAACGCGCCGGGAGTGCGATCGACGATCGACGCGGCTCCGCTCGACAATAACTCCGGCCAGATATCCACGCCCTTGGTGGTGATCACCGGGGTCCCGCTCGCCAGGGCCTCCGGGAAAACGAACCCGAAGTTCTCCTGACTCGTCGGCAGCGCGAAGAGTTGGCACGCCTGGTACAGCGACAGTTTTGCATCGCCGTCGAGGTGGCCGACAAAGACCACATCGTCGGCCAGCCGGGCGCCCGCGGCCCGTGCCTTCATCTCCGCGACGTACCCATCATCACCCGTCCCCGCAATGATCATGTTGCACGGTACGCCGCGGGACTTCAGAATCGCCGCGGCGTCGATCAGCACATCCACACCCTTTTTGTAGTGGATGCGGCTCAGGAACAGCACGCTGGGCCGCCCGTTCGTCAGTACGGGAAAGGCCCGCTGCGCCCGCCCCGTTCCGGGCGGCGATCGGAACGGATCAAGGTCAAGGAGATTGGGGATGACCACGCCCCGCCCGCCGGGAAACCACTTTCCCGATTGGTCGAGTTCCCCCTGGGCCGTGCAGTGAACGGCCGCCGCGAGCTCCAAGTGGCGCCTCCCCACCGCGGCATGGAACAACCTCTTCTTCAGCG
Source organism: uncultured Phycisphaeraceae bacterium (assembly GCA_964549785.1). Taxonomy (GTDB): domain Bacteria; phylum Planctomycetota; class Phycisphaerae; order Phycisphaerales; family UBA1924; genus JBEIUO01. Next base: position 3,671 of record CAZJXA010000137.1, on the reverse strand, counting down.
GCTTCTGCGCCACGCTCCAGTCGTCCAGCATGCCCCGGAGGCTGACGAAGTAGGGGACGCGGTTGCGTGACGCTTCGCGGCAAAGAGCGACGTTCTCGAGCTTCCAGATACCGTGAACATGAACCGCGTCTGATCGCGCGATCGCTTCCCGGCACGCGTGCCACGCCGGTCCCGAGCCAAGGATAAGTCCATTGCCGGGCAAGATCTGTACAACTACAACGCGGCCCGGGCGGGCATCGCTCAGAAGGCCTTTCGACAAAATCGGAGCGCTCGTGTCGTCCTTCGTGACGTACACGACTTCGTGGCCACGGGCGGCAAGAGCGGACGTCAGGTCGAGTGTCGCTCGAACGGGACCACCAACTTTGGTATCGAGAGATTCAAGGTAATGGGTGATCCGCATATGGCGTCGGTCGTCGAGTTCCCCTCCCAGAGGCACCGCTCGGAGCACGGTTCGGTGGATGCCCTGTCTCAGGTTGGGGAGAGTATTCGCGGGCCTGAGCGGTCGTAGATTGCCGCGCTCGGGCAACACAGGAAGATTCAGCCGTGAAGTTGGAGGAAACACTGTCGCCCTCAACTCCCAGTTGAGGACGGCGCTGATGTTTTAGACTACCTTTCCTTTCTGCGAACGCCGATGTGAAGGGCGTCGGTTCCGATGTGGCAGGTGTTTGGAATTGATCTGGAGTACGCGAATGGCGGAGCGGGAGAACGAGCAGGCAGAATACGACCGCCGGTGGGCCGATGTCGCAGGCACTTACGGAGGCGGCAACCCCGGATACAGCAAGAACTTTGTCGAATTCATGACGAAGTGGGTGGTTGATTCCGCGAGGCCGCAGCCGCGGGCTCTCGATGTCGGGTGCGGTGACGGATACTTTACCAGCAACCTGATCCGATTGGGTTGCCGCGCGTCCGGGATGGATCTTTCTCCCGTGGCGGTCGACTTGGCATCGAAGCGCAATCCAACCGGTGATTTCCGAACGCACGATCTGACGACGGCGTTCCCATTTGAGTCGGATACGTTTGATGTCGTTTGGTGCTCGGAAGTGCTTGAGCATCTTTTCTCGCCGCTCGACGTGCTCCGCGAGATCTGTCGGGTCCTGAAGCCCGGTGGCATACTGTTAGCGACGACGCCGGCGCACGGCCGGCTCAAGAATCTTGCGATCGCACTCTTCTGCTTCGAGAGGCACTTCGATCCGGAGTATCCCCACATCCGTTTTTTCACGCTCGATTCACTGGGGAAACTCTGTGAGAAGGCCGGATTAGTAGGGCGATGGAGCGGAACTTGTGGGTCGCAACTGGGTTTAAGGGATGTGCTGTTTCCGACGAACAATCTCATGGTTGTGGAGAAAGCATGAGTCGGGATTCCTCGGGAAACCCGCGAAAGTTCTCGATTACCATTGTCACCGGTCCGTGGTTCCCAACACCTCCCGGTCCGCCCGGTGCGGTTGAACGGGTGTGGGGAGACTTGGGCCGGCATTTCGCAAGCCGCGGCCACGCTGTCACGGTATTATCCCGATCGTGGCCCGGGCTCAAACGAGAAGAGATGACTGAGGGGGTCCGAACCGTACGAGCGACTCGCTGGAAACAAGGGCGAAATATCTACCTTGATCTTGTGAAGGACATGCTTTTCTCTTTGCGCATGCTTTTCCTCGCGCCCAAGGCCGACATTTGTGTGACGAATGCGTTCTGGCTTCCGGCGTTGGTCGCGGCGTTTCGTCCCGGGGCGGGGCGCGTGGTGATGAACGTTCAACGTGTTCCGAAGGGTCAGATGTGGTTGTACGATCGCGTCCAGCGACTTTCGGCGGTATCGACGGCGATTGCCGAAACAATTGTTGCGCAACGCCCGTCTCTCTCCGCTGCCGTCCGGGTGATTCCGAATCCGGTTGACCTGGGGTTCTTTGAGCCGCCTGTGCAACGCGAGCTTCGACCCGGCACCGCTGGCCGAACCATTTTGTTTACCGGGCGCATCCATCCCGAGAAGGGGCTCCACCTCCTCGTCGAGGCGTTTACCCGGTTGTATGGTGAGTTTCCGGATCTGAAATTGCGACTCGTGGGGCCGAGTACGGTCGACCGGGGCGGCGGCGGCCTCGAATACCTGACCCAACTTCGTGCGCTCGCGGGCGGCACACCAGTCACTATCGATGCGCCCATCTACGACCGCGGGCAACTGGCGCTGGCCCTGCAAACGGCAAGTTTCTATTGTTATCCGACGCTCGCCGAGCAAGGGGAGGCCCAACCCGTCGCGCCCATGGAGGCGATGGCGACGGGTCTCGTTCCCGTTGTTTCAACCATTCCACAATTCCGTGACTACCTGACGGACGGAGTCGACGGAATTTGCTTTGATCATCGCTCGGCGGACAGGGTTGACCACCTCTGCAAGGCCCTGAGATCTCTGATTGCAGACCCAGACAAGGCTAAACGGATGGGGGATCTGGCCGCGGTCGGTGCCCGCCGGTTCGGATATGACCAAGTAGCGGAGATGTATTTGAGCGACTTTCATTCCTTGTTGAGCGTTCAACCATGAATTCGTCGAGATTAACGCCATCGCGACTGCGGCAAAAGAACGCGCAGCAGTCGGGGAGATACGCATCGCCCTGGTCGGTCGCGGAACGTGTGAAGATGTTACTGTGGATCGTGGTTGAGCGGTTGTTTCTGCGGCCCACACCCAAGTTCATGAATGGTTGGCGACTGATGTGGTTGCGCGCGTTCGGGTGCGTCATCGAAGGCACCCCGTTTGTCCATCCGTCATCGACCATCAAGATCCCGTGGCAATTGACGCTGCATGATCGCGCGGCGATCGCGCCCGGCGTCGAGGTTTACAACCTCGGGCATGTGACACTCGGGGCGAGGTGTGTCGTGAGTCAGTATGCGTACCTCTGCGGTGGCACACACGATCTTGCGGATCCGATGCTCCCTCTCTTAGTGGGGGATATCACGATCGGGGAGGAGGCATTTGTTGGAGCCAAAGCTCTCATTTTGCCTGGTGTAACCATCGGCAACGGAACCGTGATTGGTGCGGGGTCTGTGGTGGCAAAGGACGCCCCCGACTGGATGATTTGCGCCGGCAATCCTTGCCGGCCGATCAAGCCCCGAGCGGCGGACCGGTTTCATCGCGAACCGCGATGAGATCAATCCGAGGGCGGGCTTTGACCGGCCGGGCCGGGTTGCCGACGTTGATCGTCCACGCGGCCAGGTCGGAGAAGGCCGACGCCCGCGCACCCAGGAGCGCACCTGTTTCCAGCGTCACGCCGGGGCCTACGAAGGCGTCGGCGCCGAGCCAGGCGTCGTCTTTCAGGATGATCGCGGGCCGCACCAAGGAGAGCAGCGGATCGCTGAAATCGTGCGTTCCGGCGCAGAGGTGGCTGAACTGGCTGATGGACACGCGGTGGCCGAGGGTAATTGGCCCCAAGGCATAGATGACCGCGTCGTTCCCGATGGCGCAGCGCTCGCCGCAGGAAAAGTTCCAAGGGCACTCGAAGCGAACCGAACGGCGGATCATGCTCCGCGGGCCCACAGAAGCGCCGAAACAGCGGAGGAGCGCCGCCCGATAGTTGTACCACGTCGGGAACGAGAGGCGGAAGAGCGTCCGTTCGACGAGCGCCCAAAGCAAACGCTTGACCTTCTCCCCGGTGGAGTAAGGACTTCGGTACCGCTCCGCCGGATCGGGGCGGGGC
>CAZJXA010000136.1:0-9053 GCA_964549785.1 uncultured Phycisphaeraceae bacterium | reverse complement strand
AAGCGGGCCGGCCCGCTTGGTGTCCTTATCGTACTTCGTTTGGAGGTTGATCCGATCGACCAGCGTGTTGAACGTGCTGATGAACGTGCCCACTGCGGTCTCGATGCCCGCCGAATCGCTGGCCACCGTGAGCGTGACGGGCGTGTTTGAAGGTGATTTCAGGTCGATCCGCACCCCCGTCACCGCGTTGTCGACGGTGTTCGTCGAGCCGCCCACCACGATGCCCCGCGCCGCGTCGGTGCTCCCGAAAAATGCCCGCGAGTCGTTGCCCTTGTCGAGCGAAGCGAAGGCGAAGCTGAAAGAGCCCGCGTCGATGATAAAGCGGCCCGCAGCGCCGCCGGTCGAACTCGCGAGATTCAGCCGGAAGGGCGTGCTCCCCGACCCGTCGATGACGATCGATGCGCTCACGCCCACCCGGGCCGCGTTGATCTTGTCCTGAACCTGCTGCAAGGTGTCGGTGCCCGAAAGGCTGATCGTCCGCTCGAACGTGCCGTTGATGCTGTTGCCCGCACCGGTCGAAGCCGCCTCCGACGCGATATTAAGGCTCCGCGCCACCGTGCCCGTGACGTCCTCGATCTTGATCTTGACCGCCCCCGCCGGGCCCTGGGTCAGGTCCTCGTAGATCTCGACGCCGTCGCCGTTGGCGTTGATGCGGGCTTTCGCCCGCAATCCGCGGCTGTTGATCTCGTCCACGACGTCTCCGAGCGAGGTCGAGTCGGTGCCGATGTCGACCTCGAGCGTGGTCCCCGCGCTGTCGCGGATACGAAACTTCCCTGTCCCGGTGCCGCGCCCGGAATTCAGCGACGCGAGGGTGGTGGCACGGCTCAGATACTGCCGCTGAAGGTTGCCGCTTTCTTTGGTGGCGGAAGCAACCCCGCCCGAGCCGGTGGAAATTCCGAGCCACGCCGCGGTGTCGGCTCCGGTGGTTCCGGTGACGATGAGGTTGGCGCCGCCGCCGGTGTTGTCGGTGATGCGGATGCCGGTGCCGCGGGAATCGAGCGCGGCGGAGATTCGGGTTCCGGAACCCTGGGCCCCGGAGGCGGCTTCGATGGCGCGGAGCGTGTCGGCCAGCGAATCACTCTCGCTTATGTTGACGGAAAAGGCGTGACCGCCGCGGGTCGTGAAGTTGACGACTCCGTCGCCAACAAATCCGCCTCCTCCCTTGGTGTTGCGGAGGAGCACCGAGTTGAGGCCGGACAGAACGCGTTTGCCAGAGACCACCGCCGCCTGCAGGCCGGAGGTCTTCAACCCCAGGTCCTGGGCCGTGGTCCCCCCGCCGGATTCAACAACCTCGATCTGTCGCGTGCCCGTCGAGTCGGTGATGACCAGTCGCCCGTTCGTCGAATCGATAGAGGCCGAGACGTCGCTGAATCCGCCCGCCGAGAGGGCCGCGTTGATGCGGTCGACCGCGCCCCCGACGGTGTTGACACCGCCCTGAGTCTTGGTGAGCACCGTGTCCTGGAACTGCCAGACGTCCCCAAGATTGACGTTCACCGACGTTGTGGGCCCCGATTCGTGAAGAATGATCGAGAAGCTCGAGGCGGTTTCGCTCGCGGTGTTGCGGACAGAGACACCGTTCCCGCTGTTCAGCGACGCCAGCGTCGTGTTCGATCCCAGCGCATAAACCGAAGAACCCGTGATGGTCCCCGTTCCCGAACCCGCGATCCCCAGACTCGCAGCGGTGTTGTACCCGGCACCGTTCGCAATCGTGAGGGTGCCGTTGGAGTTATCGCGGACGACAAACTTGCCGCCCTCCACGCGGGCCGTCACTTGGGCCGTCCCGTTGGAGTTGATGGCGTCCAGCACTTCCTGAACCGTGGTGGCCCGGGAAAGATCCACCGTGATCGACCTCGCTCCCGAGTCCGTGATCGTAATCCGGCCGCGTTCGATGCCTTCACCCCCGTTCAAGTCCGAGAGCGCCACGTCGCTATCGAGGCGGGCTCGGGCGGTTTCCACGGTCACCGACGAAGCCCCGATCGCCGACGAATCCCGATTGGCGAAGCCGCGGCTCAGCAACTGCTGCGAAGTCACGAGCCGATCCACGATAAAATTGAACGATCCCGGCGTGGCCCCCGAGGCGGTGGTGGCGGTCAGAACGTCCTCGTTGGAACTCACCGCCCGCGTCAACTGGAACGTCCGGTTGGTCCGGAACCCCGCCGCGGCGGCCTTCAACGCCCCGAACTTGCTGTTGAGGTCGAGGTAGGCGCTCGACTGCAGTTGCAATTGGACCACGCGTGCCTGAGCCTGCGTGCGCGGCCGGGCCTCCAGTGCGAGGAGCTGGTCGATCAAGGCTTTCGTGTCGATGCCGCTGAAGACGCCGACGCCCGAAGAAATTCCGCTCATGAGGGTGTTGCTCTGGTGTGGTCCAAACAAATCCGAAGAATCGAACGTTGGCGTTCGCAGGTTCGTACGGGCGTGGCGGAAACAGAACGTTTGCAACCCCGCGCGAGCGGCTGCAACTCTTTATAATCGACTGTTTCCGCCAGCAACCTTGACGTATCCATCCAAACACCGTCCGAACGTCCGTGATTCCGGTTGTTGCACCGCCGCCCGGTAAGAGTGTCGATGCACGCCGAACATGTCGAAAGAGAACTCATGATCGATTCCCTTGTGCACGGACGACGACTGGCCGTCGGCGTTCTCGTCGCGATCCTGCTGACAGCCGTGGTCGGCGGCGTCGGCGCGTGGCTCATCGCCTCCAAACCCATTTGGATATTGTTCGGGTTCGAGGTCGTTGTGGCTTCCGCATGCGTGATCGGTCTCCTGTGGCTTTGGCGTCGGCCCGTCGGTTCGCCAGGCTTGGGGTTGGCGTGCCTGGGCGGATCGATCGCCGCCTCCACCTTTCTGAGTTGGCTGGCCGTCCGCAATGTTCCGATCGCGATGCCGCAGGCCGGTGTCATCGTGCTGACGTGGCTCGCGACGCGGGTCGGCGCGGGCGCACTGCTGTGCCTCATTGGCGCAGCGGACGTCGTGCACCGGGATGCGCGTTCCCGGGGTTACCTGCTGAAGTCCGCGATCGCGGGTGTCGGCCTCGCCGTCCTCGTCGGCGTGCTCAGTATCGGCGGGGTTCGCAGGGCGGTCCTTGACATGCCAGGATGGGCCGGGTTTGCCACCGCGTCGTTCTTCTTCATCCTCCTCTGCGTGCTCATTTCCGCCGCGGGCCACTGCGCGATCCGCGCCTTCGAATGCGGAATTCGTCGCCCACACGACGCTATCGAGGCGTAAGGGAGACTCGTTCACGTCATCGGATGAGACGGCCCGCCGCCACCACGTGCGCGACCGAGTCGTTCGCGAAGGCGTACACCAAACTCCGTTCGTCGGTTTCGTTCAGGACAACAAGGTCGGCCCGCAGCCCGGACTCGATCCGCCCGCGGTCACCCAAGCCAAGCGCCGCTGCGGCATTGACGGTCACCCCGCAAATCGCCTCCGCCGGTGACAGCCCGCAGTGCCGCGCGGCCAGCGCCATCGCGAATGGGATTGACCACGAGGGTGCAGAGCCGGGGTTGAAGTTGCTCGCGATGGCGACCGCGCCGCCGGCATCAATCACCGTCCGGAGTTTTGCGTAGCGGCCGTCGAGGTGGAAGCCGCAGATCGGGAGCCCGACGGCGATGGTGCCGGAATGCGCAAGTCGGCACAGGTCTTGGTCCGACGACGCTTCCAAGTGGTCCACGGTTCGGGCGTTTAATTCAACCGCCGCCCCAAGCCCCCCGAGACTGTTGAATTGATCGGCGTGCAGCCGCAGCGGATGGCCGCGCAGGGCGGCGGCTCGAAACAGCGCGATCACGTCCTCGACGGCCCACGAACCCACCTCGCAGAACGCATCCACGGGTATGCCCGGAAACTCCGAAGACACCGCTGACAGCGTGCGCTCCACGGTTGCGCCGACAAACTCCTTGTGTTCACCCTCGATCGCGTGGCCCAGCAGCGCGGTTAACACCACGTCCGGCACCGCCCTTCCAGGCCCGGATGCTGCCGCGACGATCGTGCGGAGCATGTGCAACTCACCCTCGGCAGAAAGCCCGTACCCGCTCTTCACTTCGATCGTCGTCGAGCCGGCCGCCAGCATCGCCTCCAGCCGGTTCCGCGTCAATCGCGCGAGTTCAGCAGCGGGGCATTCTCTCGTGGCCCGTACGGTGGACATGATCCCGCCGCCCGCCCGCAGGATGTCAAGATACGGAACCCCGCGCAGTTTCAGTTCCCATTCATCGATTCGGCTTCCCGCGAAGCACGCGTGCGTGTGGCAGTCGATGAACCCGGGCATTACCACCCGCCCACCCGCCTCGACCACCCGGGCCGACCGGGGCACCGCGATCGCGTCGGCCGGCTCCACGCCCACAACGCGGTCGCCCGCGATGAAAATATCCGCACAGGCCCGAATCCCCAGCGCCGACATGTCTCCGCCGCGACGAAGACCCGGCGGGCCGGCCAAGGTGATGGCCCGCGCACCCGTGATGACCAACGTCGCGGCGTCGATCACTGGGTCCGCTCCGAGAACCCGCGCAGAAAGGTCAGGAAAAGCCGCGCCGCGATTCGGCCCGTCCTTCCGCCTACCGCCGACTGGTCGTCGTGCGGCGGGCAGAGTTCCATGATGTCGAACGATCGCACCGACGGGCTTGCGCCCAATGACCTCACCATCGGCTCAATCTGCATCATCGACAGCCCGGCCGGGTTGATCGCGCTCACGCCGGGCGCCACGGCCCCATCCAGGCAATCAAGGTCAAACGACACCACCCGCGCTGCGCCATCCTCCGTTTGCGGCGGACGCTCAACGAAGCCTCCGCCATGAGCCATGAACCACGCGACGTGTTCCGCCGAATTCGCGAACGGGTCGGCCCCGATGAGGTGCAGCCTGCTGACGCCGCAGTCCTCGACCAGACGGCGAAACGCCATCCCCGAACCCGCTCCTTCCCGCACATCCAAGTGGGCGTCAAAATAGACCACTTCCCGACGGGCCGAACCAGTGGCGGAATGCTCGAACACGGCCTTGGCGAACGGGTACGTCAAGTCGTGCCCGCCTCCCACCGCGACCGGAAAGAGTCCCGCATCCAATATCGCCGTGGTCGCGATCCCCACGCGCCGATGCGTTTCTTGCAGCGCCGACTCCGTGTCTCCTTCCGCAGGTTCGATGTTTCCGCCATCAAAGACCCGGGGCCAGCGAAAGCCGTGCGGCTCGGCCGTTGCGTAGCGGGCGAGCGCAGCGCGAAACGCAACCGGGCCACCAGCCGCCCCCGGTCGCCCGGCGTTCAGGCGAACCCCGACATCGTCCGCGAGCCCCAGCAGCCCGATGCGGCAATCGTTCGGAGTATCCGTCCGGATCGTCGATGCAAACCGTCCCGGACTTATTCCCTCGGGCCAACGCGGCGCACCCGTGCACGGAATCGCTCGCGGAAGGGTTCCGGCGCTCATGCCGGAACCCGGCCCCGCACGGCGTCCCGTGCCTCCACCATCTGCTCGCAGCGTCGCGCATCGATCAGACCATCCCACGCGCCGGTCTCCTTGATGTACGAGCCGACAATCACCGCATCGGCCAGCGAAAGCAGGAACTCCAGTTGCGACGGGTCCGCCCCCGAGCCCACCCACACCGGCAATCGCGACGCCGCCCGTGTCGCCGTAAGGTCCGAGGGCGCGACCGGCGACCCGGTGAACGAACCCGTGACGATCAATCCGTCGGCCCCGAAAAACTCCGCGGCGTGCGAAGCATCCACGATCGAAAGATCACCGGTCAGGGTGTGCGACGCGTGCTTCTTCTTGATGTCGCACATCAGGCGCACACTCTCCGCCCCCCAGTTCCGCCGCATCCGCAGAAGTTCGCCCGCCGCGGCGGTCGGTATCAGCCCTTCGTCCGCGACGTGCGCGTACACAAAGTTCTCGACCCGTATGAACGCCGAGTCGGTGGCCAAGGCGACCGCGAGCGCCTCGAGGTGCCCGAAGCTCAGCACCTGAACGCCGCAGATGAGATCGGGCGCCGCCGCCCGCACCGCGTGCGTGCAGGTCGTCATCGCCGCCACCGTCGCGGCCGGGTGCGGCCCGTTGATGTACGGCCGGTCGTGCATGTTCTCGACGATGCAGCCGTCGAACCCCGCTCTCGAAAGGATCGCCGCCTCCACCGCCGCGTTCGCCGCGATCTGCCGGATGGTCCGGCGGCTGGCGGGAGCGCCCGGGAGCGCATCCACATGAACCATCCCGATCAACGAGCGTGGTCTGAAAATCGGGGGCGTCATAGGGCCTGAGGGTACGGTCGGCGGTGAATACGACACGTGCTTCACGGGGCGGATTGATGCAGACACGCCGCGATTTCCGCGATCGACTCTGCGGCGTGCTCCGTCGCTTCGCGCACCGAGCGGGTGTGCCAAGTCCGCCACATGAACGGGATCGGCAGCACCGTGACGGGGATATACCACATCCACGTTGCGAACTCGTAGCCGCTGAAATACGTCGTCAGCATCGAATCCGTGAGCCAGACCCCGGGCCAGATCGTCACCAGCACAATCGCCCCCATGATCAGCGGCACCCGCCGGGCCATCCGGAGTGAGAAGGCGATCAAAGACCCGGTCGCGCTGGGCGTGACCACGCCCGTCAGGACATGGTCGAAGGGGTGCCCGAACGCCGCAATTCGGAACGACCGTGCCGCGCCGGGCACTTCCGCAAAGTTCGGCAGTTTTCCCCGCCGCGAATGCAGTCGGATCTTCGCGAGCGTCGCAACGGCGTCGAGAGGGGAAGCACACGACATGGTCGCGATATCAGGGCCGATAATCACAGGCTCCGCCGCCCCCGGCGACCGTGACTCTGGAGCGGGAGTGGGGGCGGGCACGGGGTGTGAGGATAGAGCGGTGGCCAAAGTGGGGTTTCAAGCGGGAGCGACCCCCCAACGTCGTCACTCTAACGATAAAACCGAATCGCTGCTCATGAAAAATCCGAAATTTGTGGCAAATCGTCGGCGCGGGCGTATGTTGTATCGTGGTGACCCGTGTCCACAATTCTCTTTCGTACCCGCCGACCCTCCGGATCGGAGCGGGTGCCAAAGAATTGCCGGATCCGGCACGTTCTGCCCGGATCGGGGCCGAAAACCACGAATCATCCGTCGCGGCGGCCCGGGAAGGCTTCGCGTTGCTGGTTTCCACCCAACTGCAAGGTGGACCGGCCGCCATCCTGACGCCGGAACGCCGCAGGAGGTTGGTGGCAGGGGCCTGCCGCGGCGGGCTGACTCCCTTTGACGCCAATCTGGTCATCGCGATGGTCCAGCACGATTCACGACTCGGCGGTCTCTCCCCCGACACGCACCGATTGCCCGAGGCCGGCGCGAAAAGGAACATCGGTGTATGGCAGCCGGCGGTGCTCGCGGCAGCCATAGGAGTAGCCATATTTCTCCTCCTGCGGCGGTGGCTGCTCGGGTGACGCCAGCGGCGAGGGTTGACGCAGGGTTGCCGGTAACGTTCTCCTCAAACCGAAACGACGGATCCCTTCTCGCGGTCCCGGCGATGCATTCCCGCCGCCTCGGGCGGTTCGAAGGGCCGGACCTATGCTCGCCCTAGTTTGCGCCCTTTCGGACCTTCCCTTCGCAGCGAGCACCCAACGCCCATGCCATCCCGTACCGATCTGAAAACGATACTCGTGCTGGGGTCCGGGCCGATCGTCATCGGACAGGGATGCGAGTTTGATTACTCGGGGACGCAGGCGTGCAAGGCGTTGAAAGCGGAGGGGTATCGGATTGTTCTGGTAAACAGCAACCCCGCGACGATCATGACCGACCCGGCGTTCTCGGACCGAACGTACATCGAGCCGATCACTGCGGCGAGCGTACGAAAGATCATTCAGAAAGAGATGGAGATCGGGCCGCCGATCGACGCGATTCTGCCGACGTTGGGGGGGCAGACGGCCCTTAACTGCGCCTGCAAGTTGTGGGACGACGGCACGCTGCAGGAATTCGGCATCGAGATGATCGGGGCCAATCGCGAGGTCATCCACAGGGCCGAAGATCGGCAGGTGTTCAAGGACATTTGCGAAGGGCTGGGGCTGAAACTCCCCAAGGCCAAGGTCGTCACCACCATGGCCGAGGCCGAGGAGTTCCTCAAGGAAATCGGCCTCCCCGCCATCATGCGCCCCGCCTTCACCTTGGGCGGCTCCGGCGGCGGCATCGCGTACAACAAGGAAGAGTTCCGCGACATCATGTCCCGGGGCCTCTCGGCCAGCATGATCGGGCAGGTCCAGATCGATCAATCGGTGATCGGGTGGAAAGAGTTTGAGTTGGAGGTGGTGCGCGACAAGAAGGACAACTGCATCATCATCTGCGCGATCGAGAACATCGATCCGATGGGCGTGCACACCGGCGACTCCATCACCGTCGCTCCGATTTTGACGCTGACGGACAAGGAATACCAGGCGATGCGGGATGCGGCCTTCGCGATCATGCGGGCGGTGGGGGTGGAGACGGGCGGCAGTAACGTGCAGTTCGCGGTCAACCCCAACCCCAAGCCCGACCCGGTGACGGGCAAAAAGCCTTTTGAGATGGTCGTCGTCGAGATGAACCCCCGAGTCAGCCGCTCCAGCGCGCTCGCCAGCAAGGCCACCGGCTTCCCCATCGCCAAGATCGCGGCCAAACTCGCCATCGGCTACACCCTTGATGAACTCCGTAACGACATCACCGGCACCACCAGCGCGTGCTTTGAGCCGACCATCGACTATGTCGTGACGAAGATGCCTCGCTGGACATTCGAGAAGTTCCCCGAGGCCGACGAAACGCTGACGACGCAGATGAAGAGCGTGGGCGAAGCGATGGCCATCGGGCGGACGTTCAAGGAAAGCCTGCAGAAGGTGGTCCGCTCGATGGATGTGAAGCGGTTCGGGCTGGGGCTGGACAACAACGACAAATGGCTCAGCGCCATGCGGGCGGTCGAGAGCCAGCAGTTGGTGCTGGACGTTTCGCCGGGAGCTCGGCCCGGGACCGGGAGCGTTTCGGACACGGGCCTGCGGACCGCCGACGGGCAGCCGATCGAGTGGCCCATCCCGCTGGAAAAGTTGAGCCGCAAGCTCGCCGTGCCGAGCCAAGGACGGCT
>CAZJXA010000135.1:0-9060 GCA_964549785.1 uncultured Phycisphaeraceae bacterium | reverse complement strand
AGGGGGTACGAGTGGGGCGGGCTGGGGGCCAGCACGAATCCCGGGAACGACACCTATCGCGGCCCGTCGGGGTTCTCAGAGCCCGAAACCGCCGCGATGCGGGACTTCATGACCGCGAATCCCCGGCTCCGCGCCCACATCGATTTCCACTCGTTCTCGCAGTTGGTGTTGTCTCCCTGGGCCTACACAGGTTCGCTGCCGCCGCACGCCACACTCTTCGACCGGATCAACGCATCGATGGCCGAGGGCATCTTCTCGATTCACGGCAAGACCTACGTTGCGGGACCGATTTTTTCAACCATCTATCCGGCCAGTGGCGGAGCGGTGGATTGGGCCTTCGGCGATCGCGGCATTCTCTCGTTCACCATCGAACTCCGCGATCTCGGCCAGTTCGGGTTCCTGCTCCCCGCCAATCAAATCTTGCCAACCGTGGAAGAGAATTTCGAGGCCGCCGCCCGGCTCATCGAGTTCGTTACGTTGCCGCTGTTGCTGAGCCAGGATCCCAGTCCGCCGTCTCTGGTCGCCGCGGAGCAGTTCCTCCCGGTGGGGCTTCGCGTGAAAGCCGGAACCTCCACCTTGGGGATCGCCAACCCGGTTGTGTTCAGCCGCTCGTCCCCCTCCGATCCGTTTGTCGCCACCCCCATGGCATCTTCCGGCGGAGATCTATTTGAGGCCGCGCTGCCGCCGGGCGTGTGCCGACAGAATATCGAGTGGTACTTTGAGGCGCTGGCCGCAAACGGTTCGGTGCTTCGTCTTCCCGACACCGCTCCCGCGACCTTCTTCTCCGCAGCGGTTATCGGCCAGTATGTAGCGTTCGCCGATTCAATGGAATCCGACCTCGGCTGGACCGTGGGTTCCCCGACGGACACGGCCGTTCGCGGCATCTGGGAAAGGGCCGACCCCGAAGCCACATCGGCCCAGCCGGGCGATGACGCGACGCCCAACGGCTCGAACTGCTGGATCACGGGCCCTCTGGGGGAAGGGGTCGGGGCCTGGGATATTGACGGCGGCGCCACAACGCTCACATCGCCGGTGTTTTCGGCACTGCCTCCGCAGGCGCTGCGAGCCCCGGAAACGTTCGTCGAGTACGCGCGGTGGTTCTCGAACAACCAAGGCGCCAACCCCAACGTCGACGTCATGCGGGTGGAATACTCGACCGACGGCGGTTCCGTTTGGAATCAACTCGAGGTCGTCTCGAACAACTCCAACGCGTGGAGCAGGCTCAACTATCGGCTGGACTTGCTGAGGACGCCCACCGCGACGATGCGGCTGCGATTCATCGCCAGCGACATCGATCCCGGATCCATCGTCGAAGCCGGCGTGGACGACTTCCGGATCTATGTGCGGGGCTGCCCGTTCACCGCGGATTTCGACAACGACGGCGATGTGGACAGCGACGACATCGTCGCGTTCTTTGCCGCGTGGGACGCGGGCGAACCCGCGGCGGACTACGACAACAGCGACAGCACCGACTCCGACGACGTCATCGCGTTCTTCACGCTGTGGGAGGAGGGTCGCTGAACGACGGTCGCCGCGTTGGTAGCCGTTCGGACGTCCATATAGTCACGCGTATGCACCCCGTGGTTGTGCCGCGGCTTTTTTCCCATGCGTCAGTCTTCCAAACGTCGGTTCAGTGATTATCTTTCCCATCGGGCCGCCGACAAGTCGTATGCGAAGCGCGGCACCGACGCCGGGGGCGTCCGGCCCGACAAGTCGAAGCGCAACCGCCCGTTCCGCGCGTTGCTGGGGCAGTTCTGGACGTTCGTACGGCCCCACCGGGGGGCACTCGCCTTCTCGCTCACGATGGTCACCATCGTGTGCCTGACGTCGCTGGCCATGCCGGCGGCCACCAAGATCGTCATCGACCACGTGCTGACCGAGGGCGGGCTCGAGACGATGCCGCGCTGGCTGTGGGATCTCTTGCCGCAACCGGTGACCCCGTCGCGCCTGCTCTGGGCGATCGGCATCGCGCTGGTCGGGCTCGCCGCCATCGGCGTCACCCTCGGCACCTTGGGCAGGTGGCAGATGACCCGCATCACCAAGCGGATGCAGGTCGAACTCCGCGACAAAACGTTCCGGCACGCGATCCACCTGCCGCTGGTCACGATCCATCGCTACAAGACCGGCGGCATGGCGAGCCTCCTGCGCGAAGACGCGGGAATGGCCGGCGATCTTCTCTTCGGTCTGGTCTACAACCCGTGGAAGGCGGTCGTTCAACTGGTCGGCACGCTCTCTATCTTGGCGTGGGTCGATTGGCGGCTGCTCATCGGCGGGCTGATGCTGCTTCCCGCCGCGTGGATCTCCCAGCGCGCGTACATCTCACGCATCCGCCCCCTCTACCGCGACGGCAAGCACGTGCGGCAGGACATCGACGCCACCACCACCGAGACCTTCGGCGGCATGCGGATCGTCCGCGGGTTCGGGCGCGAGCGATCGGAAGTCGGGCGCTTTACCGGCGCCCAGCACTACATGACCCGGATTGAGATCCTCACCTGGTGGTGGTCACGGATCGTCGAGATCGCGTGGTCGATCCTCATCCCGGTCGCGTCCGCCGCGGTGCTGGTGTATGGCGGCACGCAGGTGCTCAAGGGCACGCTCTCGATCGGCGACCTGATGATGTTCTCGACCTACCTGCTCATGCTCCTGGGCCCGATGGAGACGCTCACCCACACCGCCTCACAGGTGCAGTCAAATCTGGCGGCCTTCGACCGCGTGCTGGACCTGCTCGCCGAGCCGTCGGAATTCTCGGAATCTCCCGGCACCCGGTTTGTCGACCGCCGCACCGCCCGGGGCGAAATCCACCTCCGTGACGTGTGGTTTGCGTACCCAAAGCCCAAGCCCAAGGCGGCCTCGGCGGTGAACCCGGTGGCCGATGCGCCACCGCCTTCTGAACCGCAACCCGTCATTCGCGGCGTGTCGTTGCACGTCCGCGCGGGAGAGACGATCGCCTTCATCGGCCCGAGCGGTTCGGGCAAAACCACGCTCTGCAACCTGATCTGCCGTTTCTACGACCCCACCTCGGGCAGCGTTCTGTTCGATGGGGTGGACCTCAAGACGATCGATCCCCGCTCGTACCGCACGCTCCTGGGGATCGTCGAGCAGGACGTCTTCTTGTTCGACGGCACCATCCGCGAGAATATCGCGTACGGCCGACGCGATGCCTCGGAAGCCGATGTCGTCGCCGCGGCCGACGCCGCCAACGCTTCGGAGTTCATCGGGGCGATGGAGAAACGCTACAACACCGTGATCGGCGAGCGCGGCGTCCGGCTCTCAGGCGGGCAGAAGCAGCGGATCGCGATCGCGCGGGCCTTGCTGGCCGATCCGCGCATCCTGATTCTTGATGAGGCCACCAGCAACCTCGACACCGAGAGCGAACGCCTCATTCAGCGCAGCCTCGTCAGGCTGATGAAGGGGCGAACCTCGTTCGTGATCGCCCACCGCCTCAGCACCGTCCGGCTCGCGAACCGCATCGTGGTGTTGGAGCATGGAGCGATCACCGAACAGGGCACCCACCACGAGTTGCTCGCGAAAAACGGCCGCTACGCCGACCTTCTCAAAATGCAGACCCATCGCCCCGACTTTGACGATGCGGAATAGGCCTGGCACGCCCGCGCCCGCCCCGTACCCTCGCGGATGAGCGTTTCACTCCGGCTCGCGCCCTTCGGCACCACGATCTTCGCAGAGATGACGAAATTGGCGCTCGCCCACAACGCCGTCAACCTGGCGCAAGGGTTCCCCGACTTTGACGGGCCGGAGATCGCCAAGTCCGCAGCGATCTCGGCCATCAACGCCGGGCACAACCAGTACGCCCGCATGATCGGGCACCCCCAACTGTCGGCCGCGATCGCCGAAACCTGGCGGCGCCGAACCGGTGGCACCATCGACCCCGACACCCGCGTCACGGTGACGAGCGGCTGCACCGAGGCCATCGCCGCGGTCATGCTCGGGCTCCTCAATCCGGGCGACGAGGTGGTGGTTTTCCAGCCCTTCTACGACTCCTATCGCGCGTGCATCGCGATGGCTTCCGCGATCCCGAAGTTTGTGACGCTCCGGCCCGACGGCGACGGGTTCGCGTTCGACCCCGCCGAACTCGAAGCGGCGTTCACTCCCCGGACACGGTTGCTCCTGATCAACACTCCGCACAACCCGACGGGCAAGGTTTTTTCGCGAGGGGAACTCTCGACCATCGCCGATGCGTGTGAGCGTCACGGCGTGATCGCCGTCACCGACGAGGTGTACGAAGATCTCACGTACGACGATGCCCGGCCGCACCTGCACCTGGCCACATTTCCCGGAATGGCGGAACGAACGATCACGCTCTCCAGCCTTGGGAAGACCCATAACCTGACCGGATGGAAGGTCGGTTGGGCGATCGCGCCTCCCGAGCTCACCGCGGGGATTCGGGCCGCCCATCAGTTCCTGACGTTCGCCACCGCGACACCGCTGCAACTGGGAGCCGCCGCCGTGCTGCGGGGCGACCGCGCCCATGTCGGCGGCACGCGCGACCTTTTCCGCTCCAATCGCGACCGGCTCGGGGCGTGCCTGTCGAATCTCGGTTTCCGGCCCTTCCGATCGGATGGGACGTACTTCATCATGGCGGGCATCGGCGGCGTCGCATCCCGGCTCGGTGCCACCGACGACCGCACGTTCTGCCGCGCCCTGACGGAACGAATCGGGGTCGCGGCCATCCCACCGAGCGTGTTCTACGACGATCCGGCACTGGGTCACGGCTTCGTCCGCTTCGCGTACTGCAAAACCGCCGAGACCATCGACGCGGCGATCGCCCGGCTGCAGTTGCTGTAGCGCGGGGCACGATGCGCCGGCATCACCAGACCGCATCTGGGCCCAAGCCCAGGAGATATAGCCAGTTTGCGACGAGGAGCACGATCCCCGCCGTTAACCACGCGATACCCCCCGCACCGGCTCCGAATCCGCCCCTCCCACGATCGCCTTTGCCGGAAAACAACTGTCTCCGTCGCAACCGCAGCGCGCCCCACACCGGCCCGCACAGGATGACGCCGGTCACCAGCGGATTGAATCGCACTGCCGACCACACATCGGCGCTGGCGAGGGAGAGCACGACACGCGTGCTCCCGCAGGTCGGACACGGTGCCCCGGTCACGTTTCGGAAGACGCACAGTGGCACCTGTCGCTCGGTAACGGTCTCAATCAGAAGCGACGCTCCGACCAGCCCGATCCACACCAGCAGAATCGTGAGAGCCGTCCGATGCGCGCGGAAAAACCCACGGTCCACGTTCGATGCCGGCGCAGGGTTCTCGGCAGGCTCCACGACGCCGGGAGGCATGACGATTCAGGGATTTCCGGTCGCGGCGAAGACCGTGAAGTTCAGAATAAGGCCAATGGCGAAGACGGCGAGGCTGACGAACCCGCAAATCTTGCCCGCATTCGTCTGGCCTCTTCCCGACGGATCCATCACCCCCGCATCCATCTCCTTGAGGTCCTTGCCGCCCATGATGATGGCGGCGATCCCGCACGGCATGCAGAGGACGATCCCCACAATCCCGAGAATGAGGATCATCGTGCCGCGATGGGGCTTCATACCCCCCGTGTTGACATTGGCCATCGGCGGTGGATACTGAGACATCGCAAACTCCCTTCAATTTGAGTACACGAAACGATTTTGAGTCCGCCGCCACGCCGCCACGCCGCCAAAAAAACAGAACTACGGCCCGCCCGCAGCGGCCCCTGTCGCCGCCGCCCCGGCACCCGCGGCCACGGCAACCACGACGAACACGATCCAGATGCCGATCGCGACGAGGTTGAGGATGCACCCGACCATTCCGCAAATCTTGCCCGCTTGCGTCAGGCCCCGGCCCGCGGGGTCCATCGTCCCCGCATCCATTTCCTTGAGGTCGGCGTTGCCCATCACCCACGCGATAATGCCGCAGATCACGCATAGGACCATGCTCAGAATGCCAAGAACCAGCACCATGGTGCCCCGGTGCGGCTTGTACATCCCGATCGGACCAGGCTGGACGGGAGGCGGAAACTGGCTCATAGAGGGCTCCTTGGGCAAACACTGAACGCCAATACCCTACCAGCCGGATCCACCACCTGTCAACGTCACACCGCAACCCGTCCCGGTCGAAGCGTCTCTCGGTCGCGAAAGTTGTCGGTTGGGCCAAGGACGCCGTCAGGCCCGCGAGCAATCCGGCGGCCTTGCTCGCCGCGGCCGCTCCGCGGTCGCCGGACAAGGGGTGTGCGGTCCTTGCGATTGGCAAGGCTTCCCGCACGCTAGCTGCGGAGGCGTATCGGCTCTGGGGCCCCAGAATCGCTGCCGGGCTCGTTGTGACGCTGGACGCCCGACCACTGCCGATCGGCCTGCGCGCGAAATTCCAGTTGATTCGCGGCAGCCACCCCGACCCCGACGCATCTTCGGTGCGGGCCGGTGCGCGGGTGCTGGAGTTTATCGAGCGGCTCGAACCCCAACAGACCTTGCTCGTCCTGCTTTCGGGCGGTGCATCGGCCCAGGTTGTGGTGCCGCGGGCCGGCCTTGATGTCGCGGAGATCGCGGACATAAGCCGTCGCCTGATGCAGGCCGGCGCACCAATCGAGGACCTCAACACGGTTCGCCGCCACGTTGACCTTCTCAAAGGAGGTGGACTTGCCCGAGCCCATCGCGGCCCCGTGCGGGCGTTCATTCTCTCTGATGTCGTGGGAGACCCATTACACGTCGTCGGTTCCGGACCGACAACCCACGACCCCTCAACCTTCGCCGATGCCCATGACGTGCTCACCCGGTACCGCCTGCTGACTGCGGTGCCCACCATCACGCGGTTCCTCCGACGCGGCATGGCGGGGTCTGAGTTTGAAACGGCCACGCGTTCCTTCGGCCCCCGCATCAGCAACACCGTCATCGGCAACAACCGCGGACTCGTCGCCTCGGTCGCTGCTCACCTTCGGGGTCGAGGTGTCTGTGTCGCGGCGAGCCACCCCGACACGATCGGCGAGGCATCCGACGTCGGACGCCGGGCCGCTCGGGTCGCGATGGCGCTGGTTCACGGCGGTAACCCCTCGTGCGCCATCTGGGGCGGCGAGTGGACGGTGACGGTGGGCCGCCAACGCGGCAAGGGCGGGCCGAGCCAGGAGGCAGCGCTCGCCGCGGCCATAGAACTCGACGGCGTTCCTGATGTGGCCGTCTGGACGTTTTCCACGGACGGCCGCGACGGCCCGACCGACTTCTGCGGCGGGCTGGTGGATGGAACGACCGCGGAAAGCATCCGGGCGAAGGGGCTGGACCCGCACGGATTGCTGAGAACGCACGATTCAACGAAGGCTTTGAAGGCGGCGGGCGCGTTGGAATCGATCAAAGCCACCGACACGAACCTCAATCACATTGCCGTGGCGATTGCGATGCCACTTGGGTGACCTCCTGAAGTTTTCTCCTGAGCCAGCACCGGCCGAGCGTATGGCGGCAGCGCTGCCCCTACGCTCGCCCGGTATGCCCGAGATCCCGCCCCGCGCGTTCAAGAAACTCGCCCAACTCGACGACGAAGACCGCGAAATCGGGACCCAACTCGAGGACCCTTCCGTGGTGGTCGATCATCGACGGGTTCGGGCTCTCTCCATGCGCCGGGCGGCCATCGCCGCCGCGGTCGAGGGTGTGCGTTCGGCCCGCGCCGCCGAGCGCGAGGCGGCCGAGCTCAAAGATGCCATCGCCGGAAGCGACCGAGAACTCGCCGACTTTGCCAAGCGCGAACTCCCGGCTGTTCTTGGTCGAATCGACGAGGCGTACGCCGCAGCACTCGCGAGCCTGGTCACGTCCGACGACCGCTCCATCGGCTCCATCATCCTCGAAGTGCGGGCCGGCACCGGCGGTGATGAAGCAGCGCTCTGGGCCGCCGACCTCTTTTCGATGTACCAGAAGTACGCCCAGAAACGCGGGTGGTCCTTCGAACTCATGGAAGCCTCGGCCGAGGGCAACGCAGGCGGGCTCCGCAACGCCGTCGTCGGGATCAAGGGCGAGGGAGTGTGGGCCGAACTCGCCTCGGAAGCCGGGGTTCACAGCGTGAAGCGAGTGCCCGCGACCGAAACCCAGGGCCGAATCCACACCAGCACCGCAACCGTGGCGGTCCTCCCGGAGCCCGAAGCCGTGGAGGTCAAGATCGACTGGGCCAATGACGTAGAAGAAACCGTCACCACCAGCCAAGGGCCGGGCGGCCAGAACGTGAACAAGGTCGCGACCGCGGTGCAACTCCATCACAAGCCCAGCGGCATCTTCATCCGGATGCAGGAGAGCAACAGCCAACTCCAGAACCGCGTGAAGGCCAAGCGGCTTCTCACCGCCCGGCTGCACGACATCCAGCGCCGAAAACTGCATGAAGAACGCTCCCAGTCGCGCCGCACACAGATCGGCGGCGGCGACCGCAGCGAAAAGGTGCGTACCTACCGGTGGAAAGAAGGCATCGTGGCCGACGAACGCCTGCCGGGGGAGTACCCTCTGCGCGACGCCATGGCGGGCGATCTCACCCGGCTGGTTTCCGACCTCCAGGCTCAGGAAACCCAGCGCCGCCTCCAAGAACTCTGAGCCGGTGCGCAACGCATATTCTTGTTCCGCGGCACACCGCGCAACTCGAATGGCCTTTCAACGTTCCAAAATTCTTGTCGCCATGTCCGGCGGCGTCGATTCCTCGGTCGCCGCGGCGATGCTCGTCCGCGCGGGGCACGAGGTCGTCGGCTGCTTCATGCGCCTGGGCTCCCCCGGCGAGGCTCTCGACACGCTCGTCAAGGACGGCGACACCTGTACCCCGACCAGCGTCAAGATCGGGCACCAAGGGTGCTGCTCGATCGCCGATGCCGCGGATGCGCGGGCCGTCGCCGCGGAACTGAACATCCCTTTCTACGTGTGCAACTTCAAGAAGGATTTCGGCCGGATCATCGACTACTTCGTGGATGAATACGCGAACGGGCGGACGCCCAACCCGTGCGTGCGCTGCAACGACTGGCTGAAGTTCGGCAAACTGCACGAGTACGCGGTGCAGATCGGGGCTGGCTCGGTGGCGTCGGGGCACTACGCACGCATCGGCGAGGGCGGGGATG
>CAZJXA010000134.1:6838-9106 GCA_964549785.1 uncultured Phycisphaeraceae bacterium | reverse complement strand
GGGCGGGAGTACCTGAACCCCGATCAGGTGACGTTCTACACAGCGATTTCCGCGGATGCCGAAACCTACGCGGACCAATTGGTGAGCGGGCCGGGCGTAAACTTCGGATTCCGACAACTGGCGAACGGACCTATCCAACCGTTGCCGAACCCTCCCGGCAATCCGCGCGGCTTCGCGCACGACGTAAACAGCAACGGCACGGTGTTGGTGGGATATAGCCAGCGCGGCCCCAACACCAACTCGGCCGGTGTGGCGTGGCGCTGGACGGCGGAGACCGGCACCCAAGAACTGGGTTTCTTGCCGTTCGCAGGCCCCTACGCCGAGGCCCGAGCGGTGAGCGCCGACGGCACAATCGTGGTGGGATTTAACGGTGGTGGTGGGCGGAACGCCGCCTTCCGATGGGATACAACCGTGGGTCTCACGGAACTTGCGGCCCTGTCCGGGACCACACAAGAAGCCTCTGCCGTCGATATCAGCGCCGACGGTCGGGTGGTTGTGGGTACTTCGTACGACGGGCAAGCCATCGCCGTCCGCTGGGTGGATGAGGGGCTTCCGGAGCGACTCCCCCGCATCGCGGGCTTCGCCGCGGCCCAGAGTATGGCCTGCAGCGGGGATGGGTCGGTCGTGTTCGGATCGGTCTCGGGGCTCCGTCGAGACGTTTTCGTGTGGACCGAGGCTACCGGGAGCATACTTCTGCGGGACTACGCCGCCCTGTTCGGCGTCGTCATCCCGCCGGATGTGGTCTTCCGCTCGGCCCGAGACGTCTCCGACGACGGCCTGACCTTCGTGGGTTCCGCCAGCTTCGGCGGTCGGGGCCGAGGCTTCATCCTCACCGTGCCGTCACCCGCCGGGTTTGCGGTGTTCGCGTTCGTCCTCGTGATCCCCCGTCGTCGTCCAACTGTGTCGTAAGAGGCACTTCTCGGGGGCCGTTACCGGCGCCGACGCCCTCCTGTTCGCGGAGCGTTACCAATCGGACTCTCACGCAGCCGACCAGGACAAGAACGGGGTGGTCAACTCCGATGACGTGGTTCGATACTTCGACGATTACGCGGCCGCGCCGTGAAGGTGTAGCACCTGCTATTCCTTCGCCGGTTCCGGCCGCGGCGTGATCTTCAGGCGGACGATGCGGTTGGCGACGTCGACCTTGAGCCCGGCGGGCACGTCGGGGAAGACGGCGTCTCTCTGCGTGATGGCGCGTTCCAGTTCTTCGAAGCTGAGGGGCACCGCGGCGACGATCGCGCGGAAGCCGACGCCCAGAATCGGGCCTCACGCACAAAACGATGGTCAGGAGTTGGCGATGGCATTTATACAAGCCGAACCGGCAGACGAATGCCACCACGACGCTTCATGCGCGAATACCGGGCTTGGCATTGTTCTGCCATCATCGCGTGAGGGTTCAGTGGGCAGCGTCTGGTACGGGAGCCCGGGGGCGATCAGCACAGGCAGGACCTTGGTACGCCGGGATGCCCCCCAAGGCCCCCCGGAGCGCAATAATGGTCGGCGGCGCTGGGGGCGGCCCAAAAAACCTGATGACAACTCCCGGTCCGACAGCCTCGATACCCGACCCGTTCGACCCCGACAAAGTGACGCGGCTGCTCGGGATGGCCGAAGAGGGCGACACCGCCGCAGCTTCCGAACTTCTTCCGCTGGTCTACGACGAACTCCGCCGTCTGGCCGAGTCGCAACTCTCGCGTGAGCGGGGGCCGATCACGTTGCAGGCGACGGCCCTGGTGCACGAAGCGTGGATCCGCCTGGTGGGGGCCGCCCCGGCGGATGCGAAACAGTGGCACGGCCGGGCCCACTTTTTCAACGCCGCCGCCCGCGCCATGCGGCGGATTCTCGTTGATCGGTCCCGCTCCTCCAACGCCGCCAAGCGTGGCGGCGGGGCACCGCATCGCGAGTTCGATGAACACGTGATGACCGTCCACGAAGACACGCCCTCGACCACCAACCAGCCCGTCGACGTGCTGCTGCTGGACCACGCGCTCAAGACGCTCGAAGCGCACGACGCCTCGCAGGCCGAGATCGTGATGCTCCGCTATTTCGCCGGGCTTTCGATCGAGGAGACCGCCGCGGCGGTCGGGCGGTCGACCGCCACGGTGAAGCGGGAGTGGTCGTTCGCGCGGGCGTGGTTGCGGCGGGAGATCGAGAACGCTCGCCCGGATGAGAGCGTGTCATGAGTCTTCGTTCGCAACCCCCCGGTCAACCTTCCACTCCAGCGGCGGCTGCTCCAGCGGCGGCTACTCCAGCGGCGGCCACTGGGGCCCC
>CAZJXA010000134.1:0-6738 GCA_964549785.1 uncultured Phycisphaeraceae bacterium | reverse complement strand
CTCCAGCGGCGGCTGCTCCAGCGGCGGCTACTCCAGCGGCGGCCACTGGGGCCCCCACTCAACCGCCGTCGGCCTTTCACCGTTCGCGCGACCTCTTCCTGCGGGCGGTTGAACTGCACCCGGATCGTCGATCCGCGTTTCTGGAGGCTCAGTCGGCTGACGACTCGATCCGGCTCGAAGTCGAAGAACTGCTGCGCCTCCACGACAGCGGGGGCGAATTCCTCGAGCGGTCGGCGATTGAATCGCTCTCCGATGCGGAACTGATGGACGATCTTCCCGCCGGGGAGATGGTGGCGGGCTTCACCATTGTCTCGGTGCTGGGGCGCGGCGGCATGGGTGTCGTGTACCGGGCCCGCCAAGAGTCTCCGGATCGAGACGTGGCGGTCAAACTCATCCGCCCCGGGCTGCTCTCGCGCGAGACCGTGCGGAGATTCGCCCAGGAAGCGGCCGCCCTCGCCCGCCTGCAACACCCGGGGATAGCGCAGGTCTTCCAGGCCGGGACGACCGCCGTGCGGGGTTCACCCCGGCCGTATTTGGCGATGGAACTCGTGGAGGGGGCATCGATCGCGGTGTTTGCGGACTCGCAAGCGTTGGATACGCGGGCCCGCATCAAACTATTCACGCGGGCCTGCGACGCCGTTCATCACGCGCACGTCCGGGGCGTCGTTCATCGCGATCTCAAACCCGCGAACATCATCGTCGATCAATCCGGGGCGCCGCCGCTCCCCCGCATCCTCGACTTTGGCATCGCCCGTCTGGCCGAACGGACGGAGACGCAAACCAAGTCGACCTTGGTGGGCCAGGTTGTTGGCACCCTGGCGTACATGAGCCCCGAGCAAGCGGCGGGAGATCCCGAGGGTGTTGACAGTCGGGCGGATGTATATTCCTTGGGCGTCGTCTTATACGAACTCCTGTGCCACGCGCTGCCGATCGAGGTGGGGGCTCTCCCTTTGGCTGACGCCCTCCGGGCCGCCGCCGAGAAGACGCCGATCCGGCCGTCGGCCCGCAACCCGGAGATCAAGGGCGATCTGGAGGCGATCATCCTCCACGCGCTCGAGAAAGACCCGAGCCGCCGCTACCAGCACGCCTCCACCCTTGCCGACGATCTCAGACGGTACCTGCGGGACGAACCCATCACCGCCCGCCCCGCGACCGCCTTCTATTCCATCCGCAAGTTTGCACGGCGCAACCGCGTCCTTGTGGCGGCTGCGGTGTTTATCGTGCTGACGCTGATCGCCGCGGTCGCGGTCACGGGCACGGCCCTGGTTCGCGCGAACGCCGCCACCGCCACCTCCGAGCGCATCAACCAATACCTGCGGGGGTTGCTGCAACTTGACCCGGCGGTGATCCGCAACCGCGACATGACCGCGCTGCGGCTGTTGCTGGATTCGGCGCGAGAGAAGACCGGGGTTCTGGAAGAAGACCCGGTTGCGAAGGCGGCGGTTGAGGCGATCTTGGGAAATGCGTATTGGGAGTTTGGCTACCCGGCGGAGGCCCGACCGCTGCTCGAGCAGGCCTATCCGATCCTGCGTGCTCGGGCGGGGGAATCGCACGACGACACGCTCTTTGCGATGGATGCCTTGGCGATCCTTCGGATGAACGACCGCGAATATGCGTCGGCGGAGGGGCTGTGGCGCGAGAGCATGGCGCTGCGTCGAGCGAAAGAAGGTGACGACAGCCGGCTGGCGTTCATCGCGCAAGGCAACCTCGTGATGTTGCTGCAGCGCGACGCACGCCTGGATGAAGCGCTCGCGGCCGCGGATGATCTTGTCGCCCGCCGCACTGCGGTCTCGGGGGTGGGATCGCGTGATGCCGCACGGGCCTTGAACGTGCGGGCCGGTGCGCTTTTGCGGCTCTTCCGCTTCGAGGAAGCCGCTGCCCTTCTGCCCGGCGTGATCGAAACGTTGACGGCCGCCAACGGCCTTGACCATCCGGATACACTGTCCGCCCGGGCATACTTCGTGAGTGCCCTCCGCGACAGCGAGCGCGAGCAGGAGGCGCTCGAAGAATCTCTTGGCCTCGTCGAGACCCTGATCAACAGCAACGGCCCCGACCACCCCCGCACCATCGAGGGTCAGATGCAGTTGTTCCCGCTCCTGGTGTCCGGGGGCCGAGACGAAGATGCCGACGCTCTGCTGACCGACCTCATCGAACGCTTCCCGCGTGTGATGGGCAAGGACCACGTGAACATCATGTCGCTGTACGGCAACGGAGCCCAAGTCGCGACCGCGCTGGGAGACCACGAACGTGCCAACGAACTCTCCGCCTTTGCCGAGCGGAAGGCCCGGACGATGCTGCCCGAGAAACACCCCGCGTTAGGACCGATGCTGATGATCCGGGCCAGTACGCTCCGGAACCTCGGGCTCACCAGAGATGAGATGACGGTTCTGGAGGAGGCGTTCTTTCAGTTCACCACCATCGAGCCAAAGGATCTCGGCCGCGCCGCTCGGGCCGCGCGTCAATTAGCGGGTGCCGCCCGGCAACTCGATGACCCGGAGGCCGCCGATCGATGGGGCGCGGAGGCCGATCGGCTTGACGGAAGGTGAGGCGAGCGAACCCGCGGCGGGGCAGAATGGGGACGAACCCCGTCCAGAAGTGCCCTGACCGAACAAAACCCACCGCCGCAAGACCCCAATAATAAAGCATGCATCTCCTGATCGCCGCAGCGGTCGCCGTGTCCACCGTCGGCACCGCTTTCGCCCAGTCCGTCGGTATCGCTGACCACCCTCGGCCGCCGCACAGCGTCCAATTCGTCTCCACAGCTGGCCCCTCCGATACCGAAGAACCGGGTGCCTTTCGAGCCGTCGGCCGCTGGTTTGATCGGCAGACCGATGCGCTCCTGGCCCCGTTCGATGCCCACCCCACGCACGGGGCACCACAGGGCCTTTCGATCCTGACGTCCGTTCCGCAGTCGTCGTCCGATAGCTGCCCGCGGCTCGTTTGGACGGCGCTTGAGTTCCAGGACGTTCCGCTCCACGCGGTCATCCTGGTCCACGGTTTGGATGAACCGGGCAATATTTGGGATGATCTTGCACCCCACCTCCATAAGGCTGGCCACACGGTGGTGCGCTTCGACTACCCCAATGACCAGGCGATCGCCAAGTCGGGTGAGCTTCTCTCGCACGCGCTGTACGAACTGATGGCCCGCGGCACCCGGCGTGTATCGTTTATCGGGCACTCCATGGGCGGGCTCGTGATCCTCGACTCGCTCACGTCGCACGAGGGGTATGGCGGGGTGATCTCGGGCCGCTATGACTTGCCCGAGGTGGCCCACGTGGTGACGGTCGCCACGCCCAATGGCGGCTCGGAGTTCGCCCGTTTCCGCGTGGTCCTTGAAGTGCGCGAGCGCCTCGGCCGCGTCTTTGACCACGACGACCGGGACTGGTTTGATCTTTTCCGCAACCCCGACGGCGACGGCCAGGCGGGGAGCGACCTTACGCCGGGGTCTGATTTTCTTGAGAACCTTGCCGCGCGACCGTGCCCGGTGGGGCTGCGGCACACCGCGATCATCTCGCGCTGGGTGACCCCCGCGGGCACCGCGGCCGAACGATTCATCAACGGCGAGCGTGTTCGCGGCCTTTTGGGCGGGGCCCGGGCGCAGCGCTGGCTCACCAGCCTTGAGGCCAAGTCGGACATGCTCGGGGACGGCGTTGTGAGCATGTCTTCCGGCTGCGCTGCGGATTCCGCCGATACGGTCATTCTGAGCGGGGACCACCGCAGCCTTTTATCGCGCCGCAACCTGCTCGACTCGGTCCCGCTGTTCGCGTGCGATGCCGATCGGCCAGAGGTTCCGGTTGCGATTCCGGTGATCCTTGATCGGCTGAGCGAGTAGCGGGGGGCGTCCGAAGCGTCGCCGCACTTGCGTTCAGTTACGGGTGAGTGATGGTGCGCCGCCCTAATTCCGGCCCGTTGATTCCATCCCTCGGGAACTCGGTACGTTATTTCGGGTGCCCGTGCCTTGCCCGCTGTCCCCGGATATTCTCTCCCCGATGGGTAACCCTGCGGACCACTCCGCATTCGGATCCGACACTCACGGTCTGGCCGTCTCCTTGGTTCCGGTCCTCCGCGAACTCTCGGGTGGTCGGCTCGGGCCCATCGAATGGTTCCGGGCCGCGTGGCAGCACAGCGGGTCGGAGACGGCGTTCTCGACGTGGAAACTGGACGACGGTACCTCCACCGGGGTGGTCGTCAAACTGCCCGTCGGCTTCAACGAATACAAGTGGACGAGGGCTCTGGGCACCTGCGACCTGTGCTCGTGGCACGACCCGTGTGAACACGCCCGGGCCTCTCCCCGGGTCATCGCCAGCGGCCTTGAATTGGGCGGTTATGACCTCGCCTGGCTCGTCATCGAGCGGCTGCCGGGCCTCCCGGTTTCCACCAAACTCAGCGAACAGACGATCCTCGATCTTCTGCATACCGCGGCGGACTTTCAGGCCGCCGCCAGCGACGCCCTCCCTCTGACCGAGCAGCCCCCAAGCCCGGACTGGGAGAAACTGATTGAGAAGGCGCTTGAAACCTGCCGCGACCAGGCGCTGCCCGAGTGGGCCCAGTGGCGGGAAGTCGTGAAGCGGGTTCACAAATCGCTGCCCGCACTGAAGGCCCGCTGGGCATCGCGGGCCATCAACTGCTGGTGCCACGGCGACCTGCACCCGGGGAACGCCATGCGGCGGGCGGTGGGCGACCCGGACCTGAGCGGTCGGGCCGGCTGCACACTCATCGATCTGGCCCTTGTTCACACCGGCCACTGGGTGGAGGACGCGCTGTACTTGGAACGCCAGTTCTGGGGCCACGAGGACAGGCTTTACGGCGTCAAACCGGTCACCGCGCTCGCCCAATTTCGACGCAACCGGGGCCTCAGCACCAACGACGGCTATGCGGAAGTCGCCATGGTTCGGCGGGTGCTGATGGCGGCCTGCGCCCCCGCCCACCTGGAACGCGAGGGCAACCAGAAATACGTCCGCGCCGCCCTAGAAACCCTTGAAAAAACGCTCCCTCAAGTGTTGAAATAGGATTTCGTCCGTGCAACAGTCCGCCGGGGCCGACTTTTCATGGCCGCCGCAAGCGACGGGGACGGGTATTTCAGGAATGGGAGAAACCAGTGGAAGCATTCGATCGTCTGAAGAAAATGATCACGGAAGCCGAGGATGACATCATGAAAGCCGAGGGCGGCAACAAGGCCGCGGGCACTCGGGCCCGCCAGACCATGCAGGAGATCAAGAACACCGCCCAGGAGGTCCGCGAGAAGGTTCTCGAACTTCGCGACGCAGGGAATGCAGGGAATGCAGGGAATGCAGCGAATGCCGCCAAGCCCGAGTGAGTCGGTTTCCTCGCAAGACCCGGCCCAGGATCCGTCCGGACCTGGCCGATTGCTCATGGACCTGTCGAAAATCGACCTTTCTCAGCGCCTCGCCGACAAGGAGGCGATTGCCAAGTGGAACCCCCATCGCGGCGTGATGGCCTTCCTTGACGCCGTGGTGTGGCACGCACCCGATTGGTCGTACGCGGTTGGGCTCCGGCAAGTCCGGGGTGATGAGTTCTGGGTGGACGGACATTTTCCGTCCAGGCCGATGTACCCGGGCGTTCTGCAGATCGAAACCGCTGCGCAGCTCGCGTGCTGGGTTTTCACCAACCGCAAGGGCCGCCCGCTGATCGCGGCGTTCCTCCGCATCGAGGACTGCGCGTTCCGCTCGCAGGTGAACGTCGGGGACGACATGTATGTCATCCTGAAAGACATCAAGTACCAGCGTCGACGATTTATCTCGCAGGTTCAGGGCGTCGTGGGGGACCGGATCACGTTCGATGCCACGATCAGCGGCATGTCGATGGAGAAGGATTGAGGAAACAGGGGCACTGGGCACTGGGCAGTGGGGACCAGGGACCAAAGACCAGGGACTATGGACTGGGCATACGGGCTCGCTACCGGGTTGGATTTCGATTGTTCCTTCTTTCGGATGTCTAGCGCCTGGGTGCGTTGTACTCATCTCCAATGTCTTCTTCCTCCCCTTCCCCTTATCCTCTTGTGATGGTTCCGATCTTGCTGCCCAAGGTGTGGGGTGGCTGCCGGCTGGCGGCATTTGGCAAGGGTGTGCAGCCCGGCGACCGCATCGGCGAGAGTTGGGAAGTCGCCGACATGGCCGCAACCTCGGCGTCCGGGGCGGGGGGCGGGGCCGTCATCTCTACGATCGCGCGGGGCCCGCTGGCGGGTCGGACGCTGCGCGACGCACTGATGCTGTGGGGGGACTTCCTGCCTGCCGATCGCCGCGGCAGCGGGGGTGCGTTTCCCCTTCTGATCAAGTTCCTTGACGCCCGTGAAAACCTGTCTGTCCAGGTTCATCCGAACCCCGCCTTTGTCGCCGCCCACCCCGAGGCCCATCTCAAGACCGAATGCTGGTTCGTCGTGGCCCACGAGCCCGGGGCGGTGATTTACAAAGGTCTGAGGCCCGGGGTGGATCGCTCCCAGATTGAAGAGGTCGTGCGGACCAATCCGTCCGGGATCGTCGGCCTCCTTGAGGCGGTCCCCGCCGTCGTCGGCGAATGCCACAACCTTCCGAGCGGCACCGTGCACGCGTTGGGTGCCGGGGTTCTGGTTGTCGAAGTGCAGACGGCCAGCGACACCACGTTCCGCGTCTTTGATTGGGGTCGCACCCAGCGCCCGCTGCACGCCCGTGAAGCCCTCGACTGCATGGAGTTCGCACCCGCCTCCAAGGCCCTCAACATGGCGAAGAACCCGACGTCAGG
>CAZJXA010000133.1:0-9106 GCA_964549785.1 uncultured Phycisphaeraceae bacterium | reverse complement strand
CGAGCACGTTTCACTTTCGCGAGCACGTGTCACTTTCCTGAGCACGTTTTCTTACGACGGCTTTTTTCGCCGGCCACGACTGCCCTTGGCGTTCGTGTTCCGAGCCCGCTCAGTCAGTTCGGCTTTCGCGGCACTCGCCTTCCGCCGCACCGCTTTGGGCGGCCCATCGCCGGCTTTGGATGCGGTCGTCGCGGCCGGTTTCTTCGTGGCCGTTCGTGCGAGATCGCAGCACTTTCCGAACCCGCGGCATATCTCGTGCGCAGAACATTCTTTGCCTCGGGCTTTGCAGGCCCGCCGGCCGTGAAAAATGAGCATGTGCGAGAGTTCGCACCAATCGTCGCGCGGGAACTGGGCCATCAAATAGTGTTCGATGGCCGCGACGTTCGAGCCCTTTGGTGCGAGGCCCAGCCGTTGCGAAAGCCGCTCGACATGCGTGTCCACCACCACGCCAGCGTTCACGTTGAAGGCGTTTCCCAGAACGACGTTCGCGGTCTTTCTCGCGACGCCCCGGAGAGAGAGCAATTCCTCCATCGTGCTGGGCACAACCCCGCCAAACTCCTCGACCACCCGCTTCATCGCCTCGTGAACGGCCCGGGCCTTGTTGCGGAAAAATCCGAGCGAGCGAACAAACGGTTCTATCTCTTCGGAGGAGCTGGCGGCGAATGCCTGGGGGGTAGGAAACTTCGTGAAGAGGGCGGGTGTCGCTCGGTTGACATTGACGTCCGTGGTCTGGGCCGAAAGTATGGTCGCGATCAGCAGTTCGTGCGGCGACGAGTAGAGCAGTTCACAGTGGGCACCGGGGTAATGCACCCGAAGCGCGGCCAACAGTTCGGCGGCCCGGGCTTTGGCGGCCTTCGTGATGGTGGGGGTAGCGCGTTTGCTCGCCATCTCAGGTCCGCCCTCTACGAGCTTGGTCTTCGCCCCCGGTTCCGGCCCAAAGGTGGGTCACGAGGCAGGCGGCCACGCATACCGAAGTGAAACCCAGAGTGCGGCTCGCCGCCGGGTGATCGGCATCGAAGGCCGCCCGAAAGGCTTCCGCCCGAGAACTGTCCCCGGTGTTCGCCGCAGCGAGCCACTGCTTCAGCGCGAGATTCATGCGCGGGCCAAGGATGAACAACTGATAGCACAGCCCGCCCATCGCCCCCGAGAACGTCGCGATCCGGGTTACCGCGCCGGCGATTGACACATGCTCGCCGCGTTGTCGGAGACCGACGAGCCCGGAGAGCCAGAAGCCCAGCGTCATTAACCCGAGCCCCGCGCACACGAACTGAATCCGATCCGCCCGTGTGAAAATGATGTTGGCCGGGATGCCCGCCGCGAGTCTCCAGTGCTCGCCGGAGTAGCCCGACAATGCCGGGATGGTGGGGTCAAGCGATTTCATCGTCGGGAAGATCGAAGCGGCAGAAAGCCCACCGGAGACGAGCGCTGCCAGCCAGACCGCGAGCGCAAAGCCGTGCAGCGTAAGTGTGAATCGTTGAAAGGGGGGCACGGCGGAAGCGTACGGCGAGGGGGGTTCCCTTAAAAAACGGCGGCCCGCGGCAGCGGGTGACGCCGCCCGGAGGTTGAGCCTCCTACAACGCTGCCTTGATGCTCGGACAACGGCGTGCAATCTCGCTGGCGGGGCTGGAGCGGCGCAGCGATCCGCCGTGGGGCACCACGCCGCGCGCGATGGTCGATTGGGCGCTTGCGCTCGGAGCGAGAGGCATTCAGATCGACGCCGCGATGGATGGAACCCGGGCCCGCGACCTCGATCAGTCGGCCCGGCGGGATCTCGCGGCGGTCATCCGTCGGGCTGGAGCGACCTGCTCCGGTTTGGATTTGTGGATACCGCCGAGCCACTTCGCGGAGCCCGCCCGTCAAAGCCGCGCGGCCGACGCCGTACGCGAGGCGTGCGGATTCGCCGCCGATCTTCGTCGATTGGGCGCGATCGAGGGGCAGCCGGTGGTGTCGATCGCGACCCACGCCGACTCGCCCGCTGGCGTGCTCGATCGACTGGTTCTCGATGCCGAACATGTGGGAGCAAGGGTCGCCGACCACCGCTGGCCCATGGCTCCGACTCCGCGGATGGGAATTGGGATCGACGCCGCCGCGGTGCTTCTGTCGGGCGACGATCCCGCCCGGGCAGTCACGGCAATGGTCGAACCACCCGCCGCGGCCCGTCTATCCGATATGACGTCGGTCGGCCGCTGCGTTGCGGGGCAGGGGAGGCTCAAGATAGACGAGTATGTGGTTGCTCTGAGCGTGGCCAGATACGCCGGGTGGCTGGTCGTCGATCTTCGCGGATTGCCGGACCAAGAGAATGCGGCGCGGGCCTTGATCGGATAGGCTGGTGCGTTTGTAAGGGCCCGAGTGCCCACGATCTGAAACGAATTTCTCACGACAGCGAATAACCCGCGTATCCACCCTATGGCCCACTCCCCTCCACCCGCCACTCTGATCACCGCCAGCGAATGGGCGGTCGACCTGGCCAATGTCGACAAGGTCTACAAAGGCAAGATTCACGCGCTTCGCGGGATCGAGATGCGGGTCCGCCGCGGCGAAATCTTCGGCCTTTTAGGCCCTAACGGCGCCGGCAAGAGCACCCTTGTCAAGATCCTGATGACGGTCATAAGCCCGACCAAGGCGGAGGGCCTCATGCTGGGCAGACCCGTCGGACATAAACCCACGCTCGCCCGGGTGGGGTATCTGCCGGAACACCACCGGTTCCCGGAATACCTGACCGGCGGCCAGGTGCTCGATTTCTACGGGGCCCTGTGCGGCGTACCCAAGGCATTGCGGCGCACGCGCGCTGCGGAACTGTTGGGGCTCGTTGGCATGAGTGACTGGTCGAAGACAAAGGTCAAACAGTACAGCAAGGGGATGCGGCAACGGATCGGCATCGCCCAGGCGCTCATGAACGACCCCGACCTAGTGGTCCTCGACGAACCGACCGACGGGGTGGACCCCGTCGGACGCAAGGAAATCCGCAACGTTCTCACCCACATCAAGGAACGCGGCAAGACCGTGTTCCTCAATTCTCACTTGCTCAGCGAACTCGAGATGGTATGCGACCGCGTCGCGATCCTGGTGCAGGGCAAAGTCAAAAGTCAGGGCACCATCGATGAACTGACCGTCGATCAGCGCCGCTGCGAGATCGAAATCGCCGATGCTCCCGAGGCCGCTCTCACGACGCTCGCGGCGGCCCTCCCAGTTGGAAGCGTGGTGGCTGAATCGCCTTCGCCTTCGCCCCCGACGTCGATGCCGCCGGGTGCGCTCGCCACCGCGCCGGGCCGGTCCGGTCGCGAGGCCTCCTTGGCAACGGTCCGAACCAGCCGCGGCCGGCTTGCATCGGGCGAGTCCTTTGAGATCGATCGTTCGACGCTGCGGATCACGACCGATGATCCTGTCGTCGCCATGCCCGTGCTTGATGCCCTCCGCGCGAAGGGCATTGTCATTCGTTCGTTCCGCACGGTGCGGCCATCACTCGAGGATTTGTTCATGGAAGCGGTGACCGATCCAACGACCGGCCAAGCCCTCGGGCCCGGGGCTGCCCGCGACCCAAAGCGGGGTGCGAATTGACCCAGACCATGGCCCTCCTGATCGATGCATACCGCGAACTCAACAGCAAGAAACTCTTCTGGATCACGATGATCCTCTCGGGCGTCGTGGTGGCCGCGTTCGCCGCCATCGGCATCAACGAAAACGGGCTGACGTTGCTGTGGTACGAGATCGGCGATTTCAACGGCTTCATGACGAGCGCCACCGTCCCGCCAGATCAACTGTACAAGCTTCTCTTCGCGAACTTCGGCATCACGTTCTGGCTCTCCTGGATCGCCACCATCCTCGCGCTGGTCTCCACGTCCAGCATGATCCCCGACTTCATCGCAAGCGGGGCCATCGAACTGACGCTCAGCAAGCCCATCGGAAGGCTCCGGCTCTTTCTTACCAAGTTCGTCATGGGCCTGCTCTTCGTCGGCTTGCAGGTGCTGACATTTTCGGCGGCGTGCTTCGTCGTCATCGGCGTTCGCGGCGGGGCGTGGGAGCCGGGCGTATTCCTGGCCGTCCCGGTCGTTCTCCTGTTCTTCAGTTACCTTTTCTCGGTGTGCGTGCTGTTCGGGCTTTTGACCCGCTCCACGATCGCTTCGTTGCTCCTCACTCTCCTCTTCTGGTTCGTGTGCTTCGGCATCAATGCCACCGAGGTCATCATCCTCAACGGCCGCGAAAGCAACGCCGTGCTGGCCGACAGCCTCCAAACCCGCATCGGGAGGATGGAAGCCAACACCACCCGGCTGCTCCGTCCGCCGCCCGGCGATGCTTCCACCGACCCGACCGTCCCGACCGACCCGCGCGCGCCGTTGACGCCGGAGGAACTCAACGAGGCCAACCCCCGCTTGGTCGAAGCCCGATCAGACCTCGCCAAACTCCGCAAGAACTACGAGCCGTGGGATACCGCCGCGAAAGTGTTCGTGGCGGCAAAGACCGTCCTCCCCAAAACCGCTGAAACCGTCGATCTCATCGACCGCTGGCTCGTCAAGGAGATGGACCTGAGCGGACTCGACGGGGATGACGAAGCCGACGCCAATCCCAACGCCGATGCCCCGGCGTTCGCCCGTCTCTCTCGCACCGAACGCGAGAAGGTCACCAGACGGCTTGACAAAATCTATAAAACCCGGTCCGTTGCGTGGGTCGTTGGTACGTCATTGCTCTTCGAACTCGTCGTCCTTGGCCTCGCTGCGCGAATGTTCGTCCGTCGCGATTTCTAACGGCAGTCACCAGCGGATCACAATCTTCCCGAACTGTTCCGCGGCCTCCAACCGTTCGTACGCCAGGGCGGCTTCCTCAGCCGCGAAGACGCGGTCGACCACCGAGAAGAGTTTTCGAGCCCGGTAGAGAGCTGCGATCTCGCGAAACTCGTCGTTCGATCCCATGGTCGATCCGAGCAACCGCAACTGGTTCCAGAAAATCCGTGCCAGGTCGGTCGTCGCGTCCGGACCGCTTGTGCACCCGGGCGTTACGTATGCTCCGCCCCGCGCCAGGCTGCGTATGCAGTTCAAGTGGGTCGCCTTCCCGGACGAGTCGACCGCCATGTCAACGCCGCGCTTCGCCGTTAACGCCCGAACGTTCTTTGACCAATCCTGCCCGGTGTCCAGAACCCCCGCATCCGCGCCCAGCGCCTTCGCCCGCGCCAACTTCTCCTCTTTGCGGCTGGTCACGATGGTGGGGCATCCGAAGTGTTTGGCGATGGAGAGGGCCGCCGTCGCCACGCCGCCGCCAATACCCGTGATCAGGACCGGTTGCCCACACCGCAGCTGCCCCTTGGTCACCATCATCGACCACGCCGTCAGCCCGCACAAGCCGAACGCCGCGGCGTGCGCCTCCTCGTCCTCCGTCTCGGCACCCACCACGGCCAGGTTGGAAAGCGGAGCCAGGAACAATTCCGCGAGCATCCCGTGGTGGTGTTCGCCGATTAACTCGTAGTTGGGGGCGAGGGTCGCCGCCGTTCCGTCTTCGGGCCGCAGTCGCTCGAGCACGCGCAGGGCCGCGTTGACGATCACCCGCTTCCCGATCCACGCCGTATCAGCGGCGTCCCCGACGGCTTCAACGGTCGCGCAGGCATCACACCCGCTCACCCTGGGGTACGACAGATCCAGGCCCGGCACCCCCCTCCCCACCCAAAGGTCCATCTGGTTGAGAGCGGTTGCTCGAGTCCGCAACAACGCCCAGCCGGCTTTCGGGGCCGCCGGCTCCGGCCAGTTCTCGCGGAACCGGATATTCGGGGTGACCGGGCTACCAAGTTTCTCAACGACGATGGCTTTCATAAGTTGTCACCGTAGCCGACGTCCGGCAAAGCCTGTCCGGTCAGCCCGTGCTCGTTGGCAGAATGATCCGAAAGTCTGACCCCTTGCCCACCTCGGTGACAACATCGACGCGCCCGCCGTGGGCTTCCACGATGCGGCGCGTGGTCGCCAGGCCCAGGCCCGTCCCCGTGTTCTTGGTCGTGAAATACGGGTGGAATAACCGGGCCCGCACCGCCGGCTCGATCCCAGGGCCCGTGTCGATGACGTGAACCACCGCCACCGGGTGATTCTCGGGATCGTGGCCCGCTTCCACCCTGAGAATAATCTCGGTGCTCGCGGACGCCGAGCCCGCCATCGCCTGGCTCGCGTTCAAGAGAAGGTTGAGCACCGCCTGCTTCAGTTGGCCCGCATCCACATCGGCCGTCACCGCGGTGGGGGGCAAGTCGCACCGCAGCATGATCCCCAGTTGCCGCGCCTGAGGCATGAAGAAATCGCAGAGGTCGTCGATCACCCCTCGCAGATCCACAGGTTTGCGCTCAAGCCGCATCTCGCCGGCGTAGGCTAGAAAGTCCGTCAGAATCCCCCTGAGACGCTCCACCTCACGCCGCAAGGAGGCCAGGCGCCGTAAAAGGCGGCCCTTGACCTCATCGTCCGTAGATGGAAATTCGTCGATCCCTTCGGCCAGCAACTGCGCATTCAGCCCGATGGTCGACAGCGGGTTTTTGATCTCGTGCGCCAGGCCAGCAGTCATCGAGCCGACTTCCGCGAGGCGTTCGGCCGCCTGCGCACGGCGCTCGGCCGCGCGAACCTTGGTACGCGATCGCTTCATGGCGAACCGCGCCACGAGCGCGGCGAGCCCCGCGCCCGCCAGAAAACCGGCCCCGAGTATGACGAGCATGTTCGGCAATCAGCCCCGAACGTAGCCCGGCCGCGATCTGATTTATCGCCGCGGAGTGCGCGAGTACCCGGTGCGGGGCAACGTCACCTCGATACCGACGACGTCAATCCGGCGAACGGCGGTAGCCTTCCAGCCTTTGTCCGTATTGACGGCGCTATAGGCCACGCCCGAGCCATCTTTGAGCACCCGGAATCCATCACCGTTGATGACCGAGTAGTGCGTGAAGATGTCCTGCCCGTCAGGGCCCACGATGAACCCAAATCCTTTGCGCGGATCGAACCATTTGACAACGCCCTCAACGTTTTCGATCATCCTCGGCTCGGTGGCATTCATCGAGAAAGCTCCAGAAAATCTCCCACCTCCCGTGCCCTGTTCACAGACGAATCGATGACTTTTTCGATCCGCGGATCCCCGGCGAATCCCTCAGCAAGAACAACCGATTTCCAGGCGGCGGTCCCTCTGTCAGCCCCTACATTAACAAAATTTCATGGGGAACGCAATTTCATGGGCCGGCTCGCCGTGCCCTTTGGGGAGAACCGGTGGAAATAATCCATCTCTCGCTGGTCTGAATGGTTCAGACGCCGGTCGCGCCCGTCACTGGCTGCGGGGTGGCTTTCCAACCGCTGGCGCCATCGCCCTTGGGGTGAAGCAGGGCCCACAACCGCTCCAGAAGAACATCAAGATTCTCGTGTGACGCCCCGCTGATCGCAAGGATGTCGCGGTCGGCCCGGACCCCGAGTTCGCTGGCGAGATCGTTGATGGCGGCGTCCCGCTGTTCCGGCGTCAGAAGATCCACCTTGTTCAGCACGATCAGTTCGGGCTTGTCCGCCAACGCTTCCGAGTAATGCCCGAGCTCGGCGCGGATCGTTCGATAATTCTCCGCGGGACGGCTCTCGTCGGTCGGGGCGGCGTCCAAAAGATGGACCAGCATCTTGGTCCGCTCGACATGCCGAAGAAACTCGTGACCCAGGCCAGCACCTTGCGAAGCGCCCTCGATCAGCCCTGGAATATCCGCCAGCACCATGCGGCGGGTCGAGTCCACTTCCGCGATGCCCAACTGCGGCGAGAGCGTGGTGAACGGATAATTCCCGATCTTTGGAGTCGCCCGGGTCGTGGCCGCCAGCAGCGTCGATTTGCCCGCGTTCGGCATCCCGATCAGCCCGACCTCCGCGATCAGTTTGAGTTCAAGCCGGACGTTGAAACCCTCGCCGGGGGCACCGGGCGTGGCCGTCTTGGGCGTCTGGTTAATCGACGATTTGAAGTGTTCGTTACCAAAACCGCCGCGCCCGCCCTTGGCGATCACGATCGATTCGCCCGGCTTGAGATCGTGCATCAGATCGCCGGTCTCAACGTTGAAGACCAGCGTCCCCGGTGGCAACTGAATGATCAGATCGGGCGCATCGGCGCCGTGACACTGCTTCTTGCCGCCGGACTCACCATTTTGGGCAAAGAACTCGACCTGATGCCGGAAGTCGTAGAGCGTTCCCATGCCCTCTTCGGCTTTGAGCACGACCGAGCCGCCCGTGCCGCCGTCGCCGCCGTGAGGGCCCCCCTTGGGCTCCCCTTTCTCACGGCGAAAAGCCACCGCCCCGCCGCCGCCGGCACCCGCACGCACTTTGATTATCGCTTGGTCTACAAACACCCTGGATCATAAGCGGACCGCAGGGCGGACGAACGCTTGTTCTCGTAAAACGGCAGGCCAAGACGAAAGGCGTTGCTGGTTTCAAGGTCCGCGTGATTGAGTCGTTCAACAGCCAGCGACCGGGTATCGTCCCGTTCAGGCCGCCCGCGCCAGCCGCCCGCTCGTGATCTGTCGAAGCAAGCGCTCTTTGTCGCCCGCTCGAACGAACCGCGTAAAGGCGATCGCCAGCCGCGCCGGACCCGGCTCGGACTCATCAAGCCACACCACATTCCCGTACACACCAATGGTCCGGCCCGGCCCCAAATCGTCGCACTCGGACCACGCACCAGCGGGCATCGTCACCTGCATCAGCACGGGTGTGCCGCACGGAACCCCGCAGTCGAGCTCAAACTGGCATCCGCCCTCGCACAAGTCGTAGGCGTGCCCTTCGAGGATGTTCCCGCATTCGTCCATCCTCCGGACGGTCACCGGCGTGTACATCGGGGAGAGAACAAATCGCTCAAATCGACGGCGGTTGATGGAGGTACCGTGCACGTCTTAGGTCCTAAAAAATTGGTTCCGCCACGGGCCAACCCACCGGCACGACTACGCGCGGGCCGACTTCAGAAAACTATCGGGCTTCCGAAGGTCCGACTTTGCGATAGATTTGATGAAAAATGAATAATTTCTCGCCTACTTTGGATCTTCGTCCAGCGCCGACTCCAACTCTCGCCCATTGCGCGGCGGGAGTGGGGGGTCGGAAGTGCGGGGGTCGGAAGTGCGGGAGTCGGGAGTGCGGGAGTCGGGAGT
>CAZJXA010000132.1:0-9122 GCA_964549785.1 uncultured Phycisphaeraceae bacterium | reverse complement strand
GGCCCGCGGCGGGTGCCGAGGGCGCGGGGCCCGCGGGGAAATAGGCCGGCGGCGCCGTGTGCATGAGGGGGGCGGAGCCACGCTTCAGCGTGATCGTCTCCTTGCCGTCGTCGATATCGACCTCCGAGAGATCGTTGTCCTTCATCAGGGCGACAAGTTCTCGCAACTTGTTCATGTCGATCATGCGGTGTGCTCCTCAAGGTGTGCGGGCGACGGGCGCGTTCGCGCTTCCCGACCGTCCGTAACCGGTGTTTAAAGCGTTGAAAACGCGAGCGTCTTAGGCATCTTACAAAAGTTCGTCGCGCCCTTGGCGGTCAGGACATATTGATCCTCGATCCGCACGCCGCCGACCCCGGGAAGATAAATCCCGGGCTCAATCGTGCAGACGTGCCCGACCTCAAGGGGGATGGGGGGGTACAGCGGGTTCAGGTACGGGGGCTCTTTGCTCATCCCCAATCCGTGCCCGAGGCCGTGGTTAAACTCTGCTCCATACCCGGCCTTGGTGATGATGTCGCGGGCCACACGGTCAACCTCGTGCGTGCTCTTGCCGGGGGCAAGCGCGGCGGCCGCCGCCTCCTGGGCGGCCCGCACCACCTCATAGACCTCGCGCATCTTGGCCGGCCAGGCCCCGACCGCGAACGTCCGGGTCATGTCGCCGCCATACCCCTGCCAAGTGCTGCCCCAATCGATCAGCACGATCTCGTTCTTGCGGACCTTGGCCGAGCCGGGTCGATAGTGCGGCAGGGCCGCGTTCGCGCCCACGCCCACAATCGGCGCGAACCAACTGTGCGAACTGCCGCGATACTTCATCTCCGATTCCAAGTCTGCGGCGATCTCGAGCTCGGTGCGCCCCGGCTGTATCTTGGGCATCACCGCCTTCATCGCGGCTTCCTGCAGGCGGATCGCCTTTTCGATCAGGTCGCACTCGTGGGCATCCTTGATCACCCGCAGTTTTTCGACCAACTTGGACGTCTCGAAGACTTCCACCGCCCCGACCACCGCGGCCCGCAACGCCGAAGCGTCGGCCACTGACATATGTTCGGCTTGGATCGCGAGTTTCCCGACTCCGTGGTCCCGGCACACGTCCGCGACCGTCTCCAAAAGCCCCTTCTTCCGAAGGATGACGGTTCCGAACGACCGAGCCGGGTTCAATTCTTCGTCGTATCGCCCGTCCGAGACCAGCACGCACCGCTTGGCTCCGAGCCCCGGACCCAAGATGAGGTACGTGTCCCCACCCAAGAAACCGGACAAATAGCCGACATCGACCGGGTTGGTCACCAAGATGTGGTCTGATCCGACGCGATGAATCGATGCTGCAAGCCGTTCCAGCCGGACGACATATGGGCTGACGACCCGGGCCGGGGGAGGAGCGGTTTTCAAGCGAAGCGGCGGGACCGTGACCGGTTGAACGACCGGTCCAGGACGACCCCGTGTTGATGCGGGGGGCGGGGTTGCCACGCCGTTCCTCGTTGAAGCGCCTTTCGCGACGGCGGGGGACGCCTTCCGTTTGGGTGCCGAGGCCTTCACCGCCCGAGATTTTCCGGCATTGCTTTTGCCGTTCTTGGTCGCCGCGCGTGGGGGTGCTGTTTTTGCCATGAGGGGAGCGATGATACCGGTCTTGTCGCGGGCGCGAGCGACCGCCCATCGCGGCCATTCGAGCGAACCCTTGATCGGATTTTGATAGGTTGGTCGGGCGTTTCCGGGCCGCGACGGGCTCTCGGCTCTTCGCGCCGTGGGCCGACGTCCGCGCGCACGCGGACGTTACTCCACGCTGGTGACTTCGCGCCAGCGGATGATCTTCATCCCCGTCGGCAACGCCGCCTCGTCGATCGTCAGCATCTGCGGAATCGTGGTGGGGCCGATGGTCGTCGAAACGGAGCCTGGAACCACCGGTACCTCAACCGTTCGCCCCTTTAAGACGACCCGCACCGTATACCGGGCCGAGGGATCGACCCCTCCAAAGTGGGCCCACAAGGGTTCGATACCTCCGAAGCCGCGGGCGGTTCCGAGTTGGCGAGTGCCGACGCATCCGCCGCGGGCATCAAAGAGAGTGAGTGTGACGCCGACGCCGGCGGTGTTGGTGCCTTCTACTCCGGTGCCGACAACGCGCACCTTGAGATAATTGCGGCCGCCGACGCCGTTTCTGAAGAGCCGGTTGTTGGTGTTCACGCCCGAAACCGCGAGCTCGAGATCGCCGTCGTTGTCGATATCCGTGAACACCGCATCGCCGCACTCCATTCCGGAAGCGCGGCAGCGTTCGTCGCCGATGATGAATGTCCCGTCGCCGCGATTCTCGTAGAGAACGTTTCCGACCGCCGCCCGGCACACGATGTAGAGGTCGAGGTCACCGTCGTTGTCGTAATCGCCCCAGCACGCCGAGCGATGGCCCCACCCATTCGTGAGCCCCGCGGCGGCCGCGACGTTGTCGAACCGTCCCGCCTCGTTCTGCCAGAGAGCACCCGCCACGCCGCTGGTCCACGACGGGACGAAGAGATCAAAGTCGCCGTCGTTGTCGTAATCGCCCCACGCCGAGCCGACCTTGGAGCCCTCTGAAAATCTCCCGAAGTCCCGGGCCGGGGCGGGCGCGAAGCGTCCATCCGGTTGAGAGAGCCAGAGGGTGCCGCGGCCGTAGTGATAGAACAGATCCGGCACCGAGTCGGCGTTAACATCGGCGGCCGACACGTAGTGACCATTGCCGCGCGCGCCGGCGGGGTTGAACCACGCGGGAGCGGTGGCATCGTGGGTGAACATGGTGGTCGGCGACGTATTGAGGGTGGTTGAGGATCGCCTGGAATTAGAGGCCGTGGCTAACGGCCGCCCGAACGTGTTCGTGGCCGGCCAATTGCCGTTGCCGCCCATCGCGACCAGGTCGATCAGCCCGTCCTTGTTCCAATCGACCGCCGCGACGCCTTCGTTGGTGGTCGGGCGCGAGAACCCGCCGTCCCTGCCGTTGGTAAACGCGGCGGCCCCGTTGTTGATCATCAGCTGCTCGCCGGTCGCGGAACTGAAGCCAAAAAGGTCGATGTCGCCGTCGTTGTCAAAGTCGGCCATCGCTGCCTGTCGCTGGAATGTGCCGACGCTGGTCGCGACATACATCGCGGTCGAGCGATTGAAGGTGTAGAGCCGGGCGGACGAACCCGTCATGAGGCAATCGGGCACACCGTCGCCGTTCATGTCGGCCCACAGAAGGCCGCACCCGTTATCGACGCTGGTCGTGTTGGTGCCGCGGAAGTTGACCAGCCGCGAGACGTCCGTAAAGGCGGGCTCGTATGCGCCGGCGACCCGGGTTTCCATCAGCACAAGGTTGTCGATGCCCCAAGATTCGTCACGGATCGATTGCAGCCCTTGCGCGAAGAACCTGATCGTGGCCGCAGCGGTGCGAGGGGTGAAGTTGACCGCCACCTTGCGGAAAATGTTGTCGCTCCAGCTCCCGCCCGTCCACGAGCCACCGGCGTCGGGCTCGCCCGACCACGTAGATCCGGAAGTGAAGGCCGGGTTGCTGAAAGTCTCACGGAACACCTGCGTTCCATCGACGGTGATATTGAACCAGTCGGGGCCGCTCGCCGGGCCGTTGCCATCCCACGAATCGATCATCATGAAGTCGAACATGACGGTGTATGAAAGTCCCGGCGTCAGGTTGGTGGCAGAGAATTGCACAAACTCGGCCTGCCCGAACCTTCCGAGGAAACGAGTGGTGGGCGCGAGGGTCGTGGTCCTGTTGCCCGGAACGGTCCACCCGATCGGGATGCCGGCCTCGAAGTCGGATGAGAAAACGATGCCCTCGGCACGGTTGATCGGGGGTACGGACTGGGCGGCGGCAACCGTGCGGCAAGAAACAACCGCGAGCAGCAACAACAGCGAGCGAGGGAGGCGCATGGACGGTTCCAGAGGGTCAGGTGACGGCCCCACAGGATCGAC
Organism: uncultured Phycisphaeraceae bacterium; assembly: GCA_964549785.1. GTDB lineage: Bacteria > Planctomycetota > Phycisphaerae > Phycisphaerales > UBA1924 > JBEIUO01. Next base: position 5,204 of record CAZJXA010000132.1, on the reverse strand, counting down.
CGTCGCCAACCGCCTCGTGATCCGCAAACCGCGAAGGGTCTAGAACCCGGGGTGCGAACGGGGGAACGCAGGATCCCCCCAACGCAATCGGCGAGTTATGGGGCGGTCCGACGTTCCGTTGCGCCGGGTGCCGATGGGACGCGACGCGACGGCCGGGGGCTTCCGCATCGGGGGTCGCGTCCATCGACCGCTCTGTCCTCGCTCACGATTCCGCGGCGGAAGATTGCTTGAGCGACTCCGTGATCGAAATCTCCTGCAACCGAATACTCGCACGATCAAGGCTTTCCTTGCGATCGTGAAAGATGTTCGGGTCGACCGCCCGCCAGTCGGCCTTGGCGGCAGCGACCATCGCCGCGAGCGACGCGAGACGTTCTTCGAGGTCCGCGCGATAAGCGGGGTCCAGCAACGACGCGTGCCGCTCCAGCCGCTGCCCGATCCACTTCAGGTCGAGCGTCGAGTTGGCGATAAGGTCGACGATGCGGTGCTGGGTCATGTCGCCCTGGGCGTGTGTCAGCGATGCCCGCTCAATCGCGTCCACCTCGTCGCTGCTCAAACCGTGATTGGGGACGACCTGCAACCCGGCCCGCTTCCCGCTGCGCCGCTCGGTGGCGGAAACGCCGAGCACCCCGTTCACATCGACGGCGAACGTCACCTCGAGTTGCGGGATGCCGGCGGGCATCGGCGGGATACCGCGCAGGTGAAACTCACCCAACTTCCGGCAATCCGCGGCCATCTCTCGCTCACCCTGATACACCGTCAATCGGATCGAAGTCTGCCCATCGACGCTGGTCGAGAACATCTCCTTGGCCCGCGTCGGGACGGTCGAATTACGGAAGATCAGTTTGGCGACCGCCCCGCCGACGGTCTCGACACCGAGGCTCAAGGGGATGACGTCCAGCAGCAACGCCGACGAGTTCCGACCGCTGACGATCGAGGCCTGCACCGCCGCGCCCAACGCCACCGCTTCGTCCGGGTTGACGGCCGTGTAGGGCTCCACTCCGAAGAACGCCCCCACGCGGGCCCGCACCATCGGCACCCGCGTCGAGCCCCCCACCAGCACCACGCACTCAATCCGCGCCTCCCCGAGGGCCCGCTCGGCATCCGCCACCGCCCGCTGGCACGCGCGGATGCTCCGCTCCACCAGGGGTTCGATAAGCCGCTCAAACTCAGCCCGCGTGACCCGGCGCGAATACGCCACGCCGCCGACATCCATCGAGGCATCGGCAACATCGGCTTCACTCAATCGCCGCTTCACCCGCTCGGCCAGGTCAAGGAGCCCGCGCACCGCTCCGCCGTCGAGCGAGTCCGGCCCCGATCCCGTCTTCGCCGCGAGCTCGCCCCGGAAGAGCTCCGCGAGCGCGCGGTCGAAGTCGTCTCCGCCCAACGAGGTGTCGCCGGACGTGCTCAGCACCTGATAGAACGAGCGATCACCCGCCGCGGCGCCCTCGGTTAATCGCAGGATCGAGATATCGAAGGTGCCTCCGCCCAAGTCGTACACCGCGACCGTGGACGGGCCCTTGGGGCGTGAAAGGCCATACGCCAACGCTGCCGCGGTGGGTTCCGGCACAATCCGCACAACGTCGAGCCCGGCGAGACGGCCCGCAGTCCGGGTGGCCTGGCGCTGGGCATCGTCGAAGTATGCGGGCACCGTGACGACCGCGCGCGTGACGGGAACTCCCAACGAAACCGCAGCGCGGGCCTTGAGAACCCTGAGAATGTCGGCGGAAACTTCTTCGGGAGACCGGTCGGTCCCGGGTTGGTCGGGTCCATTGACCGGCAGGCGAAGACGGATCGTGCCGCGTGCTCCTTCGACGGCTGCATCGGTGCGAAGCATTGTCCCCGCCTCGGTGATCGAGCGGCCCATCAGCCGCTTCACGCTGGAGATCGTGGTCAGGGGGAACGCACTGGCCGCATCTCGGGCGGCCTGGCCCACGGTGACCCGAAGCCCGCCGACCGCCGAAGGGTCGGCTTCATATCGAACGACGCTCGGCAGCAGCGGTGATTCATCCGGCCCGTGCAGAATCCGCGGCCCTTTTTCATCGCAGAAGGCCACGAGGCTGTTGGTGGTGCCCAGGTCGATCCCGACGATGGGCCCAACGATGGGGTCGGAGGCCGGGGTTATTGGAACGTTCGGCACGGGCTCGGGCATGTGCCAACGATATGAAACCCAATTGGGAGACTGCCTCATGATGTGTCGCTTGGTGCCTGCTCTCGTATTGTCTCTCGCGCACATGGTCGCCCCGGCCCAGTCGGAGCCCACGACGCTGCTGGAAGACCTGCGCCAAACAGAAGCCGCCCGCGGGCCGGCGAACCGCGACAGGGCGGCCCAGGCGGTGGCCCAAGCGGCGGAGATTGCGCTAAAGGCCGAGTCGTACCTGAGGGGGATGCAGGACCCCGGCGGCGGGTGGGGCGTGAATCCGAAGGGACCCACCTTCCCCGCGATCACCGGGCTGGTGCTTCAGGGGATGTTGCTGAACCCGCAAGCCTCCGAAAAGGACCCCGCGATCGCCGCCGCCGTGGCGTATGTTCTCTCCATGCAGCAGGAGGACGGCGGCATCTACGACCAAATCCTTCCGAGTTATAACACGGCGATCTGCGCTTCGGCCCTCTCCAAAATCGGCACGCCGGAAGCCAAGTCGGCGGTCAAGCGGGCACTCGCATTTCTGCGTTCGATCCAGTACGGCGAAGGGGCCGTCACTCACGAGGGCCTGGGTGAGAGCGCAACGCCTGTGACAAAGGACCACCCGTTTTACGGCGGCGTGGGCTACGGCAAGCATGGTCGGCCCGATCTCTCGAACACCTCTTTTTGGGTGGAAGCGCTGCGCGACTGCGGTGTCGAGCCCGGCGATGCGGCCTTCCAGCGGGCCGTCGTCTTCCTGCAACGAACCCAGATGGTCGAGCGGATCGGAAGCGTTGAAGTGAACGACCTGGCCTATGCCGACGGCTCGCAACAGGGGGGTTTCATTTATTCAACGAGCGTCAACCGGGACGACCAAGGAGGTGGTCAATCGAACGCGCCGATGATGGAGGAAACCCTCAGCGACGGCACCACGGCGAGCCGGCTGCGATCCTACGGCTCGATGACGTACGCGGGCTTCAAGAGTTACCTTTATGCCGGTCTCAAGAAGGATGACCCCCGGGTCACGGCCGCGTGGCAGTGGATGGCCGCCAATTACACGCTCGAAGAAAATCCGGGCGTGGGGACCGACGGCCTCTACTACTACATGCTGGTTTTTGCCAAGGCCATGGAGGCCTTTGGCGAGCCCACGATCCCGACCAAGGACGCCGACGGCGCGCCCGCGCTGCGGGATTGGCGGGCCGACCTTGTCGCGCGTCTGGCGTCGCTCCAGAATGAGGACGGCGGTTTCCGCTCCGTCGACGACCGTTGGATGGAGAACGACCCGGTCCTGATCACGGCCTACGCACTCATCGCCCTGCGCGCGGCGAGCAGCCCGTGATCGCAGCCGGCTTCTCGTCATCGCCCGGGCGACAATCGTCGAGAACCTTGCATGCCGCCATTGCCAAGCCCCCTGCTCAGCCCTCTACTTGGCAGTCTCAATGCCCCGCATTTTTTCTCGACCCGTGACGCGGGCGACCTGGCGGGTAACGACGCCGCCGACGCCTTCATCCACGCCCGTTGGCCCGAGCGCACTCTGGTCCGATGCCGCCAGGTGCACGGCGCCGCCGCTCTGCCCGTTCACTCTGGCGGAGCGCGAACCGCGCCGGACGCGGATGCGCTGGTGACGGCCGACGTCCGAACGATCGTCGCGATTCAAACCGCCGATTGCGTCCCCATCCTGCTCGCAACCCTCGACGGCGCCGTCGTCGCGGCGATCCACGCGGGCTGGCGGGGCGTCGTCAACGGCGTCGTCACCAACGCCCTCGCCCTCGTGCGGAGCCTCACGGATCAACCGATCTTCGCGGCGGTCGGCCCCTGCATCTCGAAGGCTGCCTTCGAGGTCGGCCCGGAGGTGGCGGACGCCTTCCGCACGCGATTCGGTGCCGATGCGGACACGCTGATCGCAGCGGGCCGCGCCGACCGCTCGCACGTCGACCTCGTCAAGGCGGTGGCCTTGCAACTCCGCGCGGGTGTGAAGGACATCGATGTCACCGCCGCGCTCTGCACCGTCGGTGACCCGCGGTTCTTCTCGTACCGCCGAGACGCCGGGACAACAGGCCGGATGATGGCGGGAATCGGGCCAGCTCTTTAAGGCGAGTTCGGTCGAGGGCATCGGATTTCCCAAGCCGAGGCACCCGCCCTCCCGAAGCGCGGGCCAGAGACATGGACAACACACACCCCGCAGAACTCAGGCCTCGCTATTGCGGCGGCACCAGCAGCGAGCCGCTCCCGTCGGGCGCGATCGGGTTTAGTGCCGGGGCGGATGGAGGGTCTGACGGAATCGTGGTAGGCTCCGCGGCCGGGGCCAAGAGGTCTTCCATCATCGTCCGCAACTGTTTGGCCTTGAACTCCTGAACGCGGAAGGCCCACGGGCCTAACGCGGCGTTCAGGGCCGCCGCTTCCGATTCGAGTTTTTCCCGCTCGGCCCGGAGCGCGGCCGCCGCCGCCTCGTTCGTAGCCTGTTCCTCGGGCGTGACCGCCGACGGATCGGCGACGGGCAACTCCGAAGGGGCATCTAGGCTGGCTTCCGCGTTGGCGGCGGGTGAGGGTGGCTCGATCGAGGGCGCAGCCACGGTCGGCTCGGGCGGCGGTTCGTACGTGGCCGCGACGTGGTGCCACACCTCTCCGCCCTCGTCGGCGGTCTTCACGGTGAGCACCAGCCCGTCGAACATGGTGAACGTGGCCGTTGCAACGCCCGGCCCATCGAACGTCACTTCCGAAGCTGGCCGCACATCCTCGAATGTCAGGTAGGACAGCATCTGGGCGGCCCGCCCGGCAACGTACTGATCCTTGAGGGCCCGCCCCGTCGGCAGCCCGGCCACCGCGTAGGCGGTTTGCGTGCTGCTCCCCCGCGACATCGACGTCACGACGGCGGCGCCGGCATCGTCCCCATTCGCCGCGCCCGCGGGCACCGAGAACGAAGCCGACTTTACTCGCTCGCTGGGTATTTCCAGAATCTTGGACTCGGCCCAGGCGGTTGATTCGGCCCGTGCGTCCGTGGCGAGCGAGGCGAGAAAAGACTGTCCCTGGCCCTCGCGCCGCACAAACCGCCGGGGGCCAACGGGCCCGGAACCGCGATCTTGCG
>CAZJXA010000131.1:0-9134 GCA_964549785.1 uncultured Phycisphaeraceae bacterium | reverse complement strand
CGCCCACCAGGCCGGCCCGATCGAGGCAGAGCCGAACGGGGAGGCCCTGCAACGAGGACTCCTGGAAGGCCTGGTCGAAGCAGCGCTGAAAGAAGGTGCTGTAGACCACCATGAAGGGCTTGAAGCCGGTTTTCGCGAGGCCCGCCATCATGTCGAGGGCGTGGGATTCACAGATGCCGACGTCCCAGGCGCGATCGGGGAACTTGGGGAAAATCTTGTTGAGGCCGGTGCCGTCGGGCATTGCGGCGGTGCAGGTGACGACCTTGCTGTCGCGCGACATGAGGTCGGTGAGGGCGTCGGCGAAGGCGGCCGTGAAACTGCGGCCCTCGGTCTTGAGTTCGACACGGCAGCCATCGACCTTGAAGGGGCTGGGTGAGTGGAAGCGGCTGGCGTCCTGCTCAGAGAATTCGTACCCCTTGCCTTTGATGGTCTTGACGTGCAGGACCATGGGGCGGTCCAGATCGCGGGCCTCGCGCATGAACTTGATCAACGTCGGAAGATCGTGCCCGTCGACGGGGCCGACGGTGAGGAGGCCGAAGTGCTCGAACCAGCCCCCCTCGTTCACCATCGCCTTGGTGGCCTCGCCCGCCTTGTGATACGCCTCGCGGATGAGCGAACCGCCCGGGACGCCCTTCAACACTTCCTTGGCCGACCGCTTGAGATCGGAGTAGAAGTGCGAGAGGCGGAGTCGATCAAAGTGCTGAGCGAGCGCACCCTGGGGCTTGCTGATGGACATGCCGTTGTCATTGAGGACGACCAGGAACTGCCGACCGAGGGTGCCGGCGTTGTTGAGCCCCTCCATGGCGACGCCGTTGACGATCGAGGCGTCGCCGATGAGGGTGACGACCCGCCGGCCCGCGGGGTTGGACTCGGGATCGAACGCTTCCTTATTAAGGGTGTCGCCCCGGGCCATGCCGACCGCCGTCGAAATGCCGGTGCCGGCGTGGCCGACGGAGAACAGGTCGTACAGCGATTCACGCGGCTCGGGGAACCCCGCCATGCCTTCGCGCGTCCGCAGCCCGGAGAGCATGGGCAGGCGGCCGGTGAGCAGTTTGTGCGGGTAGCACTGGTGTCCGACGTCAAACAGCAGGCGGTCGAAGGAAAAATCGAACACGACGTGCAGGGCGATCGTGAGTTCGACGACGCCAAGGTTGGGCGCGAGGTGCCCCCCCGAAACCCCGACCTGCGCGCAGATGGCTTCGCGGATTTCTCCGGCCAATTGCGTGAGTTGCGGGATTGAAAGGCCCTTGATGTCGCCGGGAGTGCGGATGGTTTGGAGGAGGTTGATCATGGCCTTTCGCGTGCCCTTCCGTGAGCGTGTCGGAGAGCGTGTGTGGAGAATCCTATCGTCGCCATACGCCGACGCGGACTATTTCGTTCTGGCCGCCAGATGATTGCAGAGTGCACGAAGGCCGTCGGCACGGGGCGGAAGATCCGCGAGCAGCCCGAGGGCTTGGGATCGGAGCCGCTCGATCTCTCGGATCGATGCCTCGAGCCCGAGAACTCCGGGGTACGTGAGTTTCCCGGCGTCCGCATCTTTGCCGGTTTTCTTACCCGCGTGGTCCGATGACTGGGTGACATCGATCACGTCGTCGACGATCTGGAACATCAGGCCCAAGGCCTCGCCCACCTCTGAAAAGCGTTGCAGGGCCGGACCGAACTGATTGGCCGAGATCGCACCCATCCGGCACGCGGCTCGGATCAGGGCCCCGGTCTTGTTGACGTGAATCAGGCGAACACGCTCGGTATCCGGAAGGGTCGGTTCGAAGCCCCCCAGCGTGTCGTAGACCTGCCCGCCAATCATGGCGAGGGTGGCGTCGGCGAGTTCAGAGGCGAGGGCCCCGCCGTGTTCTCCGGCGGCCAGCACTTCGCGGAACGCCAGGGCGTGCAGGGCATCGCCCGCCAGGATGGCCATCGCCTCCGACGTGGCCCGATGCAGTGTCGGGCGGCCCCGGCGGAGGTCGTCGTTATCGAGGCCGGGGAGATCGTCGTGCACCAGGCTGAAGGCGTGCATGAATTCGAGGGCCGCCGCCGCGAACATCGCCGAAGCGTCCGGGGCCCCCGCAGCGCGGGCGGTGTGAATGCACAGCACCGGACGCAACCGCTTGCCCGGACCCAGGGCCGCATAGGCGACGGCGTCGGCCAGTGCCGGCGGGAGCGCGGCCCGATCAATGGACGCTCTCAGGAAGCGGTCCACGGGACCCGCGGATGAGAACAAATCCTCATCCACAACGCCGGGCGGAGGGGAAAGTGTGGAAGCGGTACGCATCGAGGTCAGACGTGGGGGCTCCGCGATTATGCGGGCTTTTCTTGACTCTTGAGAAGGTCGTAGATCGCTTCGGCTGTGGTCGCGGCGTAGACGCGTTCTCGGAACTCGTTCATGGTCATCAGCCGGCTGATGCGGGCGAGGGCCTGGATGTGGTCGCTGGTGCGGTCGGGGGGGCTGGCGAGAAGGACCACCAGTTTCACCGGCTGGCCGTCGATGGCCTCAAAGTCCATCGGCTTGGCAGGCTTGCCGATCGCCATGGCGAGGCCCGGCATGCCCACGCATTTTCCGTGAGGGATGGCGAGTCCGTGGCCGATGCCGGTCGTGCGCGTCATCTCACGGGTCCACACCGCGTCTTTGAGGGCATCCGGCTCATTGACTTTGCCCGCTCCCACGAGAACGTCCACGAGCTCATGGATAACCGCCTTTTTGTCGGTCGCCAGGAGCGGGGCCTTGATGCAGTTGATCGTGATGATGTCGAGTAGATTCATGCGGTCGGGGGTCCGAGAATGACGGGATCAACCGAGGCGGTTCGGGAGGGCGTGCCGATTTTCCCCTCGCGGAATCGGAGTGTACCCCCGACTAATCGCCCGCACCGTACAATCCTGTCCGCTCACGAACCACGATCGGCAGTAGAGGGATCCCGTCACCATGTCCAGCGATGCCCAGCTCGATGCACTGGTGGTTAGCGCGCTGGCGGGCGACGTCGATGCCCTGGTCAAAGCGTTGGAGGCGATCGCCCCCCGGATCCGGGCTCGTATTTCGCCGAAGATTCCGGCCGCCTACCAGTCGATGATTGATGCCGACGACGTCATGCAGGTCACCTACGGCGAGGCGTACAGCAAAATCCGCCGGTTCCGGGCCGGCGACGCGGATGCGTTTGCATCGTGGATCGCGACGCTCGCTGAAAACAACCTTATCGATGCGCTCCGGTCGATGGATGCGGCCAAACGCCCCGGACCACGCCGGCGGATCGAGAAACCCGGGATGGCGGAAGACTCGATGGCGGCCTTGGTCGACCTGCTGGGCGTCACGGCGACCACCCCCAGCATTGTCGCGATGCGGGGAGAGGCCGGGAACATACTTATGCAGTCGATCAACAAATTGTCGCCGGACTACGCGGCGGTGATCCAGTTATATGATATTCAAGGGATGTCCGCCGCTGAGGTGGCGCTACGCATCGGCAAGAGCGAGGGAGCCATGTACATGCTGCGGTCGCGAGCCCATGAGCGGCTCCGGGAGTTCCTCGGGAAAGAATCTCGGTTTTTTTCGACACCCTCATAAGAATCGCGTGAGTAACGGGCCGGTGCTTGCGTTCCTCAACCGACCCCCCCTTTGTCGCCCCGCGCCGGAGGTACGCTCTTTTGTGGAAGCCGCTTCCCTTCATGCCGATCACGAAAGATCCAAGCCGCGCCTCGCCCGACGACCCCTCCGCGGCCGCCGGTGGCCGCTCGGGTTCGGGGTTCTCATCGTCCTCAGAGGCGGATCCGCCCAAGATCGGGTCCGAGCGGGCGCTCATCGAGGCCGCGCTCCGCAATAAGACCCCGTTTGAATTCATCCCCGGTGTTGACGAGCCGCTGCCGCCCCCGGAAACATTCCCGGGGTACGACGTCATCCGGGAGATACACCGGGGCGGTCAGGGCGTGGTGTATCAGGCCGGACAGCGGACAACGAAGCGGCGCGTGGCCATCAAAGTCATGCACCACGGCCCCTTCGCGGGCTCCAAGGGGAGAGCACGCTTCGAACGCGAAGTTCAGGTTCTGGGGCAACTGAATCACCCCAACATCGTCCGGATTCACGACAGCGGGGTGACCAAAGACGGCAGTTTCTTCTACGTAATGGACTACATCAGCGGGCGAGCGCTCAACGAGTTCGTGGCCGGCAAGCAGCTGTCGGTCGATGAGACACTGGGGCTTTTTTCCAAGATTTGCGCCGGCATCAACGCGGCCCACCTCAAGGGCGTCATCCACCGCGACATCAAGCCCGCGAACATCCGTGTCGACCAGAGCGGAGAGCCGATCATCGTCGATTTTGGCCTCGCCAAGATCGCGGTCCCGGACGTTCTTGACGAAGGCAAAACCACCCCCGAGATCATGTCGATCACGGGGCAGTTTATCGGGTCTCTGCCTTGGGCCAGCCCCGAGCAGGCAGAGGGAGCCCCTTCAAATATCGACGTCCGCACCGACGTCTATTCGCTTGGCATCGTCCTCTACCAGTTGCTGACGGGCAAGTTCCCATACAACGTCATCGGCAACATGCGGGATGTGCTCGACCACATCCTCCGCACCGAGCCCGCCAAACCCAGCACCGTGCGGCGGCAGATCGGCGACGAGGTCGAAACCATTGTCCTGAAGTGCCTCCGCAAGCAGCGCGAGCGCCGCTATCAGACCGCGGGTGAGTTGGGCCGTGATATCGAGCGATTCCTCGCGGGTCAGCCCGTGGAGGCCAAGAGCGACAGCGGCTGGTACATCATCACCAAGACCTTAAACCGCTACCGATTCGCGGCGGCCATCGCCGCCGGGTTCGTCGCGCTCGTGACAATGTCCACGATCGTCCTGGCCGTTATGTACGGCCAGAAGGCGGCCGCCGAAACACGGGCGGTCGCGGCGACCGGTGTCGCCCTCGCCAGCCGCGACTCCGAGAGGCAACAGCGTGAGCGTGCGGAAACCATTCTTGAAACGGCGACAGGGCTGTCGCGCACGCTCCTTATCGAGTTTCCCGACGAGATCGACAACCTCCGCGGGGCCACCCGGGCCCGAGAACTGCTGCTTACCCACGCCCAGGCCGCCGTTGAGCGCCTCACCCGCGACGCTGGCGACCACCCGGACATGCTCGCGCTCCTCGCCGAAAGCCACACGCGGGTGGGGGACCTTCGGGCCGGGCTTTATCTCCCCTCCACCGGCACCCTCGACACCGCCGAGGCCGCCTATGCCGCAGCAGCGGCCATACATTTGCAGTTAATGGTCCGGGCCCCGAACGATCCGGTGATCGTCGCCGCGGCCGGTCGCGTGGAGTTCGCGTTAAGCGGTGTGGCGATCGACCGAATGAACTTCGATGCGGCGGCGGTGCACGCCGAGCGGGCGGTGGAACTCGCCGCGAAAGCGCGGGTGTTGGCCGGGCCGGCAGGGGTTGCCTCGGCCGCTTTCGTGGTCGATGAGTTCAAGGCCCGTTTGCGCCGTGCCGATGCGTCCTTCCGCAAGGCCGAACGCACGAAAGATCCGCTGACCTCGGAGGCGGTTCTGGGGCCCGCGATCGACGCGTATGAAACGTTGTCGCTGGACGTTCGCAAGCAACTGGATGTCGACCCCGCCTCGGTCGAAGTGGCCCGACTGGCGGGGCTGCTTCCCGACAAGATTGGCCGCACGTGGGTCCTCCGTGGCCAGCGTGCCCGGGCCGAGTTTGAACGAACCGGTGAGCCCGCCCGGGCCGCCGAAGCTCTCGAACGATTCGCCCGGGCCGAACAACTGGCCCTCGCCTCCGTCGCCGATTTCACGGCACTTTCGGAAGCCAATCCGGCCAACGGCATCTTGCGACGGGATTTGTGGGTGTCGTGGCACAACGTCGCGACCGCCCGCATGGAGGCGGGCTTCACGCACGCCGCCAGGAACGACACCGTTGCCGCCGGGCGCTCGAGTGGCGCTGCGCTCGAGGCGATTTCAACGGCGACCGTGATCGCGCGGGCGCTGGCGAGCGCGGACGAAGCAAACTTGGAAGCCCAGCGCGACGTCGCGCTCAATCTTAACAAACTCGGGAATATCTGGCGCGAGTTATCAGACGCTTCCGAGGGGGATGACAAGGCCCGAGCGTTCAACAACGCGCTGGGCGCTTTTACCGAATCTCTCGCGCTACGCCGTCAGGTGGTCCTCACCGACCCCACCCAGCAACACCGGCGCGACCTGGGTGTAGGGGCTAACAAATTGGCGCTGTTGGCCTTGAAGGCGGGGGACCCGGTGGCGGCCCTCCCCTTCGCCGCCGAATCAGAGCGGATATTCCTCTCGCTCCGGAGCGACGGGGCGATTCCGCCTGAGTCGGCGGAACTGGCCGAGGCGATTTCGGTTCATACGAAAGCCCGAGATCGGTCGGCGGCGGAAGGGTCGAAGTGACCGCCTGCTGGCCGCAATCGGCAATAAAATCCTTGATTCACGGGTCAATTGCGGTTAGATTGGGTTCGTTGCCCCAAGGGAACCGTTGCACACACGAGGGAGAATTCGTCATGCGTTTTTGTACACGAGCGGCGATGGTGCCCGCGGCGTTGGTGTTGGCAGCCGGGGCCTCGACGTCGTTCGCGCAGACCGATGCCCGGTGGCTGGCGGCGACGAACGGGTTGTGGAACACGCCCGGCAATTGGGACGGCGGGGTGGTGCCCGACAACAACGGCACCAACTACCGGGCGATCCTTCCGGACCTCGTCGGCAGTTACGCGGTTGAACTGGATGGCCCGATCACCGTCAGTGCGCTGCAGATTTTCGGGACGCAATCGAGCCTGAACCTCACTTCCAATGTCATGACCGTTGAGGGCGATTGGGACGTCACCGGGGGTGAACTTTCGGGCGACGGTCTGACGGGCGCGATCACGATCGGCGGGACCGCGACCCTCTCGGACGCGTTCTTCCAGAGCGCATCGATCACGACCAACGGAACACTCGTCTTCGCGGGGGCTGCGCAAACCGATATGTGCGACACCGGGGTGGACCACCGCGGCACCAGCGCGCTGTGGTCGGGCGATGGAGCGATCTCGATGAGCGCCACATCCACGTTCATCAACGGGGCGGCATCAACGTTCGCAATCTCGGGGACCGGTGCCCAGACCCTCACGGGAGCCGCGGGCTCGGTCTTCACCAACGAGGGGATCATCAGCAAGGACACGGGCTCGGACGTAGCGTTCTTTAACGGCGGTACGTTCACGAATAACGGCGAGGTGCGGGTCGAAACCGGCGCGTTCCGCACCAACGGGGTGGACATTCTGGCGGCGGGCGGAGCACTCGAAACCGGGACGTGGCGGATCGAGGACGGCGCGATGCTCGAACTGGTCGATGCGGGCGGGCTCAATCATCAGATTCTGACGAATCAGGCGACCGTGATCGTCGCCGGCCCCTCGGCTTCCTTTGACGCCCTGAACACCATCGTCACCAACGACACGACCGGCGTGCTCACGTTCGAGGGCGGCACGCAGTTCACAACCGTCGGCAACTTCGAGAATACCGGCCGCCTCGTGGTCGGTGCGAACTCGGCATTCCGGGTGGTTGCCGGCAACACCCTCACGAACGTGATCGCCGCGACCATCCAGGACGGCGACTTCGAGATTCTGGACGGCGGCATCTTGCAGGCCGACAACCTGGGTGCCGTCCGCAACATCAACAACGCCGTCACGCTTCGGGGCGACACCTCGGACATCCAGGACGCAGCGGGGCAGAGCATCCTGCCCGGACTCCAGACGATCGGTTCTCTCGGCAGCGTCACGCTCGACGGGCGGGATGTGGAAGTGACAAACGACTTCACGGTCGCCACCACGGGACAGCTCGTGGTGGAGGCGGGCACCGTGTTCTCGGTCGCCGCCGGAAGTGTCCTCACCAACTTTGATACAGGTCGTCTTGTCGACGGTGAATTCACGGTGCGGGGTGAGATCATCGCCGACAATCTTGATGTTCAGGAAGTCGATAATGTCGTGACGCTGGACGATGCCGCCGCGCTCTTCACCAATCGCACCACCGGGGCCGATGCGTTCGCGAACCTCAACAACCTCCTCCCGGCGGCGAGCCTGACGGTGGCCAATGGCCGCGACCTCACCACACTGGGCTCGCTCACAGGTCAGGCCGGCAGCACTCTGACGGTGGGTGCCGCGGCGGGGGCCAACACCACCCTCGTGACTATCAACGGAGATTTCAACGCCGGCGGCACGCTCCGCCTCGCGGGCGGCGACCTTTTCGTCACCGGCAATTTCAACCTCACCGGCACCGTTCGCGGCACCGGAACCATCAACGGACGCGTCGTCAACAACGGCCAGTTCAATCCCGGCAATTCGCCGGGTGCGGCGTTCATCAACGGCGACTATGAGCAGGGCGCCGGCGGCTCGGTGCGGATGGAAATCGCCGGGCTCATTCAGGGCGAGGGGTACGACGTCATCTTTATCGATGGCGACTTCGCGTTCGCGGGCGGCGCGGTCGCCGGCACGCTGAACGTGGGCCTCATCGACGGGTTCGTTCCTGCCGATGGCGATTTCTTCGACATCATCGTTTTCAACGAAATGATCGGCGTGGGCTTCGCAGAGGTCCGGACCTTCGGCACGGGCGCTGGCGGACGGCTCGACGTCGTCTATCTCGACGACCGCATCCGCGTCGTGTATTCGGCCATCCCCGCCCCGGCAACGCTGGTCCTCGCCACCGTCGGCCTTGTGCCCTTTCGCCGCCAAAGGCCGGACGCCCGATCCCGATAGGGAGGCGGCGCAGGGGTGTACCACCAACCGTGAGCCGTCAAAGTGACGATTCCAGCCAGCGTTAACGGAAGATTCTGTTGCACCGAGTCGGCGTTTCCGGTACTCTCTGGCAGCTTCTTCCACGACCGCTTGTGGAGCTGGAAGAGATGATGAATCACGGGGTGAAGATGAGTCGAACACTCGCCGCAGTCTCGATACTCCTCGCCCTTTCCTGCGTCGCCCGTGCGCAGCCGGAATCGCCGCCGCGCGGCGAGATGTACGCCTTCGTCGACTTTGATTCGGGGAGTCGGGACAACCCCACCGTTCGGCCCGTCCCGGTCGCTTCTGCACCGGTTATCGTCGAGGACGCAGCGTGGATGCGCGCCTATTTCCACACCGTCACGCTCCCCTACGGCAGCGAAATGCACTGGCGGCTGCTCCTCGGCGGCTTGCGCC
>CAZJXA010000130.1:0-9137 GCA_964549785.1 uncultured Phycisphaeraceae bacterium | reverse complement strand
CTCACGCCCCGTTCAACTCCAGCATCCCCAACCGCCGCTCCACCCCCCATGCCCCCGCAGGCTGAGGGGGCGCATCGAGGTCGCCGGCCGCCCACTCGGCCCCGCCCAACGCCTAACGCCCAACGCCCAATGCCTAATCCCCTAACATCGCCGTCGTGTCAGCCCGCCCCGCTTCGGTCGGAAAGCCCGACCTGCTCAACGCCCTCGCCCGCCACCCTTCCGTGGTTGCGCTTGCGCACGCGCTGGTCGAAGGACGCCGCGTCGTCGCCACCGGCGTCACCGGTTCCGGCGCGTGCCTCACGGCTGCCGCGCTTCTCACCGCGCTCAATCGGCCGATCGTCCTCGTCGTGGCCCACCTGGACGACGCCGACGAAGCCCTCGACGAACTCACGTCTTTGGGCCTCCCCGCGCTCCGCCTTCCCGCGCTCGAAGCCATCCCGGGCGAGTCTTCCGTTGCCCTCGATCAACTCGCCGAACGTCTCTCCGTCATCCGCACCGCCGCGGCAGACGCCTCGCCCCGCATCGTGGTCTGCCCCATCCAGGCCCTCATGCAGCCCGTGCCCACGCCCGCCCGCATCGAGGGCCTCTCCCGCACCCTCCGCAAGGGCCAGTCGATCCGCCTCACCGAACTCGTCAACTGGCTCGCCACCGCCGGGTACAACCGTGTCGAAAGCGTCGAAGAGCCCGGCGAATTCGCGGTTCGCGGCGGCATCCTCGACGTCTACGCCCCCGGGACGGCGAGCGCCGGCGGTGTCGCCGCGCCCGCGAGCGTGGTCAGCGGCGTGCCCGTCCGCCTCGATTTCTTCGGTGACGATATCGACCGGATTACCGAGATCGATCTGGAAACGATGGGCTCGGATCGCGCTGTGGAAGGTGTCGAACTGGTCGCCGCCGACCTCAAGGCCGTCGAAGGTGGCGCCACCATCAACTTCCTGGAAATCCTGCCGCGCGAGGCCGTGGCGCTCCTGCACGAAACCATGGAAGTCGTCGAGCAGGGCCGCGGCTATTTCGAGCGCGTCAGCGACGGTCGAAGCATCCATGGGCCGCCCGCCGTGCTCAAAATCTTGGAAGCCCGCTTCCACGCACTCGCCGAACTCAACCAGTTTTCCGCCGGCGCTTCCGCCGCCGATGTCCGGATATCGCTCCCGTTTGCCCAGCTCCCGGCGTTCGCGAAAGACGCCGCCGAGGCCGTCAAGGAACTCGGTTCCCTCGCCGCCGAAACGCCGCACTCGCGGGCCATTGTCCCCTGCCAGAATGAAGGCGAACTCCAACGCTTCGGCGAACTCGTCACGCAGTTCGCTCCCGAGCACCAGGCGCGAATCACCGGCACCGTCGGCTATCTGCATCGTGGCCTGGTCATTCTTCCCGACAGTTCCGGCAACACCGCGCTCGAATCCACAGAGGGCCTCCCGCTTCTTCTGGTCCCGTACCACGAACTCCTCGGGCGGTTCACGCTGCGCCGTCGCTCCGGGCGTCTGCGCTCCGGCCGGGCGATGGACACCTTCCTCGATTTCCAACCCGGTGACTATGTAGTCCATCAAGACCACGGCATCGCCCGCTTCATCGGCCTCACCCTGCTCGCGCCCCGCGCCCTCCCCGGAACCAGCAAGCCCCTCGCCAAAAAGAGCGTGCAGGAACAGGAGGAATACCTCACCCTCGAGTTCGCGAGCAAGAGCAAACTGCACGTCCCGGCGATGCAGATCGACCTCGTGCAGAAGTACGTCGGCGGCTTCGCCGGCAAGCCCCCGCTCTCAACCATGGGCGGTCAGAAGTGGAAAAACCAGAAGGAAAAAGTCTCCGACTCGGTCCGCGATCTGGCCGCGGAACTGCTGCGGGTTCGGGCCGCCCGTGAGCACATGCCGGGGATTCAGTACCCCGGCGACACCAAGTGGCAGACCGAGTTCGAGGCCGAGTTCCCCTACACCGAAACCGAAGACCAGTTGGCGGCCATGTCCGAGATCAAGAAAGACATGACCAGCTCGCGCCCGATGGATCGGCTCATCTGCGGCGACGTGGGTTTCGGAAAAACCGAACTCGCGATCCGGGCCGCCTTCAAGGCCGTGGAGTTCGGCCGGCAGGTCGCGGTGCTCGTTCCCACCACCGTGCTGGCCGAGCAGCACGAGCGCACCTTTCGTTCGCGCTTCGCCGGCTACCCCTTCCGGATCGAAAGCCTCTCACGCTTCAAGTCGACCAAAGAAGTCAGCGACACGCTCGCCGCCGCCCGCAAAGGCCAGGTCGACATCCTCATCGGCACCCACCGCATCCTCAGCCAGGACGTCCGCTTTGCTGACCTGGGTTTGGTCGTCATCGATGAGGAGCAACGCTTCGGCGTCGAGCACAAGGAGAGCCTCCTCCGCCTCCGGCTCACGGTCGATGTCCTCACGCTCTCGGCCACCCCCATCCCCCGCACGCTGCACATGGCGATGCTCGGGATCCGCGATATTTCCAGCCTCACGACCGCCCCGGTCGATCGCCGGGCCATCGTCACCGAGGTCATCCCCTTCAACGCCATCCGCCTGAAGCAGGCGATCGACCGCGAACTGGCCCGCGAAGGCCAGGTTTTCTTTGTCCACAACCGCGTCCACGACATCCTCAGCGTGGCCGACGACGTCCGGCGTCTGGCCCCGACGGCCCGCATCGTCATCGGCCACGGCCAGATGGACCCGCAAGAACTCGAGGAGGTCATCCTGAAGTTCGTGCGGCACGAGGCCGACATCCTCGTCTCCACCACCATCATCGAGTCCGGCATCGACATCGCCTCGGCCAACACGATGATCGTCAAAGACGCCGACCGCTTCGGCCTCGCCGAGCTCCACCAACTCCGGGGCCGCGTCGGCCGTTCCAAGCACCGCGCGTACTGCTACCTGCTCATCCCCGACGACCGAACCGTCAACGAAGTGGCCCAGAAGCGCCTCAAGGCCATCGAGCAGTACAGCATGTTGGGGGCCGGTTTCAAGATCGCCATGCGCGACCTCGAGATTCGCGGAGCGGGCAACATCCTGGGCTCCGAGCAATCCGGCCACATCGCCGCCGTCGGTTACGAGATGTACTGCCGCCTCCTTGAGGACGCGGTTCACGATCTCAAGAACGATCCGCGGCCGCCCCCCGTCTCTTCCACCAGCATCGAGATCGGCGTCGCGGGCTCGATCCCGCGGGCCTACATCCCCTCCGAACTCCGCCGCTTGGAGGCCTACCGCCGCCTCGCCACCGCCGGCACCGTCGCCGCCCTCACCCAGGTCCGCGCCGATCTCGCCGCCGCCTACGGCGAACCGCCCCGCGCGTCCTTCCGACTCTTTGACCTCGCCGAACTCCGAGTGCTGGCTTCCGCCCTCCGGGTCCGCACCATCACCATCCGCGACAAGGACGTCGTCTTCCTTCTGGAAGACCCCGCCGCGCTGGTCGCTCAATTGTCCAAGGTGCCAAAGGGCAGCCAGATCGCGAAAGAGGCGTCGGTCCGCGCACTCCCGCCCAAGGAGCCGGGCCACCCCAGCGAGGTCTACTTTCGCCCTCCAGAAAACTACATGGATCCCGACACGCTCCTGCGGATCCTGCGAAAAAGGCTCTCCCCGGCCTGAAAACGGTGCCGCCCGATCCGCTGTGCCTTTACGCCGCGATCGACTTGATATACATCCGGAATTCGTCGGAATCATCGCCCGCCGCTGGCTCAAGCCCCAACGCGGACTCCACGCTCTCCGAAGTCTCGTTCCCCGGCACGAAGCGATGGCTCAGGAGGCGCTGCCCCCCCGAGTCAAACAGGTACGCCACCGCCCACCCGTCCGACTCGCGCCCCAATTCCACGCACTGTCCGCCGATGACAAACCGCTCGGATTGGGCAGTGCTTTCCTGGCGCACCGAGCGCTCCACCGACTCGTCGAGTTCGTGGACCAGCGTCAGTTGCACCCGCTCTTGCAACGCCTCAAGGTTCGACATCGCCTCGGCGATATGAGAGAACAGATCGATGTTCGCGGAGTATTCCGAGACCGAGCGCTTGACCGCAGTCTGCACGGATGCCGCGTCCAAGTCCAGGACTCGCTGCGCCGCCCCGATCCCAGCGCCGCCCGAGACCAGCGGCGATTCGCCGCGCTCGGTCACCCTGGGCGCGAGTTCGAGCATCCCGACGCCGAACGCGATCCGGTGCAGCCGGTGGACCGGTTCCGAGCGAACAGGTTCCGAGGGCCGGGTGTGGTGCCACTCCAAGGGCTTGGCGAGAAGCTCCGGCAGTTTCCATTTCCGCGCCAGCGAGGCGATCACATCGACGTGGGTGTACGGGAGCGTTTCAAACTCTTTCCTGTACTGCTTGGCCGGGTTCAGCCCTTCCAGGACGACCGAGCGGAACGGATCTCCCAGGATCGCGCACATCAGCGGCTGCCCGGCATCCATCATCATCCCGATGACGAACGCCTCGGCGACCAAACCGGGCGCGGCGAACTTTGCCAGTTCCGAGGCCAGACACGCCCGGTACACCGACTGGCCCCAGACAAGCCGCGCGATCGCTTTGTCGCCGCCGACGGCCGACGCGGCCCTGCTCAAGTGGAAGCCGAGCGCGACCGACTTCAGCCGCTCCATCCCTAGGACGAGGCAGGCGCGGTCGATCGTCGTCACGGCCCGCCGCTGGGCGAACACCGCTGAATTGGAGAGTTTCAACAAACGACCGGTAAGACCCGCATCGTTTTTAAGGACGTTCGCGTAGTCCTTGGGCTGGGCGTTCTTGCGCGAGGAAAGATCGAGGATTTTGAGTGCTACCTCGGGTTGGCTCGGAACCCCGACGCGCTCCAGCCGTTCGCCGAGCGTGTCGAGAAGCAACATGATCTCGACGGCGGAGAGTTCGGATCGCGGCTTCATAAAAGTCCGGTTCAGAAAGAACGCACCGGGAGGCACCGATGGCCCCCATCAGGTGTGGATCGACCGAATGAGGGCGACAATTTACCGCTTTGCACCCAAACCGGCGACGGGCCGCCTGTTCAGGGGTTGAGCCGGGTGACCGACCAGCCGTCGGCCGAGAACGGGGCAGGCCGCGTCCAAACAGCGCGGTCGTGTAACCGACCCGGACCTCCCACCCACAGTTCGCATTTCGCCGCGAGAATGCGGAACCCGCCCCAATGTCGGGGTCTGGGGATCGGCGTGGCATTCCCTTGCGCCTCGATATCCGCTGCCGTAATCCCCAACTCCTTCATCACCAGCGGAATCCGCTCGACGAGTTCGGCCCGGGACGCGAGCGGATGGCTTTGCTGGCTGGCCCACGCGCTCAGACGACTCTCCCAGGCGCGGCTGGCAAAGTACTGGTCGCTGGATTCCGCCGGGCTCCGGGTCACGCTCCCGGAGATTCGCACCTGACGATCCAAATGGTCGAAATGGAAAACCGCGCTGGCCACCGGGTTGGCCTCCAGTGCCCGGCCCTTGCCACCCTTGTAGTTCGTGAAAAACTCGATCCACCCGTCGGCGACCGAAATGCCGCGGCAGAGGACGATGCGGGCCGAGGGGGAACCATCGGGCTCGACGGTGGCGAGCGTCATTGCGTTGGGGTTGGGAACGTTTCTGCTCGCCGCGGCTTCGTCAAACCACTCCTTGAAGAGCGTGAAAGGCTCCGCCGGCAGAGGCTCGGGGAGGGTGTCACCAGCAACGATGCGGTTCAGCAGATGGAGTGGCAGCGGTTGAGGGGGCGTGGTCATGGGCGTATCTGGGATTGGAGGTAACGGCGGAAATCCTCTAGCCGGGGTAACGATTCGCGATCCTTGACGCGGTTGGCGGCGTGCTTGCTGGCGATGATGTCATCAATGGCGCAGACGGGGAAACCATCGACTTCGCTTCGCCGGAGCCACGCCTGGTCGAACGATTCGATGCCGTCGGGTGCGAAGATGAGATCGAGGTCGAAGGGACCGCTTTTGAGTTGGACGAAGTCTTTGCCCCTGCGAATTTCGTCGGCGTCGGCGTCGGTGAGGGAGAATCCGAGTTCCCGCAAGGCGCTCACGAGGCGGAGCCCGTTTTCGATGCTCTTCTGCACGAAGATATCCGCGTCTTGGGTGGTGTCGGGGTACCCCAGGAGGATCGCCCCCGATTTTCCGATGAAGAGGTAGCGGCAATCGTGGCGCGCGAATATGTCGCGGATCTCGGCGGCTTGGCGGTATTCAAACGCGGCCATAGCCCAGCCAACTCGGTAGGTTTTCTTCGCACCATTTGCGATAGTCGGCCATCGTGTCGAACGATCGGAATCGGGCGTCGTCCATCACGGGCTTGTAGGTTTTGATGAAGGCGTACTTCATGCGCAAGGGCAGTGGCCGCTTCGCCGCAGCCTCGAAGTCGGCTCGGTTCCGGGGGTCGATGTCAGGGAGGGGCTTCACGGGCTTCTCGATCGTAAGCGGTGCGGAGCAATCGCGGCATCAAGCGGGAATATCGCCCAGGTCGGAGTCCGCCTGTGGCCCGCCTCCATCCCGATGATTGTTGAGGGGGCCGGTGCGGGAACGACCGCCGAAGGCACCGCTCCCCGTGCCGGGAGTGAAAGGCGGATCTCCGCCGCTTTGCGGGCCCTGACTCGTCCACGGTCGCGAGGATTTTACTTCCGGCGCGCCGAAGTCCATGGCTGCGGCGGATGGGCTGCGGTAGCCACCACCACCGGGGTTGCTGTGCGGGTCGAAACTCCGGAAGCGGGTGGTGTTGGAATCCCAAACCAGTTTGACCAGCCCGGTTGGGCCGTTTCGTTGTTTGGCGATAATGACCTCGGCGATACCGATTTTGTCGGGGTTTTCGTTCTTCCAGTCCTCGTCCTGGACGTGGTAGTAGTCTTCGCGATGCAGGAGCATGATGACGTCGGCATCCTGTTCGATGGAGCCCGATTCGCGGAGGTCAGACATTCGCGGGCGGTTGCCTTCGCGGCTTTCGCTGGCGCGGTTCAACTGTGAGAGGCAGATGACGGGGATTTTGAGTTCCCGGGCCAGAGCCTTGACGCCGCGGGAGATGGCGCTCACCTCAACCTGACGGCTCTCCCGGGCGGCGCCGGGAGCGGTCATCAACTGGAGGTAGTCGATCATCAGGATTTTGACGCCGTGCTGGGCGACCATGCGGCGGGCGCGGGCCCGCAAGGTAAGGACGGTGAGATTCGGGGTATCGTCTACATAGACGGCGGCGGCCTTGAGATCTTCCGCGGCCATGATGAGGCGGCGGAGGTCGCCATCGGGGATCGAGTGCCCGCCGCGGAGCGATTGCGACGAAACGCCCGAGCGGGCGCTGAGCAGACGCTGCACGATGGCATTCTTGCTCATTTCGAGGCTAAAAAGCCCGATGGGGGAAGTCTTGCGGACTTCTCCGCCCGCCAGCCCGCCGACCGCGATCTGTTCGGCGAGGTTAAGAACCAGCGCGGTTTTGCCCATTGACGGGCGGGCCGCAAGGATGATGAGTTCGCCGGGTTGAAACCCGCGGAGGAGTTCGTCGAGGTCGGTGTATCCGGAACGAACTCCGGAGACATCGCCTTCAAACTCCGGGCTGTCGATTCGCCGCATCTCGATTTCGAGGAGTTCAGCGAGGCTCTGCGGGTCGCTGGTATTCTGTTCCTGGGCGATCTCGAAGACGGCCATTTCGGCCTTGTCGAGCACTTCGCGGGCGCCCTCGGGGCCCAGATCGCCGGTGTGATAGGCGTCGTAAAGGATCTGACCAGCGGCGTCTATGAGGCGGCGGAGTTTGGCTTTTTCGGCGACAATCCGCGCGAAGTGCGGGGCGTTGACGGACGTCGGCACGGCGTTGGCAAGTTCGAGGAGGTAGTTCTGACCTCCGACTTCGTCCAGGACGTGGCGATCGCGGAGGAGGTCGATGAACTGGATGAGGTCGCCGGAGTGGCGCTGGTCGTAGACGTCGATGATGGCCCGGAAGATATGGCCGTGGGCTTCCTTGTAGAAATCCGTCGAGGAACTGACGTATCCGAGGATGTCGGCGACGATGTTGGGATCGAGGATCATCGAACCCAGTAGCGACATTTCGGCTTCGAGGGAGTGGGGGGGCTGACGCTCGAAGAGCGACTTTACAGAAACGCGATCAGGGACAAAGCGGCGCTTGCGGGCGAGACCTGCGGGCATGGAAGGTCCGGCCGTCGGGCCATCGGCGGCGGAGTCAGCGGGCCCGGTGGAAGAACGGTCGTTTGGCATCGTGAGGAGTATCTGCGTGCGACTGCGCGGAGTGGCGTCAGCGACAGCCAAATATGTTGAAGGTGCGAAACGTGTGGAGGAAATGGTAGTGAAGGTCGCACGGCGATACGGTCGCGAATCGGGGTGCGCGACGGAGAGAGCGTGCACAAGCCGTTGGCCATGCGCGAGAAAGGCACGGAAACCTTTTGTGTTCGGCGTCTGTTGGCAACGTCGAGGGTTTTCCTCAGCGAGGCCGCGCAGTGTGTCGATAGTTTGGGCGGATGCCACACTCCGGCCGGACACCTTCGTTACCGCCGGTCGGAGAGGACTCTTGGCAACCCGCCGCGTGGCTACACGAAACCGGTTGCGGAGCCGGGGTGCCCGTGTTGCACCGCAACGGCCGGAGGGACGGGCTGTGGGCGTGGTCGGGGGCCATGCCGTGCCGGTCGTGCCGGTGGTGCGCCAGCGGCCTGATCGACCATTGCGAAGCGCCGAATCGCGGCGGGCCAATTGACGGCTCGAATGCGGTCCGGATTGATTCTTCGGTGGATATCGAGCAGGCCGCGTTTGTCGGGTTGGTGGCTCGGGCCAGCCGGATTGCGCAGTTCGCCGCGGCAGGGCCCTCGACACTTATCACGTTGCTCGGGTCCGACGCGTGCACACTACTGACGGCCCAACTTCTGGCCCGAGTTGCGCCACGGGTGCGGGTGCTGGCCACGGATGATTGCGATCTCGAACGCTGCGACCGCTGGGGGATCCGTCATCGCGGGCTGGCTGATGCGGGCCTGCGGGGTGATCAGGACGTCGTGGTGATCGGGGGATTCGGGTCCCCCGATGTGTTTGCAACGGCGGCGGGGCTTGTGCGGCCGCGGGCCCGGATCATTGTGACTGAAGCATCGGAATTTGATGCCGCTGCGGCCCGCACGATCGTGTCGCGTGAAGTGATCGTTGCGGGGATCAAGGGCGGTTCGCTGCACGACGCGGCGGCGCTTATGGCGACGGGGGGCGGCCCGGACTGTGAGGGGC
>CAZJXA010000129.1:0-9188 GCA_964549785.1 uncultured Phycisphaeraceae bacterium | reverse complement strand
CGGTGGTGGTGGTCGCGGCGGCTTCGGCGGCGGCGGCGGCGGTGGTGGTGGTCGCGGCGGCGGCGGTGGCGGCGGTCGCGGCGGCGCGCAATTTTCTCGACCCTTGGGGGGCGATGATCAGTGAATGACGAAAGGCTCCGGACGTTTCCGGAGCCTTTTTTCATGGAAGCGTTTTGTGATTCTCTTGCCGTCCCGCCTCAGCGGCGGCGGCGGAGAACCAGCACCGCGCCAAGGGCGGATAACACAAGCGACCCAGGAGCGGGGATGGCCATCGTGTAAATTTCATCGATCACGATCCCGGCATAGTCGGCGTAACCGCTCGTGCCACCGGGCCCGCTCAGGGTGCGGCCGTCGGCGCCCACGAACCAGCGTGAAAAGTTGTAGTCATGAGTGGGCAGTTCGTCGGTTCCCTGGTACTTGAAGTTCTCGGTGACCCAATCGCGGTTGGGGACGTCGTAATCGCCGATGCCGCGGAACGTGTCGTTGGGGTCGGCGAACCAGATCGCCTTGAGGTCGCCGATCGTCTCGACCGCCGCCCCCGCGGCCTGATGGAACGAATCGGGGCGGCTCCACCACGTGTTGCGGTTGGTGCCGGCTTTGAAATTGATGATCACCGTCAGGTTGTCGTTGCGGATGAGGCTCGAATAGATGTCGAACATCGAATCGAAGTTGCCACCTGCGGGGTTGGCGACCGCTCCTCCGTCGGTGTCGACGGCCCCGCCCGCGGGCGCGGAGAAGGCCGTGGTAAAGTTCCGGACCCGCGCCCCCGCCGCGGCGGCGTCGTCCCAGCGGTATTTGGTTATGGTGGAGACGTAGCCGCGACCGGACAGGTATGCGCTCATGCCTTCCGGGCTGATGCAGGCGGCGTTGGCGGAGTTGTCCGGCAGGGGTGCGGCCACATAAGGGACGGCACGGCTTGCGGCGATAGCGACGTCCTCGTTGTTGTAGTTTGCCTGACGGAGCCAGTTGGGCTCGGCGGCATTGCCGCGAGAAAAGAGGTTTCGGGCGCCCAAGGAGTGTTCGGCGCGATACATCGCGCTGACCCAGGACGTCGTAGCGCACCAGCCGCCCGTGGTCTGCCACCAATCTCCGCTGTCATAGGAAGCACCGACTGGCTGGCCGGCAGGTGCGTTGTTCTGGGTGGCCTTCTGGTGCTGATAGGCGTCGAGAACATTGGTCTGGAAGTGGATATCGGCGGCGGCCGGACCAGCAAAGCCGACGAGGGAGAGAAGGAGGGCGGCACGGGGCTTAAACATGGTGAACTCCTGTTCGAGACCGGGGCGAATGGCCACTCTGAACGCGTGAGGGGGACACACCCTCGTCGGTTCGTTGCGGCGGCCCCGAGTTGGGCGGATATCTATGGAACGCGGCGGGGGCGGAATCCCTCACGCGGAAAACGAGAAAATCTCACGCGAAAGGTGAGGCCAACTGGCACCTCGCGGATGACGAACCCGTCCACCGAGATCGTGCCGGTTCAGGGCACGACGACAGCATCCGCCGGATTGAATCCGAGTTTCACTTTGTCGATGGCGGAGCGCCGTCGGCCGGTTCGCTCGCTGCGGCGAGCGCTGCGACAATCGGTGCTGCGTCCTCGGCGTTGCGGATGCCCTCAAACCGGTGGACGATGCGTCCATCCGTATTCGCGATGATCACCGCCGGAAAGACCGTGATGGCGAGCGCGTTCGCGAGCGCGTCGCCAGAACCGAGGACGGCCGGCGTAAAGCCGGCGTCACGAGCCACCCCCTCGGCGTTCGCCAAGGCTTTGTCCCGCACCGAAACGCCGAACGCGGGATGTGAGGTCGCGTGCGGTCTGATCGCCGCTTCGATGGCCGGTAGTCCTTGGCGGGCCGGGAGCGACCAGGCGCCAAAGAAGACGAGCACCACGGGCTTTCCCGAAAGGGTCGAGCGTGAAGTTCGGTTGCCGCTGGAATCCGCAAGGTCAAAATCGGGGAGCGCCTGGGGCAGTGTCACCGCGGCGGGTATGTCGGTCGCCGACGGCGTCGGCGCGGGCCCGGACGCGAGGTCGATGGGTTCCACGAACTCCGGCGTGCCGGAAGGACTGGTGTCTCCCGGAACCGGGATGGCTTTTCCATCAAAACCACCATCTTTGGGCGTATCACCCGACGGCGGTTGCAGGACCGGCGGCGGAGGGACGGGCGGACGGTCCTGTGTGTAGCCATCGGGCACGGCCACGCGCATCAGTTCGGGGCGGATGGTGGCGGCATCCGGTGAAACGACGACGCCCGAAAACTCGGTGACGATGGATCCTGAGAAGGCGCTGCTGGCGACGATTTTCTCGATCTTGCGGGGGAAGTGGTCCTCGACCCCGATCGACCATTTGGATACGTTGCGCCCGGAAGCGCCGGTGCTGATACGGACGACGTCGCACTCGACGCCGCCCACGTTGGAGCGCTCTTCAAGGGTAATTTCGGTGGCCGCCAGCGGTTTTGAGAGAGGATTCGTCGCGATCAGGTCGTCGGGCTTGGTTCCCGCGGCGACTTGGTAGAACGGACCGCGGGCATCCCGCGAGCGCTTCTCGATCACTTTCTTGGCGTCGTGGTCTACGAACTCGGTGGTGACAGAAAGCCAGGACACATCGAACTGAACCGGGGTTCCGCCACCCTTGGCAGAACCCGATCCGGTGCTGCGGACGACCCAGTTGGAGGTGCCGACCGGTCGCAACATGCGGACATCGGCCTGGGTTTCGGGGGACATTGATTTGAGAGAGTCGGTGGCGAACGTCTTGGCGCGGAAGGTGACGGCGTGGGCCTGCTGAATGGCTCGCTTACAGGCTTCGAGAACGTCGCGCCCGGGTGACGAGTCGGCCGCAGGCAACTCGTCAGGCTTCTCAGAGCCGGTGGTCGGAGAAGCGGGTTGAAGGGACGAGGGCGATCCGGGATTCCGGCCCTCTGGGAAATCAGCAGGCGCGGTTTCGGGTGGGAGATCCTCGGGCTCGAGCGGGGGCGCGGGAATTGGATCGGCCGAGGGCTGCCCCCATGCGACGGGGCACAGCAGAAAAGCAATCACCAGAACACGGAAATTGGGCGTACGGGTTGAGGTTTTCATATAGAAAAGGGCGGGGGAAGTCGTTTGGGAGGGATTCCAAACAGTGCAGTGAGCGCAAGGGTCTGATCGGGCTGACGCATGAGGTGCTCGCCCACGAGCACGGTGTTGATACCGGCAGCACGGAGGCGTGCAAGATCGGCGGGCGAGGTGATGCCGGACTCGCTCACAATGATCGACCGGTCCTCGACCAATCGGGCGAGGCGGATGGAATGGTTGAGGTCAACCTTCATGTTCGAAAGGTCACGGTTGTTGATCCCCAGGAGCCAGTACCCAGGGTGGGGAAAACCGATGTGCGGCAGAACGCGCCGGAGATTATCCGGCTCGTGCACCTCCACGAGAGTGGTGAGGCCCAACTGCTGAGCGAGGATGAGCATGTCGAGCAGCAGACCTTCGGGGAGACACTCGGCGATGAGGAGGACGGCGTCGGCCCCGGCGGCCCGGCTCTGCCAGAGTTGCCACGGATCGATGAGGAAATCTTTGCGGAGGACGGGGAGTTGAACCGCGTCTTTGATCCGGCGGATAAACGAGAGGTGTCCGCCGAAGAAGTGTTCATCAGTAAGGCAGGAGATCGCCGCGGCACCCGCCGCCTCGTATTGGCCCGCGATGATTTCGGGCTTGAAGGCTTCGCCCGCGTACTCGGGGCGGATCAGCCCGGCGGAAGGGCTTTGCCGTTTCACCTCGGCGATGACCGCGGTTTCTCCGGCGGACGACGCGGCTCGGATGGCCGCGAAAAAGTTTCGGGCGGGCTCTTCCTGGGCGACCATCGCTTCCAGTTCGGCGAACGTGGCCGATTTCTTCGCGTGCGCCACCTCGGTACGCTTGAAGTCGATGATCTCACGAAGAATCGCAGGAGTGGAACGCACCGGCCGGATTGTTGGCGCAATCGCGGCGGTGTGCGGGCCGGTTGCCGGAGTCGCGGCCTCGCAGGGCGGCGTGATGGACTCCGCGCGAACCGCAGTACGCGGGGGGGCCGTCGACGCCTGGAGCGCGATCCGGGACGACCCATGGACCTGGGTTCATGTGGTCGCCGCGATCGTGGTGCTGGCCGTTCTTGGGGCGGTCGGTGTGCTGCGTCCGGGAACCTTGAAAGGCGGGCGGGACGTTTCTCCGCACCCGTGGGGCATTTGGCTGGCGTGCGGGTTGATAGTGTTGGGGACGTCGTGGGTGGGCGGCGGGATCGTCGCGACGCTGCTGGGATTGGCGGAGGTCGCCCGGACGGGTGAAGATGAGAGCTCGATCATGGCCTCCCTGACCCTGCGGGAACAGGGAATGGTGAGCGTGTGCGGGTACGCGATGGCGGTGACGGCGGCCTTGGTGATGCGGCGTATCTTGGCGATGTCGGCACCGAGGGCGGGCTTGGAGTGGAGGGGCGATGCCTGGGTGAGGGGTGGGGTCGCGGCGGTGCTGGTGTGGCCGGTCGTCCAGGCCGCAGCAATCGCGGCGACGTGGGTCGTGCTTCGGGCGGGGGGCGAAGCGCCGCCGCACGTGGCGCACACGACGCTGCAAACGATCCTTGACTCGAGGGATGATCCGTGGGCCTGGGCCTTGGCCGCGACCGCGATTGTCGGGGCACCGATTGTTGAGGAGTTTGTGTTCCGGGTCGGATTGCAGTCCGCGGCCTTGCGATTGTTCGGGAAGCCTTGGGTAGCGATCGTTCTGAGCGCGGCCGCCTTCGCGGCGATCCATATGGGCGACCCGCGAACCGCCCAGTGGCCAGCGATGGCGGCGCTCGCGACGCTGGGCCTATGCCTGGGCTTCGCGTACGAGAAGACGCGATCGTTCCTGGTTCCGATCATCATCCACGCGGTGTTTAACGCGGCGAATGTCGGGCTGGCGCTCGCGAGCAATTGAGTGATGGACCGATGGACCGGATTCATGCGAAGACGCACTGCCAATAATCGACGCCGTTTTTCCGATCCCTGACCGATTGTTTCGAGCCGCGACACCCATGCCCATGAAACCACGCATCCTGACCGGCGACACGCCCACCCATACCGGCCTTCACCTCGGGCACTGGGTGGGGTCGCTCGAAAACCGGGTACGACTGCAGGACGAGTACGACTGTTATTTTCTGATCGCCAACATGCACGCCTTCACGACGCTGGCAGAGTCGCCGGACCAAATTCGCGCAAACACCATCGGGATCGTGAAGGACTGGCTGAGCGTGGGGATGGACCCGGACAAAAGCACGTTCGTCTTGCAGACCGAGATCCCGGCGATCGCGGAATTGACGTGGTATTTCGCGATGCTGATCCCGTTCAACCGGGTCATGAACAACCCCACGATTAAGAACGAGATCGAGGCGAAAAACCTCGGTGATACCTACTCATTCGGGTTCCCGATGTACGCGGTCGGGCAGTGCGCTGACATCCTCGCATTCCGGCCCGAACTGGTGCCGGTCGGTGAGGATCAGGAAGCCCACATCGAAATGTGCCGGGCCGTCGCCGGGAAGTTCAACCAGATGTACTGCGGCGTGGGGAATCGAGTGCCGCCTGAGGATCATGTGAAGTCGGGCGGACTGTTCCCGGTGCCCAGGGCCAAGATCGGCCGGGTGGCGCGGCTGCCGGGCCTGGACGGCGTTCACAAGATGAGCAAGAGTTTGGGGAACGCGATCTTCTTGAACGATCCGCCCAAGGAGGTTCAGAAAAAGATCAACCGCATCACAACCGGCCGGCAAAGCCCGACCGAGCCTGGTGATGTCAACAACATTCTTATGAAGTTCGTGGACGCGTTTGTTCCGGAGGCACGGGCCGCGGAACTGAAAACCCGCTACGCGGCGGGAGACAACCTCGGCGACGGGCATGTGAAAGCGGAGTTGGGAGAGGCGATCAACCGGCTGCTCGAGCCGATGCGGAAACGGCGGGCCGAGTTGGACGGAGACGCCGGCGACCAACTGGTGCTGGACGTGATCCGCTCGGGGGTCAAGAAAGCGAACCTCGTGGCGGAAGAGACGCTTTATCTCGCGAAGAAGGCGATGAAAATTGAATTCGGGGGCCGTGTGCTGGGGTGACCCCGCCCGCGCGATTTTACCTCGCTACCTCGATCGCTCGAGTCTCACGCAAGACCGTGACCTTGATCTCGCCGGGAAAGGTCATTTCTTCGCTCACTCGCTTGGCGATATCGTGGGCGATCAGGAACGCTTCGTTGTCGTCCACGCGGCTGGCATCGACCATCACGCGGACTTCCCGCCCGGCTTGGATCGCGTAGGCCTCTTTGACGCCGCGATGGCGGAGTGCGATGTCTTGGAGTTCGTTGAGCCGTTGGACGTACTTTTCCATGCTCTCGCGCCGGGCACCGGGGCGGGCGCTGCTCACGGCGTCGGCGGCCATAACGATGGGCGTGTAGAAGGTGGTGGCGGGGATATCCGCGTGATGCCCGCCCACGGCGTTCAGGACGGCTTCCTTTTCGCCGAACTGGCGGACAAAGTCCATTCCGATCTTCGGGTGGCCGCCCTCCATCTCGTGGTCCATGGCCTTGCCGATGTCGTGGAGGAAGCCGCAACGGCGGGCGAGTGTGCCGTCGAGGCCGAGTTGGTCGGCGATGATCTGCGAAAGGAACCCAACCTCGATCGAGTGACGCAGGACGTTCTGGCCGTAACTGGTTCGGTAGTGCAACTTGCCCATCGCCTCGATCACCTTCGGATGGATGTTGCGAAGGTTCATCTCGAGCGTCGCGTCTTTGCCGGCCTTCACGATCTTCTCGTTAATCTCCGATCGGACCTTCTCAACGACCTCCTCGATGCGGGCGGGGTGCATCCGGCCGTCGGCGATCAACCGCTCCAAACTCTCGACGGCCACCGCCTGCCGCACCTTGTCGAAACACGAAACGACGATCACGCCCGGGGTATCGTCGACAATGATGTCAACACCCGTCACCTTCTCGATCGCGCGGATATTGCGACCCTCGCGCCCGATGATCCGGCCCTTCATGTCGTCCGACGGGATGGCGACGGTCCGAACCGTGCTCTCGCTGGTGTGCTCGGCCGCGAACCTCTGAACCGCCATCAGCGTGATCTCGCGAGCCTTGTCCTTGGCCTCGGTTTCCGCCTTCTCAACGATATCGCGGACGACCTTGCCGACCAGATGGCGGCTCTCATCCTCAACCCGCTTTAACAGGACTTCAGTGGCGGCGGCTTTGTCCAGGCCGGAAATCTTCTGAAGCGCCTCCCGTTGCTGGGCCACCGCCTGCTCGACTTCGCCCTCGCGTCCGACGATCGTCTGCTCCCGGGTTTTCATCGTCTCGGCGAGTTTTGCCAGCGACTGATCCCGTTGAGTCAGGAATTCCTCCTTGCGGTCGATCAGGTCCTCGCGCTTGGCGAGGCGCCGTTCGTCTTCCTTGACCTCACTGCGAGCCTTGTCGAGTTCGCCCTCCACTTTCGAACGCTTTTCGAGGATCTCACGCTCCGACTCCATCCGGACCTTGTCGGCGGCGTTCTTGGCG
This sequence comes from uncultured Phycisphaeraceae bacterium, assembly GCA_964549785.1. GTDB lineage: Bacteria > Planctomycetota > Phycisphaerae > Phycisphaerales > UBA1924 > JBEIUO01. Next base: position 1,682 of record CAZJXA010000129.1, on the reverse strand, counting down.
TCGGCGTCGGCTTGCGTTCGGATCCGCTCCGACTCGCCTTTCGCTTGCGCCACGGTCTGTCGGCCCAATACTCCGGCACCGAAGAGGCCAGCCACGACGCCCGCGACAAGAGCGAGCACGCCCGCGATAGCGACGTGCACGATCCCGATTTCGGCTATGAGCAACGATCCATGCGGCATCCGCGTGTTCTCCAGCGCTCGAAAACGCAGCCGGAGTTTTCACCGTCGGATCGAAGGGGTCTTCACCGCACGTTCACCGAGTGTTCACGGAACCCGCACAGACGCGATACAGAACGCCCTTCCGCCGCGGGCGAACGCAGAGATTCGTAACCCCATCTGAACACTCGACACCGCACTACCGGAGCGCATGAGCGGTTACACCACTCTCCAACAAAGCATGCGGGCCGGCGTATGAAAACGTCACCAACCGCAGAAGGCATCGATCGGCAAGCCGCCGTTTCGATGCCGCGCGGATGAATCCTTCGATCGCGACGGGTCCGGTTTCGCACAGCGCGGAACGCGGAGACCCGACCACGGTAGGGTTCATGCTAGGGGCCGACCTCACCAGTAGGAAGCCGGGCACTCAGGCCGCAGCCCGGAAGTCCGGACGTTTGATTCCCGCGACGCACCGTTCCAGTTGCTGCGAGACGAAATCCTTGTGGCTTGCGTTGAACGAAAAGTCAAAGGCGAGCCCGATGTAAAGGTTCTGTTCGTGATCGACGTGGGTGTGGGCGATCCGCGTCGTCAAGCCCAGCGGGGCGGCGATCATCGGCCGCAGGTCCAGACGCACCCATAGCAGCGGCGATCGTCCGGTGCTGGAAATATCCGCCCGTGCCACCTGAAGGCCGATTCCGCCGCCACCGATGTTCATCAGACGGGCCCGGAACGACTGACCGACATCTGGGAGCGTGAGCTCGGAGGTGATCGGTGCCTGCCCGTTAATTTCGGCGGCAACGATCATGGCGCGGTTCGCTACTTCGGCCGAAACGACCGTTATCGGGTCTTTGAGGGGCCAGCACTCCACACCCGGCATCGAGAGCGACGCCGTGGAAGTTCGGAAAAAGTCCCGGCGCTGACAGCGTTCGACGCTCGTGGGCATGGCGATCCGCATGGAATTGAATGGGGTGTTGACCCCCGGCCTGCCCGGCCCTGCGGGCAATATCTCGCTGCGGAACATCCAGCGATTCTGTCCGACGGCGATCACCCCGATCACCGAGGTGCCCGGCAAGAAATCGATCACCTTCCCGACCGCGGCGGGGCGTTCCAGCACGATCTCCGAATCAGAGACCGCGAAAACCCTCGTCCGCCACATGAGATCTGGAGATTTCTGGCCCGTGTCACCTTGGGTAACGGAGAACTCGATCCCGCCGCCGCGGGCTTGGATGTGCTCGAGGCTCTCTCGCCAACGCTCGGTTCTGGATCGTGATGCGGGCACAGGATGGGCCTTTCGGTTGGGGGGTGCCCGCTTGGGCGGCGCGTGCTCGCTCATCGACCGGGCCACACGCTCACATTCAGCTTGGAAGCGGCAAGTCGGCACTGATGGCAGCGAGTGATTCCGTTACAACCGGTAAAGACGGCATCGATGATGCCGGGATCGACACGGCAACCGAGGTTCGGGCGGCATCCGGCTAATAAAATACGGGCGCGCGAAGCGGCGGGGGGCCAAGATGCGTGAAAAACAAG
>CAZJXA010000128.1:0-9322 GCA_964549785.1 uncultured Phycisphaeraceae bacterium | reverse complement strand
GTCGCCGCGGCGACGATCACCCGCTGGCTGGATTCGGTGGCCGAGGATGATTCGATGCGGGACGTCTTTACAGAGAGCATGGCGACGCCCGGTGAGGGAACGCTGCGGAAGCGCTTCCAAGGCGTAAAGCTCGGGTGCCAACTCTTCGCCAAGAGCGGGTTCATCGACGGGGTGCGGTGTCTGTCGGGGTATGTCGTGAACGACGAGACGAACGGACGGGTCGCGTTCAGCGTGCTGGTGAACGACATCAAGACCGGTGATCAGACGGTCGCAGCGCTGGAGTTGCACGAAGAGGTCGTGAAACTGATCGATCGCTATCTGACTCAGCGGGCGCGGCCCGGGCAGCCCCACGTCGGAGGATAAAGCCGATGGCGTTATGGCTTGAGCCCATTGGGGATCCCGTTCGGATACAGCTCCTTGATCGCCGAATCGATTTCCGCGATGCGGTTTCCCGGATCGGGGTGGCTGCTGGCAAACTCGGGCTGGCGGCTGCCGCCGCCACTGGCGTCGCGGAGTATTTCCATGACGCGCTTCATGCTGTTGGGGTCATATCCGCCCAAGGCCATGAATCGCACACCCAAACGATCGGATTCGAGTTCATCGCCGCGGCCATATTTCAGGTTCACCATGTTGCCGACCATCGAGGCGACCGCCTGAGCCGACTGGGCACCCATCTGCGAATCGGAGCCGGCCATGGTGGCGGCACCGACCAGACCTTGGGTTAACTCGGCCTTGGCGATCCGGTCGGCGCTGTGGCGACCGACGACGTGCCCGATCTCATGCCCCAGCACGCCGGCGAGTTGACCCTCGGTTTCGAGTTTGCTCAAGAGCGCTGCGGTGATGAAGATCTGGCCACCCGGCAGGGCGAATGCGTTGACGGTCTTGGAATCGTCCAGAACGTGGAAGTCGTAGGGGTAATCGATCGCTTCTTCCGGAAGAACGGCGACGAGCCTGCCGCCGACCGCGTCCACCAAGTTCTGGGCCGCGCTGTCGGGCGAGAGGCCACCGAACTGGGCGGCCATTTCGGGGGCCGCCTGAAGGCCCATTGCGATCTCCTGATCTTGCGAGACGCTGATGTGCTGGGTCTTTCCGGTGAGCGGATTCGTGGTCTTCCGGCTCATATAGGTGACGACCGAAATCAGCGCGATAACCCCGGCGATGAGGAGGCGTGTGGGGAAACGACGGCCGGAGCGCGAGCGCTGGTTGAGGATCATGTCCGCAGCGTACCCCGCTGCGGAAAGTAGAGGACCCGGATGAGCCCGATTTCATTTAGCGAGCGCACCCGACCGTGCTTTAACGTCGGCGGCGAAGCACCGCGATCGTGATACCGAAGCCAGCGGCGAGCAAGGTGCCGGGTGAAGGAACAGCGGGAGGCGGTGGTGCAGGCGATGTCAAAGGAGTGGGGGGGCTAGGCGGGTTGGTCGGTGCCTCGGACGGGAGTTCGAACGGTGGTACATTGGGCCCATCGCTGGGATTGACGGGCGGGGTGCTGGCGATGAGATCGGAAGGCGGCGTGGCCGGTGGGGTCGGAATGACCGGCGTGGGCTCTGCGGGAGGTTGGACGGCGGAGGCGTCATCGGCGGCGCCTGTGAGCGGCGTGTTATGGGTGGGGTCGGTGGGGTCCTCAAGATCGGGATCGAGGAGACCCGGTCGTTGAGCGGTTGGCCCGGCGCCGCCATCCGCGCCGCCGCCCGAAGGAATGCCGCCCGCTTGCGGGGCGCCGCTGGCGCCGCCGGCGGCCGCGGGGCCGACTCCGGGGCGGGCCGCCTGCTGGTGGGGTGATTGTCTGTCTTGATCGCCGACAGGGTTATTGGGGAAGCGCAGGCGGCACACGACGAACTTGGGCGCGCCGTCACCCAGGTCGGCGGAGATGTCAGCGGCGAATCGACGCGACATCCGGGCCGCCGAATCCCGGATGCCATCGAGGAACTCGGGCGAGGTTTCTGCATTGGTGCCAGAGAGATCGGGGAATCGCCAGGCCCGGGCGTCATCGGCGATGTTGACCCACGCAAACAGCGTGTGCGCATCGGGGGCAGTTCCGATGTGGGAATCGCCGGGGTTGATCGTAAACATTTCCCAACGGGCGTCGCCGCTGAGGACATGCTCGCCGGGGACGCTCACCTCGGCGAGGATGCCGCGCATGGCGACTTCATTGGCGGGGGCGACCAGATAGACGGACTCGCCGCTCTCGATCGAGTGTGAAACCGGTCGTGACCAACTGTTCTCGTGGGCATTGCCGCCGCCGGCGTAGCGGAGAACGCCCTGGGCACCGCCGTACACCGCGACGGCCTGCTGGCTGGTGACGCGGAGGCCGGTGTGTGCGAACGTGGGTGTGACGGCGAACCCGGCGACGAGGATCAAGAGTCGGTTGCGCATTTTGAGGAGCTCCACGGGTGTTACGCGTGAAGTATCGATTTGGCGATTGGAATGTGCAAGACGATTTTGTGGTGGCGGAGAGTCGGTTGGTGCGTGTGGTCGGGCGCCATGGCGGTCAGCGGTGCCCCCGCCGGGCATGAAAAAGCCCCCTCCGAAAGTGACTTTCGGAAAGGGGCGTCGTGGGGTTCTGGAGTGGAGTTTTTGGCGTGGAGTTCTAAGGGCGATTAGCGGCGGCGACGCAAGACGCCGCCCACCGCCAGGCCAGCGAGGGCGAGGGCGCCCGGTGCGGGCACAGAGGTCGGCATTCGGAAGATGAGGTATTCCTCCGCGTTGGCCCCGCCCAGAAGCGGGTTGAGGTCGTCCCCGAAGGTTCGCCACATCCAGTTCGAGTCGTTGCCGACCCCGGCGATAGTGCCCCAAGGGCTGATCCCGTTGCCACCGCCGACGAAGGGTGTTTCCCAAGTGTTGTTGGCATCGGCGAACGCTACTTGGGCGGCGATGTCGGAAGTGGACGGCGCGGGGGAACCGTCGCCGAGGTTTTCACCCGACGCGAGGACTTCCCACCGGGTATCCCCGCTGTGGAAGGTGTCGTTGACACTCTGCATTTTGGCGAGGACACCTTGGGCCACGGCGTCGTCGGACCACGCGGCGATGTAGATGTATTCGCCCGCCTCGAAGGCCCACGTTTCCGGCGCGGACCAGTTGTAGGTTCCGGACGAGCCTCCGGCGCCCATTTCGTTGCGGCCGATCAGGGTGATCTCGTCGCCGCTTGATGTGTAGAGGGCATAGTGGTTGTCGGCGGTGATGGTGGCGTTGATGATGTCGGCCGATGCGAGGCCGGCCGAAGACGCGAGCACAGCGGCGGAAACGAACGCAAAGGTCTTGATATTCATCGGGAATCTCCTGCGTGGTATGAAACTCCGCCCTTGAAACATGGGGGGAGCGATGCCACAAAGGTGCGATTCAGGCCGATGGATTGCCGGTCGATTTGAGGTGTGGAGCGGGATTCGGGTCGGGGTGTGACGGTGACGCCGTGTGTGCAGGCGCCGGGCTGGCCGGACGCTCGCGAACGACAATTGGGGACGACTCGGCGGAGACACCGAGCCCGCCGACCCGACGGTTCGCAGCTCTGCGCGAGGCGACGCCCAAGAGAACGGGGAGGGTCGAGAAAAAGACGACCGCGAAGACCGCGATCGTCGCCATGCCGACGTCGGAAGCGGTGCCGTACGCAACCGCCCAACCGAGGACCAGTGCCCCGCAGAGCACGACGAGGGCGATGGCGTACCGCAACGCGAACTACCAGCCCTTCATCGGTATATCCACCGACAGTCGATCGGCGCAGGCCTGGGCATCGCTGTAGCCCGCGTCGGCGTGCCGGAAGACGCCCATGGCCGGGTCGTTGGTGAGGACGCGCTCCAGACGTCGGGCGGCGTCGGGGGTTCCGTCGGCGACGATGACCTGGCCTGCGTGTTGGCTGAAGCCGATGCCGACGCCGCCGCCATGATGGAAACTCACCCAACTGGCGCCCGAGGCGATGTTCACCATGGCATTGAGGAGTGCCCAATCGCTGACGGCGTCGGTTCCGTCGAGCATCGCCTCTGTTTCTCGATTTGGGGAAGCCACGCTGCCGCAATCGAGGTGATCGCGGCCGATGACGACCGGGGCGGAGACCTTTCCGTCCGCGACAAGACGGTTGAATAGGAGGCCGGCCTTATCGCGCTGGCCGAGCCCGAGCCAGCAGATGCGGGCGGGAAGCCCTTGGAAGCCGAAGCGTGGTCCGCACCGGTCGAAGTCGCCCGCTACGAGTGCATCGGGGTTGGAATGGCACCCGAGAATCCAATTGTGGAGGCGCTGGGTGTACTCGTCGCCTTCGCGGGGGAAGAGTTTCAGTATCTCATGGTCGGTTACGAAGATGTCGCGAGGATCGCCCGAGAGCGCCACCCATCGGAAGGGCCCGCGACCAAGACAGAACTGCGGACGGATGTAGGCGGGGACAAATCCCGGGAAGTTGAAGGCTTCGGCCAGACCCTGGTCTTTGGCGCGCTGGCGGATGTTGTTGCCGTAATCGAAGGTCACGCTGCCGCGGGATTGAAGTTGCAGCATCGCCGCGACGTGGCGTTTCATCCCGGCGAGGCTGAGCCGCTGATAGCCCGAAGGATCATTCGTCCGGGCGGCCGCGGCCTCTACGTTGGTCATCTCCATCGGCACATACCCGGTGAGTGGGTCGTGGGCGCTGGTCTGGTCGGTGAGGACGTCGGGGGTAATGCGGCGGTCGAGCAACCGCTCGAGCAATTCGATGATGTTGCAGCAGACGCCGAAGGATTCGGCCCGTCCGCTCGCTGCGGCGGCGACGGCCGCATCGATGGCGGCGTCGACGCCACCCAAGACGTGATCAAGATAGCGGTCGTTCTTGCGGCGCTGGAGGCGGGTGATATCAACGTCGGCGATCAGTGCGGTTCCGCCGGCCATGGTGATGGCGAGCGGCTGGGCGCCGCCCATCCCGCCGCACCCGCCGGTCACGCAGAGCCGAGTCGCGAGATCGCCGCCGAAGTCACGCCGTCCGCACTCGGCGAACGTCTCGTAGGTGCCCTGCAGGATTCCCTGGGTTCCGATATAGATCCAACTGCCGGCGGTCATCTGGCCAAACATCATCAGCCCGGCGGCTTCCAACTCGTCGAACTTGGCCTGAGTCGCCCAGTGGGGCACGAGGTTGGAGTTCGCGATGAGGACGCGGGGCGAGTCGGTGGTGGTGCGGACGACGCCCACGGGCTTGCCCGATTGGACGAGGAGCGTTTCATCGGGCGCGAGCCGCTGCAGCGTGGCGACGATCGAATCGAAGGCGGCCCACGAGCGTACGGCCCTGCCGCGACCGCCGTAGACCACCAGTTCATCGGGTCGTTCGGCGACCTCGGGATCGAGGTTGTTCATCAGCATCCGAAGGGCCGCTTCGGCCTGCCAGGTTTTGCACGACCGGACGGTGCCGCGGGTTGCGCGGACCGGGCGGGCACCGTCGCTGAAGGCGGTCGTATGGATTCTCGACGGGTGCTCAACGGCGTTGGGCATTGAGGGCATTCCTACTTGGAGGGCGTGTGAAAGCGTACGTCGGACGGTTGGTCGCGTCCGCTCTTAAGCGAAGGCCGAAAGGGGATGAGGGAGATGGCACCGAGCCCGGGGGCGTGAGACATGTTGTATCAGGGCATCAGGGCATCAGGGCATCGGGGGTGCGGGGTCAGGTGGGACGTCCAGTCGCATCATCTCGACGATTGCGGCGATGTCGGCTGCGGGTGGACGGTCGCGGGTGAGTTTCGGGACGGCCCGACGGATGTGGGCGTGGACGGCTTCAACCGCCGCGCCGCTTTGGAGCGGGCGGTGCGCCTCGATGCCTTCCGCGGCCGTCAGCAACTCGATCGCCACGACGTTCTCGGCGAGTTCGATGGCGCGGCGCAGTTTCGCGGCGGCCCGTGGCCCGAACGAGTTGTAGTCTTCGATCCCGGCACTCGTTCCGATGTTGGAGACGCTCGCCGGGGTGCAGAGTCCGATGATCTCGTTGCAGCAGGCGGCGGCGGTGTATTGGGCGATCATCAGGCCGGAGGAGAGCCCGGGCTGGCCCGCGGCGAGGTAGGGCTTGAGGTGGCTCTCGCTGTCGAATGCCGAGAGCATCCAGAAGATTCGCCGCTCGGCGATACCGGCGATGTGGGCGACCGAGATGACGAGGGAATCGAGCGCAATGGCCAGCGGCATGCCGTGGAAGTTGCCGCCGGAGATAATATCGCCGCCACGACCTTCACCAAAGACCAAGGGGTTGTCGGTGACCGCTCCCAGTTCGCGCTCGACGGTCGCCCGGCACGCGGTGATGCCGTCGAGGGCGGCCCCGAGCACCTGCGGGGCGCAGCGGAGGCAATAGGGATCTTGGACTCGCGGGTCGTTTTCGGCGTGCGAACGCACGATTTCGCTGCCCGCCAAGTGGGCTCTCAGGCTCTCCGCCGCGATCACCTGACCCACCTGCCGCCGGGCCATGTGAATCCGGTCATCGAGCGCGGCATCGGTGGCCCGGCTGGCATCGATGCTCATGGCGCAGGCCAGGACCGCGTGGGACCACAGCCGGCCGACATCAGAAATCGCGAGTGCACCGGAGGCGGCCATGAGGTGGGTGCCGTTGATGAGCGCAAGGCCTTCCTTCGCTTCGAGGGTGATTGGCGTGAGGCCGGCGGTGCGGAGCGCATCGGCCCCGCTCGTCCTGGCGCCGTTCAGGAACGCCTCGCCTTCACCGATCAGCACCAGGGCCACATGGGCCAAGGGGGCGAGATCGCCGGAAGCGCCGACCGAGCCGACTTCGGGCACCACGGGTACAACGCCGGCATTGAGCATCGCCACGAGCAATTCCGGCACTTCGGGACGCACGCCCGAGAAGCCGCGGCACAACGACGCCGCCAGCAGCAGCATCATGCCGCGAACAATCTCTTCCGGCAACGGCGGACCGACTCCTGCGGCGTGACTGCGGATCAGGTTTCGTTGCAGCGTCAGAAGATCTTCGCGCGCGATTCGTTGACGCGAGAGGGAGCCGAATCCGGTATTGACACCGTAGTGGGGGCGGCCGTCACCGAGCGCGGCTTCGACCACCGAGCGAGATTGCTGCATCGCCGACACGGCTTGGGGAGTCAGACCGATCGGCACACCACGACGGGCGACCGCTTCGACCTGAGCGATGGTGAGCGGCCCGGTTGAGAGGGATACATGCAGCGTGATCGGGTCGGCGGTCATGGGTGAACTGTCGGCGTCCGGTTTGCCGCGGGCAAGTGGAACGGTTGCTCAACGGCCTGAGATCATCGCCGTGCGCTCGCCCCAACGAACCGCCCGAGTTTGATACGCCCGGTCGGCTCCCCCGGCGAACCCGTCGCCATCGAGGTCGGCGGGCGACCGCTCCCATTCGCAAAGATCGTCGGTCGTGGTAAGGCCGTTGAGGTCGCGGTCGAAGGTGGCGGGCACGTTCGGAACGTCAACGCCCACGACGCTCAATTCGGAACAGGTGACGAATATGGCCCTGGATGTGGGCCAACCACGCGTTGCGGATTTCGTCCGGGCTCAGGGCCGCGTGACCGGCTTGGTCCATCGCGTGGAGGTAGACGTACTCGATGTCGGTGTCGTCGTCGGCGTGCCACGGGTTGCCCCCTGTGACGAAATCCAGCGGGAACGGGCCGCCGAACGGCTGCCCCCAGTCAGCATCGGTGAGGAACGGCGCCGTTTGCCTAGCACCTTCGGTGCGGAGGACGGTCCAGTTGGCGATGCATTGGCCAAGCCAGAACCCTTTGAGACGCTGCTGGTAGTCGGCGGACGGCACAACCCGACCGTCCTGCCCAAAGGCGAGGGTCGCTGACAGCCCGCAGGCGGCGGCGAACAGGACGTGAACGAGCGATGGAGAAGGCGTTCGCATGTCCCGCCAGTATATCAGAATCAGTTACAAACAAGGGTCATCACGCACGACCGCAGCTCTGCTAAACTTTCTCCGATGAACTCTTCTTTCGTGCTCGTTACGGGCAAGAACGCGGCATCGATCGAGCGCACCACCGGATAAATCCTGTGGAAGACCAAAATCCCGTTTTCGTCGCTGACCCCCACGATCCTGGTCAGTGGGAATCAAGTTTTCATCGGCGGTGCCGGGAAGATCTACGCGTTGGACCTTCGAACGGGAGGGCTCTTGTGGGAGAACCAGTTGCCGGGCTTCGGCTACACCTTCGTGAACATGGCGGTCGAGGGGCAGAGCGGCGGACCTCAGGCGGCTCAGGCCACAGCGCTCGCGGCACACCGGGCGACGTCCGCCGCGGGAGCAGCGGGTGCTGGGGGCGCGGCTTGAAAAGGTTGTGGCTTGACGGCGTGGTGGCCCGGCCGAGGCGAGAAACCGCCCCCACGTCCAAAGTCCTATAATACATATTATGTAAAACAGGAGACGTTGGACTCGCCCGAGAGTTCGCGGTGCGGTTCCGCCGGTTCGTTTCCAGGTCTCCAGATCGCGGGGAGGGGTGCTGTCCAATCAGGTCGGCGCGTTCCCGTAGCGGCACTTGCGGACACCGACGTAGACCAGGGACTCGAAAACGACCAGCCCGGCTGCGTAGGCGACCAGCGTGAGGCCGACGACCCCGACTTCGCCGACCGTCGAGCTGATGCCAATGACCGGACGGAGATCCACGGATCGTCCGGTCCATCTTGATATTTCGCTTCCGAAGAACAGGTTGATCGAGAAGTACAGCGCGAGCACCAGCAGGGGCAAAAGGGCCATGAGCACCCAACCGATCGAGGCGTGGGCGCAGATTTGCCAAGCCGCGGCTTTGGTGATTCGCCAGCCGCGGCGGGCCGCAAAAAACCGCACCCCGAGTGTTTCGATCCACGTGAGACCGAAGAGAAGCAGGGCCGCCCCGGCGGTTCGGGAGATGATCGCGAAGGCATATCCGGCGACAGCGGCGGGGTTGTCAAAGGCGCGGGCGTTCCGGAGGGGATCCCCGATGAACGTGCCCGTGTACGGCTCGACCAGGAGGAACGCGGCGATGAGAAGATTGATCGCGAGGAACGGTCTCCATCCGGTGCCGACCAGTTGAAGCGAGCGGAAGGTGGTCTTGGGGTGCCGGACAACGTCCCAGTTCGTGCGGGCCCATGAAAACAGGCCGGGACGACGTAGCCATCTCGACCCCGCGCGTTGGGTCGGGAGTGACCGAGCGATCGGCGTGCCGCATTCAGGGCAGTCGGACGTCTCGGGGAGGCCCGCCAGGCCGTAGCCGCAGGTTTCACAGAGCAATGCGACGAATCGCTGGTGGAGTGTGGACGGCATTCAGGGAACGGGTAATGAGGCGTGGACGACGTTGCTGAGGGATTGGAAGAGAACATCGTACCGACGTTGCAGTGTCGGTGGGCCGATTCGTCTCGCGAAGCGGCTCCTGGTCATGGAAGCCCAAGC